>CAZBQQ010000036.1:25900-34153 GCA_964493965.1 uncultured Solibacteraceae bacterium
TACCTCAACTTCAAAGTCGTCAGCGCGAACAGCGCCATCACCAGGCCCGCGATCCAGAACCGCACGATGATCTTCGATTCCGTCCAGCCCAGCGCCTCGAAATGGTGATGCAGCGGCGCCATCTTGAAGATCCGCTTCCCGTTACGCAGCTTGTAGCTGGCCACCTGGAGAATGACCGACAGCGTCTCGATCACGAAAACCCCGCCGATGCACACCAGCAGGATCTCCTGCTTAATAAGGATGGCGACCACGCCCATGCTGCCGCCCAGCGCAAGCGACCCTACATCGCCCATGAAGATCTCGGCCGGGTGCGCGTTGTACCACAGAAAGCCCAGCGAAGCGCCCGTCATGGCGCCGCAGAATACCGTCAGCTCGCCCGCTCCGGGCAGCCGCACCAGGTCCAGATATTTTGCGAACTCAGCATGGCCGCTGGTGTACGTCAGCACCGTCATGGCCCCGGAGGCGACGATCATCAGCCCGATCGCGAGGCCATCCAGTCCATCGGTCAGGTTCACGGCGTTGGTACTGCCAACCAGGATGAAGGCGATAAACAGGAAGAAGAAGACAAACGCGAGCGGGTAGGTGAACGGGTTGCCAAGGAAGGCGTCGATGACAAGACTGGGCTTGAAGCTCTTGAAGAACGGCACGTTCATCGCCGTCGAGTAGCCCCCGTGCGCCCGCAATATCAGCAGAAACACGCCCACCGCCAGCGCCACCACGCACTGCGCCGCGAACTTGCGCCGGCCGGTGATGCCGAGGTTCTGGTGTTTGCGAATCTTGGCGTAGTCGTCCCAAAACCCGATCGCGCCGAAGGCCACGATGCTGAAGATCGCGATCCAGACATAGGCGTTGGTGAGGTTCGCCCACAACAGCGTGGGCACCACAATGGAGATGACGATCAACACGCCGCCCATGGTGGGCGTGCCGGCCTTCTTCTGGTGCGAGCGCGGGCCTTCCTCGCGGATCACCTGGCCGATCTGGAACTGGCGCAGCTTCGCAATCAGCCACGGCCCCAGAAACAGGCACAGAAACAGCGACGTCATGCTGGCGAATGCCGTCCGAAACGTGATGAACCGGAATACGCGGAGAGGGCTGAAGTAGTGATAGAGCTGTTCGTATAAGAGCCAGTAAAGCATTAGGAGTTCACCGCCACCGGGCCGGTCAGCTTCTCGAGCGCCCTTTCCACATGCGTCCCGCGCGAGCCTTTGAACAGCACCGCGTCTCCCGGCTCGACCATGCCGCGCAGAAACTCACCCGCCGATTCCGGGTCGTCGAAAAAGACCGCGGCGCTGGCCGACAAGCCTGACCGTATAGCTTCATCGATCATCTGCCGGGCCGCGCCGCGAATTCCAACGAGCACTTCAATGCCGCACTTCACGGCGTAAGAGCCAACGCCGCGGTGCGAAGTCTCGGACCAATCGCCGAGTTCGAGCATCTCGCCCAGCACGGCGATGCGCCGCCGCGCCGGCATGGCCCGGAGCACGTCCAGCATCGCGCGCGCCGCTTCCGGGTTCGAGTTGTAGCAATCGTTGAGAATGGTCGCCCCGCCGTGGACGAACCGCTCGCCGCGCATCCGCACGGCCTGGAGCGCGCGCACGGCATCCACCAGCCGCGCCGGCGCAATCGAAAAAACGCGCGCCACCGCGAGGCCTGCCAGGATGTTCATCACACCGTGCCGGCCCACGAAGGAGCTCTCGAAATCCGTTCCATCCACGCGGAACCGCACGCCGTCCGGGCCGCACTCGACAGCCTCCGCGCGCACATCCGCGCCTTCCGCCAGGCCGTAGGTGACCACCCGCCCGGCGAAACCATCGCTGAAACGCGCCACGCGCGGATCGTCGGCGTTCAACACGGCAGTGCCGTCGGCCGGGAGCGCCTCGATCAGTTCGCGCTTGGCCAACGCCACTTCATCGGCGGACCGAAAGAACTCCGCGTGCGCGAAACCCACGTTGGTAACCACGCCCACGGTCGGCCGCGCGATCGCCGCCAGTTGCCGTATCTCGCCCGCGTGGTTCATGCCGATCTCGATCACCGCCACCTGCGCGGCATCGGGCAGCCGCAAAATCGAAAGCGGCACGCCGATGTGGTTGTTCAGGTTGCCCTCGGTCTTCCCGACGCCCATCTCGACGGCCAACAACCGAGCGATGACTTCCTTAGTGGTGGTCTTCCCCGCACTCCCGGTGATTCCGACCACCGGCCGCGCCCACCGCTCCCGAGCCCAGCCGGCCAGCTGCTCGAGCGCGACCTGCACATCGGGCACCACCAACTGCGCTGCCGTTGTGGCGCAGGCACTCTTGCCTGCCGCCTCGACACTCGTGCCGAGGCGTTCGTTTTGCGTCGAGACGAGTCTCGACGCTGCAGACTGGGAGTCTGCGCCACGCTCGGGCGCGTGCTCACCCACACCCAGCCTCTCCACCACCGCCGCCACCGCGCCTTGCTCGAAGGCCGCTTCCACAAACAAATGGCCGTCGGAGTTGGCCCCGCGCAATGCGAAGAACAAGCTCCCCGGCCCGGCAGCCCGAGAATCGATCGCGTAATCCGAAACCACCGCGTTGGCTGTGGACGGCGCGGCCGAGATGGCGCGCGCGATGTCCTGAAGCTCGAGGTTCATTGCTTCTCCGCCCCGTAGCCAAAACCACGCAGCACTTTGCGCGCCACTTCCCGGTCGTCCAGATGGATGGTCCTGTCCTTCAGAATCTGGTAGGTCTCGTGCCCCTTGCCGGCCAGGATCACGATATCGCCCGGTTCCGCCTTCGCCAGCGCTAAGCGGATGGCCTTCTCGCGGTCCGGTTCCTCGACGTGCGGAGTATCGTGCCGCCACAACCCTTGCAGCGCGTCGTTGATGATGGCCAGCGGATCCTCCGAGCGCGGATTGTCCGAGGTCAGCACCACAAAGTCGCTCAGCTCCGCCGCCGCCTCGCCCATCATCGGCCGCTTGGCGCGGTCGCGGTCGCCGCCGCAGCCGAACAGCGTAATGACGCGCTTCGGCTCCAGACCTCGCGCCACCGCGATCACGTTGCGCAGAGCATCGTCCGTGTGCGCGTAGTCCACCACCACCAGGAAAGGTTGTCCCTCGTCGACGCGCTCAAACCGGCCCGGAACGGCCCGGCAGGCGGCGATGCCGCTGGCGAGTTGCTCCGCCGGAATTCCCAGCGTATAGCCCGCGCACCAGGCGGCCAGGATGTTATAGACGTTCATGCGCCCTGGAAGCGGTGACACGATGGGGAACCGCTCGCTCCCCAGGACGATCTCGAAGTGCAGGCCGTCGAAACCCGAGTGTGTGTTTTCGGCCCGCGCATCGGCGCCCTCGCCCGTTCCGTAGCTCAGCCGCGTGGTGCCCGAAGCGGCCTCGATCCGGCGCCCGAAAGCGTCGTCGTGATTGATCACGGCGAAGCGGGGCGGCGGCGCGCCGGCACCCTCGAACAGCAGGCGCTTGGCGTCGAAGTACTCTTCCATGGTGTGGTGGAAGTCCAGGTGGTCGCGGGTCAGGTTGGTGAAGATCGCCGTGTGAAACCGGATCCCGTAGACGCGCCCGAGCGCCAGCGCGTGCGAAGAGACCTCCATGGTGGCGTGGCTGCCGCCCGCGGCGATGAGTTCGGAGAACATCCGGAAGAGTTCCAGCGATTCCGGCGTCGTGTTCACCGCGGTAGTCACCTTCCCCGCCAGGCGATACTCGATCGTGCCCGCCAGCGCCGTGATGTGGCCCGCCCCGCGCAGGATCGAATCCAGCAGATACGCAGTAGTGGTTTTGCCGTTCGTGCCGGTGATGCCGGTGATGGCGATCCGCTCGTCCGGCTTCCCGAAGAAGTTGCGCGCCGCAACCGCCAGCGCGCGCCGGCCGTGCTCCACCTGAATCCACTCGCCCGCAACACCGTCCGGCCGCGGCGATTCGCTCGCCACCGCCAGCGCCCCGCGCTCGAACGCCTGGGCCGCAAACGCGCCGCCGTCGACGTGCTTGCCCGGAAACGCGAAGAACAGGAAACCCGGCGCCACCTTCCGGGAATCGTACGCCACACCGCTCACCTGGGCCGCGGCGGCCTCAGCCGAAAGCGCCTGCCCCACGCGAACGCCGGAGAGGATTTCACCGAGTGTCATCGGAACAGCACCTTGACCTTTTCGCCGGGATTCAACGGACTGCCCGGCGGCGGCGCCTGCTGCCGCGCGATGCCGCTTCCCACCACCTCGACCTGCACGCCCATCGCCATCGACTGCTCGATCACCGCCCGCACCGTCTTGCCCTCGAAGCTCGGCGCGGCCGGGCCGGCCACGGCCACCGAGGATGCTCCGGCCACGGCCACTGTCGAGGGCGAAGCCGCCTGCGCCGGCGCTGACGCCGTCTTGGGTGCCACGGTAGGCGGCGCCGGCAGTTGCTCCAAATCCTCCGGCGGCGTGCTCATGTCGGCAATGGCCACATCGTTGGCTTCCTCCGGATTTGCCAGCGGCGGCGGCTCGACCTCGGGGATGTCCTTAGGCACGGCCAGCAGGCGCAGCGTCTCCGTCGCGACCGTCTTGAACACGGGAGCCGCCACCACGCCGCCGAACATGTGCACCCCGTTGAGCGTCACCGCGATCACCACCGCCGGGTTCGTCACCGGCGCGAAGCCCACGAACGACCCGTTGTACATGTGGGTGTAATGCTTGGTCTCGAGGTCGAAGATTTGCGCCGACCCGGTCTTACCGCCCGACGTGTATCCCGCCAGGCGCGCCCCTTTGCCGGTCCCGCGCAACACCACGCCTTCCATCATTTGGCGCATGGTGATGGCGGTCTCGGCTTTCAGGACCCGCTCCGGCGCCGATACCGGTTCGTTCTCGACCTTCCCGCCGGGACGCTGCCGCTTCAGGATCAGCCGCGGCTTCACCAGCACGCCGCCGTTGGCGATCACCGAACACGCCTGCGCCAGTTGCAGCGCCGTCGTGCTCACCTCGTGTCCCATGGCGACCGACGCGATCGAGGTCTTGCCCCAGTGCTTCAAATCCCTGATCATCCCGGACGACTCGGCCGGCAGCGGGATCCCAGTGGTTCTGCCGAATCCGAACTTGTGAACGTAATCGAGGAGGTTCTTGTCCCCGACCTTCAATCCTATCTGGATCGCGCCGATGTTGCTCGATTTCGCGAGAACGTCCGCCACCGCCAGCGTGCCGTAGCCATGATGCGCTTCGTGGATCACGCGGCTGCCCAGCCTGATGGTCCCATTGCCGCAGTTGATGAGCGACTCGGGACGAAGCGAGGTGGTCTCGAGCGCCGCCGAGACCGTGACGATCTTGAACACCGAGCCCGGCTCGAAGGCCACCGAAACGGGATGGTCGAAACGCGCGGAAGGCGCCTCATCGGACGAGGGTGGCTGGTTGGGATCGAAGATCGGGTAGCTGGCCATAGCCAGTATTTCTCCCGAGTGCGGGTCCATGACAACGGTGCTCCCGCTCGAGGCGTGATACAACTCGCACGCGGCCTTCAGCTCACGCTCGGCCACGAACTGTATGCTCTCGTCAATGCTGAGGGTGATGCTCTGGCCCGGCTCGGCAACGGCGGAAACCGTGGACTCGATCGGCCGCCCGGTAACGTCGGTCAGCATGCTGACCTTGCCCGCACGCCCGTTCAGATCCCGGTCCATCCGCTGCTCGAGGCCCAGGTTGCCCCGTTCCTGAAAGTCCACCGTGCCGACCACGTGACTCGCCAGCTGCCCGTCGGGATAGTAGCGGTGCGGCTCCTTCCGGAACTCCACCCAGTCCAGCTTCAGGCTGCGCAGCGCCTCGGCTTCCCCCGGAGCGATCTTGCGTTTCACCCACAGAAACCCGGTGCCTTTGGGCTTGCGCTTCTGCTCCCGCGCGCTCCGCTGCTCCTCCACCGCGGCATCCATCCGCCCCAGCAGCTCTTCGCGATCGACTCCCAGCGCCCGCGACAGGATGGAGGCCGCCAGCGGCCGGTCCGGCACCAGCAATGGATCGATCGCCACGCTGTCGGCCGGGACGCTCATGGCCAGAACGTGGCCCTCGCGGTCTAGGACGGAGCCCCGCGGCGCGTCCACGCGCAGAATGTGGTTCTGCTGGTGGTCGGCCTGCTCCTTATATGTCTTATGCGAGACGACCTGGAGTTGAACCAGGCGGCAAAGTATCAGGATGGCCCACAGCAGAGCCCCCGCCCCCAGAAGGAACAACCGGGCGCCGGGATGCGCCCTCTCCCGAATCCGTTCGTCCTTGGCTCGACGGCCCCACGCCAGCACGGTATCCTCGGCACGCCTGAAATTCCGAAAGAACTGAATGCGCCGACCCCCTACCTGCCGACATTCATCATCGCCAGCGCGCTATCAGGTTTGGCGCTATTCAGCATCACTACGTGCTTCGGATCGGGATTGACCAGGCGCAGCTGCCCGGCCAGCACCTGCAGGCGTTGCGGGCTCTCGAGCTGTGCTTCCTCGAGGGCGATGGCAGCCTTCTGGTTCACCAGCCTCGCGTGATCGGCGGCGAGCGAGTGGATCCGGTAGCCGGCCACCATCTCGAGCGCCCTGGGCATCAGGAGAAGGATCAGCAGCCCCGCCACCGCGAAGCCCTTCAAGCCCGCCTGCACCGCGCGCCGGTGCCCGGCCGGGTCGGCCTCGCGCACCACGCGGCTGTTGTCGATCTTCTTGGTGAAGAAGTAGACGTCCTCGGACGGCAGCGGCCGCAACTTGCGTGCGTCCGGCCCGCTCGTCCAGGTTTCGCCGCCAGCCGCCACCGGCTGGTCTGCCCGTTTGAAGGATATCGCACGAGTCGCCATCAGAGTCTCTCCCTTAGCCCATCTCCACCGCCCGCAACTTCGCGCTGCGCGAAGGCGGGTTCAATACCGTCTCTTCCCTGCCCGGCGTAACCACGTGCTTGGTCAGCAGCCGCGCGCGACCTTGCCGGGCCAGGTTGCGAAAGGCTTCCTTGACCGGCCGGTCTTCGAGCGACATGAACGTGATCACTACCATCCGCCCGCCGCTCGAAATCAGCCCGGGCGCCGTTTCCAGGAGCGCATCCAATTCTTCCGTCTCGCGATTCACGGCCCGCCTCAGTGCCATGAATGTTTTGGTCGCGGGTGACAGCCGGCCCGTTCGGGGCGAGGCTCCTTCGATGACGCGCGCTAAGTGCACGGTATCGTCGGGAAGGTGCCTCGCTCGAACGATTGCTCTGGCTATTTGACGCGACCTCCCTTCCTCGCCGAGCCGATAGATCAGATCGGCGAGATCTCTTTCGTTCAACGTGTTGACTAGTTCGGCCGCCGTCAGCGACTGGCTTCTGTCCATTCGCATATCCAGCGGGCCGCTCGAGGCCAGCGAAAAACCGCGTTCCGGTTCGGTCAACTGGTAACGGCTGACCCCCAAATCGGCCAACAGGCCGTCGATCTTTCCGATTCCCAATGCTTCGAGCGCCTGCCGTATCTCCGAGAACTGCGCCTGCCGGTAGCGGATCCGTTCCGCCCACGCGAGCGTGTTCTCGCGCGCACGTTCCAGCGACTCGGCATCCCGGTCCAGTGCGATCACCGTTCCGGTCGTGAGCCGCGCCGCGATCGCCCCGGTGTGCCCGCCCAAACCCGCCGTCGCATCCACGTAGGTCCCGTCCGGCCGCACCGCCAGATACTCGAGCGATTCGGCGAGCATGACTGGCACGTGCATACACGGCTATATGAGCCCCTGTTTCTCGAGCACGTCGAGATTCGCTGCCAGCGCTTCCATCGCGCTCGCCTCGCGCAGCTCCGACTCGGCTTCGCTGTAAACCTCGACCGCGCCTTTGTAGAACCGGAGGTTGACCTTCTGGTCCTCGATGTTGAGCTTCTTCCGCAGTTCCTGCGGCACCAGCACCCGACCCTGGGCGTCGATCATCGAAACGCCGCCCCATTTGTGCGCCAGGAATGCGATGTCCCGGCCGGCCTTCGGATTGTCCGTGAACCCTGCCAGAAATTTTTCGTTCTCCATCCACGTCCGGATGGGGTATATTCGAGCTATGTGGGCGTCCAGGCTGGTGATGAAGTATTCGGGCTCGGGGTACGTCCGCAGAAACTCTTCCAGCTCCTTCGGCAACCGCAGGCGTCCCTTATCGTCGACCCGGGACGTGTACACGCCGAGAGGCTGCCGACCCGAATTGACGCCGCCAAGAGACGATTCCACTTTCTTCCTCTAACTACCAGTAATTCCCACCCAGCACGATTGTAAGGCGCACTAGGTAGCTTTTTCAATACGTTCTGAGACGATCACGAAAATAAACTTGCGAACAAAAGGCGAAGTTCGCCGTGGGGCA
>CAZBQQ010000036.1:34253-39041 GCA_964493965.1 uncultured Solibacteraceae bacterium
TGCTATCGTGAGACCAGATGGAACAGCCGCTCGAACGGAAGCAGGACGCCAGCTTTATCCCCGGCTCCATCGCCACCATCCGTCTGTTCGGCGTGACCGTCCGGCTGCACTTCACCTTCGCTCTGCTCTTCGTCTTCCTGGTGGTCGCCGGAATCGGAGAGGGCCAATCGGCGTTCGCGAACGGCATCTACATCGCCGCTCTGTTCGGCTCGGTCGTCCTGCACGAACTGGGGCACGCGCTGGTCGGGCGGCACTTCTCCGTCCGCGCGCTGGAGATCGTCATGTTCCCCATAGGGGGCGTGACACGGCTCGAACAGCCTCCGAAACCGCGGGAAGAGTTCTGGATCGCGGCGGCCGGTCCTCTTGTGAACGTGGCCATCGCCGGAGCGCTCTTTGTGGCGCTCCTCTGGCGAGGCGCCCTGCTGCCCGTCCAGAGTCTTCTCCCTCCGACGGACGCGAATCTGCTCGAGCGCATCGCCGGCGGCAATCTGGTACTGGCGGCCTTTAATCTCCTCCCGGCGTTCCCCATGGACGGCGGACGGATTCTGCGGTCGGCGCTGGCCTTGCGGCGTCCGCCGGAGCAGGCCACTCGCCTCGCTGCCCGCGCCGGCCAATTCCTGGCCATCGGCCTGGGGCTCTACGGCCTGCTCGCCGCCAACTACCTGCTGTTGTTTATCGCTTTCTTCGTCTACCTGGGAGCCGCTCAGGAGAGTGCCGCGGCCGTCGGCCAGATCCTGACGAAAGGTACGCCGGTGCGCGCCGCGATGGTCACCGATTTCCGGACCCTCTCGCACGCCGATACCGTCCGCGACGCCGCCAATCTGCTGCTCGCCACCAGCCAGCAGGATTTTCCGGTCATGCACGCCGACCAGGTGATCGGCCTTCTGGGACGCGCCGCCCTATTGCGCGCGATGGCATCGAGCGGCCCCGAATCCTACGTCGCCGGCGCCATGAACCGCGACTTCGTGCACGTCTCCCCAGACCAGGACCTCGCCGCGACCATTCCCCTGCTCTCCCAAGCCGGCTCCTGCGTCCTGGTGATGGAAGACGACCGCCTGGTGGGCCTGCTAACCTCGGAGAACCTCTCCGAGTTTCTCTTGCTGCGCCGCTTCGGCATGCCGCCGGAGACGGATGACGCACAACTCGGCCCCAGGGGTTAGCCTAGCCTGGGACGCGGCTCACCGTCTACCATCGTGCAGACGAACCCCGTGGCTGAGCCCCGCAGCCGTCGCCACCCAGATGTCGTCGCCCTGAAAATCCACCCCAAAAACGTAGTTGTGCGATGGAGCGGAATCGACCGGAGTGCGCCATGTCCGGCCCTTTGCGTCGCGTACGATCATCTCCGGCCTTTTCGTGTCGAGGGCCGGCCGGTACACGGCCCAGTTCTCGCCGTCGTACCAAGCCAGACCCTTGTCGGTGGAGAACCACGCGCGGTGGCCGTCAACCGATTTCACCTCGTTGAGAAAGTTGCTCGGGAGCCCGCTGTCCTTGTCGAGGAAGTTCTTCCAGTTGCGCCCGTCGTATCGGCCTGCGCCGAAATAGGTAGCCACCCAGACGATCCCATTCACGTAGCTGACTGAGGTGGTGATATTGTGAATCAGCCCTTGGTCCTTGTACACCACCAGTTCGTTCTCGCCATCCGGATCGACGTACTGCCTCCACCGGTCCATCGCCCGCGTGTATTCGAGAAGCCCGCCGCCCCATACCGCGTAATAGACTTTGTCGTCGCCCGGACTGACAGAATAGGTCCAGACTTCGTGCATAGGCGCGTTTCGTTCGTTGTACAGGGTCCACTGATTCGTTCTCAGATTGAGACGGCTCCCGCCCGCCGCGGTGGCAAACCAGACCTCGTCGCCATAGGGCGCCACCTTGTAAACCACGTCGTTGGCGAGCCCGCTGTTGAGTTGCGTGAACGTATCGAAACGGCCGCCCGAGTAGCGGCTTGCGCCCCCCATGGTCCCGATCCAGAGGTCGTGTGTCTTCTTGTCAATCGCAACCGAGAGGCACGCCCGATGGGCCAGCCCGTCCTCGGGCCGGAAGATGCGGAACTTCCCGTCTTCGTAGAGCGCCAGCCCGTTGTCCGTGCCGGCCCAGACGCGGGCGCCGTCAACGGCGACGCTGTAGACCCGGTTATCTGGCAACCCGTTCGCCACCGTGAAATTCTGCCAGCGCAAGCGCGGCACCTCGGGCGGGGCGTCTTTATCCGCGGCCGTGCAGGTCGCGAGTGCCAGCAGTGCAAAGGGCAGCGTTGCCTGCGTTGCTTTCACTGCTGTTCCAGAACGGGGGGCTGAGGCCGGCCTGGAACCTCCAGCTTTGCGGGCGTGAACTCGCCTGGGGCCAGTTCCAGTGCGCGCGGCGCACAACGAGGGTCGGTCGATGAGAAGCTGGCTCTGACCAGCAGCCCACCGGGCAGTTCCATGATCCTTGCTTCGGAGAGCGTCAAGGTATAGATGGGCACATCCGCAGCATCGGGCCCCGTGCAGACATCCTCCGGTGCAACGGAATGTACCCATGCACGCTGGCCAGCCTGCTTTGTGTATACAAGCACGAGCGACAGGCCTTTGTACTCAACGCTGTCGGCGAACAAAAACGCTGCGCTGTTATCCTCCCAATAGAACGATTTCGAGCGAAACACATGCGTCTGGTCGGCGGAAAGCCAAACATTCGGGTACGGTTCGGCATTGAGAACGATTGGGTAGATCACACGCCCGAAGGCATCCGTGTCACGCGGTGGGATGCCCGCACGGTTCGCCTCGCGGTCCTTCGCGAGGTCGTAGAGGAGGTACTCTTCAGAAGCGTTGACACCATGAAGTGGGTAGAACTTTCGCGCCACGATCCAACCTTTGTCCGGGGACAGGGCCGGAGTATATCCGCCAAGAGAGTCGGAAATCTTACCGTTGGCGGCATCGAGGATCTCGATGTTAAAGAACGTCTCCTCCTTGCCGAACACCAGAATCCGGCCGCCGGGTATCCGGCATGACTGGACAACCTCCTCCATGACACCTGGAAACGGCCGTTCAATATGCAGTTTCCCCGAGTCAAGTCGATACCGCGCCCTCCCAGAGGACTTGTCGATGGATATCGAAAGGCCACGAGGCGCCTCAAAGGAGCCCGGGGGCCCACAAGGCGTGGAAGGCGCGGGCTGGGCCCATCCAAGGCCCGACAACGCCACTGCCATGACGAGTGGCGCACAAGGGAGTTGGTTGATCCTTGTCATGGTCATCTGAGCCTGATTGCCGTGTACTGGCCGTAAGGCCCAAAGGCTCGTGGGTTGCAGGCCGGAGAGGATGAGTAGCTGTCGATGTGCCCCGGCGTGCTACAAGCCGGGCAGCCGTCTGCGGCCGTCATCGTGGAGTTGTTCTGGTCGCTGCCGTCCACCAGGAGAACGGAGTCGCCGCAATTCCAGTACTGGTTGGAGGTGTTTGGGTACGGATTCGTTGCGACGCTCACCCGGTCCGACAGTCCCGTGTTACAGGCTCCGGTAGCGCTCGACACCGAGACGAGCGTGTTTCCGTGGTTCCCTGAAGTTCCACCCGGTGGCGGCGCGCAGTTGAGGGCTGCGCACGCTTTCAGGGTCCCATGCCCGTCTGAGAACCCGGTGCCGTTGAGCTCGGTCTGGCTAATGAAGGTGCTGTTCAGCTGGTCAGTAACGTAGGTGTTGCACGAAGGGCTCGTGCAGATGTAAGCCGTGCTGGTCCCACCGGAGCACTTATCCTCCGATGGCATATTGTACGTCGTGAAATAGGTCGATCCTAGGCCGTAGAACGCTACCGTCTGAGCTCCGGTGGCGGTGGCTCCTGAAACGGTCCACCGCGCGAGAACGGATGAGTAGTAACTCACTGCTAAACTAGGGCGCCCGAAAGAGAAATTGTACGTACCTGGCCCTAGAGTCTGCGTTAAGATCGTGCTATTTGTTGGATTCCCGCTTGCTATAAGGTTGAGAGTGCCGCTCACGCCCGAGGGACCGCTCAGCTTGACGCTGATTGTGTTCCTGACAACGTCGGCCGTCGTCATCTGCGAGTTTATGACATTCGCAGTTCCAACCTGTGGCGGCACAGGGCAATAGTAGTACGACCGCGTGTTCGGATTCCAGATCTCGTCGTCAGGCACTTGCGCGTTCATCGACGCCCTCACAGCCGCCACACCGGTGATTTGCGGGTAGGTCTGCAAGCCCGAGGGAGTGGATGCGACCTGCGCGTTCGTTGACGTCCAGTACGCGGACGCCGGCGCCGTTTGTGCCTGGCTCCCGCTGCATTGACCGAACGTAGTGAAGCAAAGGTCCACCAAGATGGGACCCAGGCTTCCGCTGCCCTGAACACTGCCGAGAACCGGCAGCGTCACAGAAGTGTTCCCGATACTGTCGCTCCCGCAGTACGCCACTGTGTTCTGACACTGGAAACTACGCGCGAGACCGATATCCTGGCGCGTCACCAGCAGCCGCCCAGCCCCTTGGCCGGGGCTGAGCGTGAACCAGTGCACCAGCCCGGCGGTCGCGTTCTTAGGCAGAATGTGCCCCGCATCATCCTTGACGCCGTCCGCGATCGCGCCTCCAATGTCAAGCGCGACTGTCTCCAGCGGTGCTACTTGGTAGTTCCTAAACCAGGCCACGCCACCGGTCTCGATAAATACCCCGAACCGCACCGCCGCGTTCGTGTAGTTGAACAGCAGTAAGGTCGAATTCTCGCCGGCCGCTGTTGTCCACGGATGCACGCCTGAATTGTAAGGCCCCCACCAGTCCTTGCCGAGGAGCTGCACCGCCCGGAAAACACCGTTTCCAAATACCGTCAC
>CAZBQQ010000037.1:0-22614 GCA_964493965.1 uncultured Solibacteraceae bacterium
GGGTGGGGAGAAGGAGTTTTGCGTTGGCGGTGACCGCTGGATTTGGTGTCGCTGCAGAAGCCGCGCAGTGCAGGAGCCCGGACCGGAGTTCCTCCGCAAGCTGTGCAAGCTGGACGACGCCGGCGAGCGCACGCTGGAACTCGCGACGCGCAAGATGGGCCTCTCGGCCCGCACCCATGATCGCATTCTGAAAGTGGCGCGCACCATCGCCGACCTCGATGCCTCGGAGTCGGTATCCGCCAAGCACCTGGCCGAGGCGGTGCAATACCGCTTACGGCGCGAAGTACCCGTTAATGTCCAGGATCACGTGCGTCGGGTTGGTGACATACACTTCGATCGCCCCATTCGTTCCCGCCGGCACAATCGCCGCGTTCGCCACTACTGCACCGTCGAACGAGTTCAAGGTCGACACGTTCGGCTGCGCCGAGCCGGCGGGCCAGATCGTCAGGTACGACAGCGGCCCGTCGGGCACCACCGTCACGTTCAGCGAGTACGCCGCCGCCGTCGATGGAATGTTGCACGTGCTGGCCGGAATCGGAATCACCCGCGTCGTCGGGCCCTCCATCTCCGGCCCCCCGAACGTCCCTGTCGGGTTGCGGGTGTCCGCCACACGGCACGGCGCCACCGGGTAGAAACTCAGCGCTCCCGCACTTCCCGGCTGGCCGAAATAGCCGTTGATGTCCAGGATCAATTGCGTCGCATTCGACCCGTACACCGAGACCGATTCGTTGGTCCCGGCCGGAACGATGGCCGCGTTGGCCACCACTTTCCCGGTCCACGAATTCAGCGTCGAGGCGTTGGGTCGCGGTTGACCGGTGGGCCAGGTGGTCAGGAAGCCCAGATAGCCCGCTGGGACAACCGTGAAGTTGAGTGAGTAGCCGCGCGCGGTGGCGGGTATGGGGCAGGAGCTGAGCGGAATCGGGAAGTCGCGGGAGTTTGTGCCGTCCAATTCCGGTCCGCCGAACTGACCCGCCGAATTGCGCGTGTCCACCACCCGGCAAGGCGTGGCGGAATAGAAGGCGTACGAGGTCGGGCCGCTGGAGGTGTCGAAATAGCCGTTGATGTCGAGGATGACGTTGCTGTCGTCCGACACGTAGACGCTGACGGCGCCGTTGGTACCCGCTGGCACGACGGCGGCGTTGGCCACCACGGTGCCCTCCCAGGAGTTGAGGGTGGATGCGTTCGGCCGCGGCTGGCCAGTGGGCCAGATGGTGAGGTAGCCGAGATAGCCCGCCGGCACGGCGGTCACGTTGAGCGAATAGGCCTGAGCGGTGCTGGGGATGCCGCAGCCGCCGAGTTGGGGGACGGCGAAGTCGCGGGAGGTGCCGCCGGCGATGGTCGAGGTCCCGCGCGTGTCCGCCAGGCGACAGGGCGTGACGGCGACGAAGTGCAGGCCGGTGGTCGGGTTGGTGGCGGTAGTGAAGGACCAGACGCCGGAGGGATTGGACCCGGCGGAGTTCTTGGCGGCGATCTGCCAGTAGTAGGTGATGCCGGGATTGAGGACGCCGGGGGCGTAGCTGAGATTCGTCGTGTTGCCGGCCAGGGGCGGTGTGGACGACGTTCCGAAGTAAACGTCATAGGACGTCGCGCCGTTGGAAGCGTCCCAGACCAAAGTCGGCGCCAGCAAAACGCCGGCGGCTCCGTTCGCCGGAGAGACCAAAGCGGGTGGCCCCGAAGGTGCGGCCAGGGTCACCGATACCACCGACGATATGCCCGTGGCGCTGTTGTACGTTGCGGAGCTGTTTGCGTCTGGCGTGTAGCTGGCCGTCAGCGTGTCGCTTCCGATGGCCAGCGATCCGGAGGGGATGTTGATTGAGGCGCTGCCGCTGGTCAGGGTTGTCGCCACGGAGGTGTAGCCGCCACCGGTCAGAGTCACCGATCCGGTGGGAGTGGGAGTGCCACTTACAGTTACGGTCGCCGAAAGCGCCTGCGCGGTCGTGATGCCCGAAGCCGACACCGTCACCGTCACGGTTGGAGTGGTTCTTGCCGCGGCGGTCACCATCACCGAATTCGATCCCGTCGCGCTGTTGTAGGTCGAGGAACCGGACGAGTCCGGTGTGTAGGTGACGGTCAGCGTGTCGCTGCCCACTGCCAGCGACCCGGCGGAAACGTTGATTGTCGCGCTACCGCTGCTGAGGGTGGCTGACCGAGAGCTGTAGCTACCGCTGGTCAGCGTCACCGAGCCGGTGGGAGTTGGATACCCGCTGCCTACAGTAACGGCAACCGTCACCGTCAAAGGCTGCGTAGTGCTGATGCTCGATGCGGATGGTGTGGCAGTAACGGTCGGGGTGGTCTTCGCCGCGCCGGTCACCGTAACCGAACTGAATCCGGTCGCGCTTTTGTAGGTCGGGGAACTGGATGAATCGGGCGTATAGCCAACGGTCAGCGTGACGGTGCCGGTGGCCAGCGACCCGGCGGGAATGCCAATCGTGGCGCTGCCGCTGCTGAGAGTCGCCGCGCCGGATGTGTAGGTGCCGCTGGTCAAAGTCACCGAGCCGGTCGGTGTGGGGGCGCTGTCTCCCCCGCTGGCGGCGACCGTCACTGTGAGCGGCTGCGCCGTGGTGATACTCGATGCGGACGGCGTCACCGTCACCGCAGGCGGGAGGGGTCCGGTGGTGGTCACAATACCGCTTGTGATGAGGCGGCCAGGGTTACAATCGAAACACTCGCCAGTGGCATTCGGCGCGATATTGATGGTGCCGCCTGCGCCGGAAAGCGGCGAAGCAAGGGTCGCAACCAGGTCCAGGTTCTCAGGCAATCCGAGTTTACCAAGATACAAAGCTGTCGACTCAAAGTTGACCTGGGTCAGCCCGGGTGCAAGCACCGTACCGCTGTTGTTCGGTGTGAACTCGAACGGGAAGAAAACAGTTGTATTGCCTCCGGTTGTCGAGACATCCCAGTTGCGGAGTTTATTGGCATTCGGGTCAAAAACGAAATAACCGATCGCCGTCCCACCGTCGGCAAACGTTGCGCTGAACCGCCACAGCATCTCCGAGGCGCCCAGGACCGGGAACGACTGAGTCACGGAATTTGCCGATGCATAAACTGCGTTACCGGCCTGGCTGGCGGTAATGGCGCAGGTTCCTTCCGAGACGATCGTTACGGTGCTTCCTAGGACAGTACAGACGGAAACGGTTGTCGAAGCGAAGCTGACAGCCAGACCCGAGCTGGCGGTCGCATGGACCGTCAAAGGAGCTACGCCGACCTTCACGCTACCTAGCCAACCGAACGCGATGGTCTGGGGATTCTGACCCGTTACCGTAAAGCTCTGCGTCACCGGGGTAGCTGCACTGTAAGTCGCATTTCCGGCCTGCGTCGCCGTAATGGAACACGTCCCGGTGGCAACGATTGTCACCGTCGAACCCGCTACGGTGCAAACCGCGGGGGTCGTCGAAGTGAAGGTCACTGGCAGCCCCGAGGACGCCGTTGCGCTGATCGTGAACGGAGCGGTTCCAAGTGTTACATCGCTCAGCGGGCCAAACGCAATTGTCGTTACCCCTGAAACGGCGCAACTAGAGCCAACGCAGTTGACCGAAACGGTTGTCCCAGCCGCGATCACCGTTCCGGACTCTGTCGAACCGTTCGGGTTTACTGCAAACACCGCTTGTCCGCTTCCAGCGGAATTCATGCCTGCAGTTGGGGTGATCCAACTGACGGTGCTGTCAGCCGTCCAGCCGGCTTGGGAATTGGAAGCGGCGATGCCTAGAGTTAAGTTGGCTCCGGCCGCCACCTGCGATGGGACACTACTCAAAGTAAAGGTGCTGGCAGGAATGCACGCGCCGCCCGGGTCCGCAGGCAGACTGAGCTGAGGGGGGGCATTGGTCACGAAGCGTCCTGGATAAACATCCGCGAGGGACTCAAATTCGCCCCCTAGCAGGGCTTGTGTTGCGGGGTCGCATGAATACCCGAGATTGATTCCTCCCGAGAGCATCTGTGCGGCCAGGTAATACTGGATTCCGTAAGGAGATAGATTGGTTAGGTCATACGTTTCGTCGCACCCGTTGGTGGTTGGGAACTGCGGGCATCCGCTCACATGCGGGTGGCCGTTCCCTTCGGTGTGGCGCGTTTCGTGAGCATACAACCCCACGTTCGCCGCGATGCCGATCGCCGTTTGCCTGTATTGCGCCTGGAAAGCAACGGTGGTGCCATCCGCGGCAGCGAGCGCCGCCAGGCTCCCCACGCTAATGTAGGTCGCATTATTGACGATCAGGCAGCACTCTCCGCCCACGCTCGACGAGTCGATATTGATACCGGAAATCCTGGACTTCATCCAGTCGTAGAGCCGGAGCGACGTCCAAGGTAAGTATCCGGACCGTCCCATGTCCATGTAGTACATGAATCTCAGGACCTGCAAGGCCGCAAGTTCGTCCGTAATCTGTGTCGCCGGCATTTGGCTGTAGGGTTCCGTGCACGCAATCTGGCCGACTGGAACCTGATCCCTCAAGATCCGAAAATCCCGCTGGATGATGGGCAAATAGGGATCGTTCTGCGGACACGAATCGATAAACGCTTGTAGGTTGGGGTAGGTGCTGGCCATTCGCTGCGCTGGCATACACACTGCGAGAAAAGACAACAGGCATACGAGAATGACTAACCGCCTCATCGGGCGACCTCGCTTTCATCGTTCACAAGTCGATTTACGGAGCGGGAATGTTTTCGGAAGCGTGCGTTCCCAGCGTGCCGTAGACTCCGGTCGCACCGCGGATGCTACTGAGCCCAAGCCGTGCCTTCACCTACTAGCAGAAGCCCCAATCCGAGTAAGCGGACCCTCATCCTGTTAGTGGAATTGTACCTCAGGCAGTCGGTCCAGCGGGGGGCCGCAGTCGCGCTTGATGGTGTTGCCGATGCTCGACGCTTTCGACGTCCCGCGGTCCCGTACAAAGAGATGCGAGCGGACGCGCAGGGGGCTACGTCGGACCAGATGCGGGAGCGGATCGAGCGGGCCCGCACGGTGCAGCACGCGCGCGGCCACGTCAACAGCGAACTGCCGCCACGGCGCGGGCGAGCGCACGCTTGAACTGGCCATGCGCAACCTGGCTTCGAGCACCGTGGCGCACGGCGTGGTTGCGACACCGGACGGCATCATCCTGGGCACAACCGCCGCCATGGACAGGCTCTTGGGTAACGAGCCGGAGCACTTCAACGGACGATCGCTGTGGGAGTTCCTGACTCCCCGGTCGGCGAGCGAACTCCGCAGCCGGGTGGAGGCCGGAATCCGCTGCCCCGAACTGCGCCTCCCCGTTACGTTTGTTGGCGGGGCTTCAGGCGCGCACGTGCTCCTCTGCAACCTCGACGTTCAACCGCACGCCTTCGCACTGCTGGGCGAGCCGGCCTCCGCCCTCGAAGAACGGTGTGTTACCACTCCCGGGGGGCATCGAAATGAGTGACTTCTCCTTAGCCGACAGAACGGCGCTTGGCGATCGATTGCAGGCACTCAAGCCTGGAATCGCGGAAGATGTCACCCGGGTGTTCCTGGAAGCGCACCCCGACTGGGTGGCCAGGTATGGCGACAGAGCCCGAAGGTTCGGCATCGAGGACGCGCAGTTTCACATTGATTCCTGCGAGGCGCCGTCGAGGCAGGCAGCATCCGGTCCTTTGAAGACTACTGCGAGTGGGCGGCGGGCATGTTGAAGGCTCGCGCGATCGCCAGCCACTTCCTGGTGGAGAACCTGGTGCAGATCGAAACCGCGTTGCGGGACGGACTGTCTCCAGGCGACCAGGCGGTGGTCGCCCGCATCCTGGAGGCCGGCCGCGCGGCCTGCGATCGGGAGAGGACCCGGCCCGCCCGTCCTGAAACTGCGCTGGCTCTGGTCCGGAACGTCTTTCTGCAATCGATTCTGATCGGCGCGAGGGCGGGCTCGGTAGGGATCGCGGACGAGGCGCTCCGAGGCGGCGCTACAGTTTTCGAACTCTACGATCAAGTGTTCCAGGACTCGCTGTATGAGGTCGGCAGATTATGGGAACAGGGCAAGATCTCTGTCAGCGTCGAGCACCGTGCCACCGCGATCACCCAGTTCGTCATGGCTGGGCTGTACTCGCGTGCCCTGCCTGTCGAGCCATCGATTCCTCTACGTAAGGCGATTGTCACTGGCGTCGCGGGCGAGTTGCATCAGATCGGGGCGAACATGGTCGCGGACGTTCTCGAAAACGCCGGATGGAGCGTTGAGTTCCTCGGCACGGATGCCCCGCATTCAGGCGTAGTCGATGCGGTCCAGGCGCAAGACTCCGACCTGCTTTGCATCTCGGCTACCATGCTCTTCAACGTGCCGAATGTGGTCCGTCTGATTCGAGACGTTCGCGCCCGTTCGCCCAAACTGAGGGTTCTGATAGGTGGGGCGGCCTTTCGAGCCCGACCTGAACTCTGGGTGGATATCGGCGCGGACGGTTTCGCATCGGACTTGAGCGGCGCGCTGGACGCCGCGGGCCGGCTCGTCCCTCAACCGGTGGGCTGAGGGGCTTCCGGTCAACCGGCTCCCGAGCGATTCCAGCGGCGGGGCCGGCAGCTGTGCCGCGATCCTAGTGTTAGCAGCACAACTGACAGAGGACCACGGGTGGGGCAGGCACGAATTTCGCGAAGGCGGCGAGATTCGAGCCAGTCCCGAGTTTGCGAGTAATCTATGGGCGCGGGCCGGATGCGGATAGCAGAACCCGCCGCCAGCCGTAGCCGAGCAGGCCGATCAGCGCGGGGGCAACGAGGGGCAGGGTCGCAGGTTCGGGTACCTCCGACAGCGAAACCCCGTCGATTTCGTTGCCATACGAAGGAAGACCGCCGACGTTGACCGCGGCGAAACTCAAAACCTCCGACGTGCTCGTGGCGGTTACAAGGAAGGACTGCGGAAACCACACCAACGAGGCGTTGCCATCCGTGACAGATGTGTCGGAGTCGGTGGTCACGAGATTTCCGCCAAAGTACACGTTCAGCTGTTGAGGACCGGATCCTGGGCGATCACCATAGGCCCAGAAGAGGCGGTACTGGTCCCCGACGGTCAGCCCGACAACGGTCTGCGAGACGGTGTCGAAGGTGGTTGCGTCCACCTCCATACTCTGGTTGCCGTCGTAGGCGATGCCGCCGATGACGGGGCTGTAGTCGATCTCAATACCGTCACTACCACTGGTGTCGTTCCAACCCGGCACCGCCCCATTGGCGAAGTTGGCCCAGTTGGTGCCCACGCTCGGGGACTCAAATGACCCGTTGACGATCAGGTTGGCCGCCTTCAGGTCCCCTGCCCCATTCCCCACCAGTGCCAAAGCCGCCAATACGTACAGACCCGAAAGCCTCATGTGTCCTCCGCGACGCTGCAACCACAGACCCTCTTTGGGGAGGTCTCCCCCCTCATCAGAGGTCGCCAGTGCTTCCACCGATTATACCTTGAGCCAGCCGCCAATTGAAGGTATTCATATCATGTTTGCTCTCGCGGGCATCGCACAAGTACTCCAGGTACTGTACCCCCCTCGATCCCGGCGCGCGGGAGTTGGACGGACTCAGGGATGAGTCCCCCTCCGCCTTACGGCGCGAAATACCCGTTGATGTCGAGGATTACGTGCGTCCGGCCCGTGACAAACACGCTGATCGTGCCATCAGCTCCCGCCGGCACAATCGCGGCGTTCGCCACCACGCTGCCGTCAAACGAGTTCAGGGTCGAAACGAGGGGCTGTGCCGATCCCGTGGGCCATGTCGTCAGGAACGAGAGCGGTCCATCCGGCACCACGGTGACATTGAGCGCGTAAGCGCGCGCCGTTGCGGGAACGCCACAGCCACTCGCCGGCACTGGGAACGACCGCGTCTCCTGCGCCGCCATCTCCGGAGCGCCGAACGGGGGTCCGCCAGAGCGCGTGTCCGCCGCGCGGCACGGCGTCACCGGATAGAACGACAAGGCGCCCGCGCTTCCCGGCGCGCCGAAGTATCCGTTGACGTCGAGGATCACGTTGGTCGGGTTACTCACAAACACCGAGATCGCTTCGTTGGTCCCCGCCGGAACCAGCGCGGCATTGGCCACCACTTTCCCGGTCCACGAGTTCAGCGTCGAAACATCCGGCTGCGCGTCGCCGGTCGGCCAGGTTGTCAGATAGCCCAGGTAACCTGCGGGCACCGCCGTGACATTCAGCGAGTACGCTCTCGCCGTGGCGGGAACAGCGCACGGACCCAGCGGAATTGGGAAGTCCCTTTTCTGGCCGCTGGTCATGGATGGCCCACCGAACTGGCCCGGCGCGCCTCGCGTGTCCGCCACGCGGCATGGCGTGGTGGGATAAAGCACATACGAGGTTGGGCCGCTCGAAGCATCGAAGTAGCCGTCGACATCCAGGATGACGTCGGTCGCCCCGGCGGCGAACACACTGACGGCCCCATCGCTCCCCGCAGGCACGATGGCGGCGTTGGCTGTCACGTCACCCGTGAACGCATTCAGGGTGGAGACCACGGGCCGGGTCTGGCCGGCGGGCCACAGCGTGAGATAGGGCAGCGGCCCTTGCGGTACTACCGTGACGTTCAGGGAGTAGGCCTGCGCGGTGCCGGGGATCGAGCATCCGCTCTGAGGGATCGTGAACGAGCGGGTGGAACCGGCAGCCAGGGGACCACCAATGGCGCGGGTGTCCACGATCCGGCAAGGCGTCACAGGAACGAACACCAGACCACCGGGGTTTCCACCGGGCGACGAAGAGGTGGTGAAGGACCAGGTTGCCGAGGCGGCGGAATCGGCAGCGCTCTTCGCGGTGACGCTCCAATAGTAGGTTGTGCCCGCGCTCAGGGTCCCGGGGTTGTAAGCGGTGGAGGAAGTCCAGTCCCAGGAATCCGGCGGGGAACTGGTTCCGAAGTAGACCGTGTAAGATGCCGCGCCGGGGGAAGCCTGCCAGACCAGGTTCAGCGGGGAGGCGACGCCGGTGGCGCCGTTGGGCGGGAAACTGAGGGCGGGGCCGGCAAGGGTGGTGAACGACCAGATGGCTGAGGAGGCGGAGCCGCCGGTTTTCAGCGCAGTCACGCTCCAGTAGTACGTGGTGGCCGCGCTCAGTGTGCCGGGGTTGTAAGTGGTGTCCGCGATCCCCTGGGCCACCAGCGGAGGCGGCGAACTGGTTCCGAAGTAGACGTTGTAGGTTGTCCAGCCCAACCCAGCCTGCCAGGACAAAGTTGCCGGGTTGACGACGCCAGCGGCCGCATTGGCCGGGGCCGTGAGGACCGGCGCGGTGGGCGGCGACGTGGTTGTGGAAGACAGAGCGGCGATCAGGTTGGCCGCATCGATGGAGCCGAGGCCGGTGGTCAGATCGTAGCCGGGGCCGGCGGAGTAGCCGGCGTAGCCGTTGACGCAGCCAGGGAAGCCGCAGGGCACGAAGTTGTTGCCGGCGGTGATGTCGTGAAAGGCGTTGTTGGAGGAAGCCGCGAGCTGGTAGAGGGCTGGGTTGAGATTGCCTTGGCGGCTGCCGGTTGCTTGCAGAATCATCGCCACGATGCCGGCGAAGGTTGGGGCGGCGGCAGAGGTGCCACCGGTGACGTCGAGGTAGTTCTGTGAATCCCGGTAACCGTTGGTGCAGCCGGGGAGACCCTTGCTGTCAGTGGGTTCGCAGAAGAGGTAGGGGTCGTGATAGGCGGAGGCGGCCAGCGCGAGATCGGGAACGTCACGGGCGCCATCGGCAGGAACGCCCGGGCCAGCCTGCCAGGAGGGCTTCGCATAGATGCTGCTCGCGCCGCCGCCGGTGGCGGCAATCCCCGGCTCCACCGCGTTGTCGTTCCAGGCCATCTCGGGGATATAGGAGAGGGCGGAGCCGCCGTTGGCGTTGTTGGTGGAGGACCAGTAGTTGGTGGTGCCCTCGTTGAACTCCGTGCCGCCCATGCTGGTTACGTACGGACTGGAGGCCGGGAAAGTAGCCGCCCCGGTTGGGCCGTAGCCGTCGTAGCAGCCGAACGGACCGAAGTCGCCGGAGGCCACGACGACGGTAATCCCCATCGCGTTGGCCTGCTCGAAGCCTTGATTCAAGACGATGTTCGGTGCGGTCATACCCTCGCAGTTGCCGGCGCTGAGCGAGATGACGGGCGCGAGATTGTTATCGATGGCGTAGAGGGCGGAGCCGAAGAAATCGGCCGAGTTGACGAAGATGAGGTTCGCGCCGGGGGCGACGGCGCCCGACCATTCGAGATCGAGGAGAGCCTCCTTCGCGGCGCCGGAATCAGAGACCGGTGGGTCGCCATCCAGGATGATCTGCGGAGCCTTCGCGGGCAGACCCGACGCCGCCTGGAAAGCCTCGATGGAGGAGACAGGCACGTCCGCCGCGCCGATGATGGCGATGGACTGGCCGGCCCCGTTGATGCCCCTGTCATAGAGCGGGGTCAGATCATAGATCGTGGCGAAATCGCCCGGCGCAAGGAAGTTTTCGCCGCTGAGCGAGGAGGTGAATCTCGGCCGGCTACGGACGTACGGGTGGGGGTGGAAATCGTCCAGGCCGCGGATGCCGAGGACCATTCCCTGGAGTTCGACGGGGAGAGAAGGCTCGGCGACGTTGGCGTAGTGCGGCTCGCCGTTGACTCGATAGCTGTGCATTGGAGTCTGGAAAGCCATACGGGCCTGGGCGGCGGTTCCGGACATGGTCACGAAGGTGCGGCTGCGGGCGGGCCGGATCCTGGTGAATCCCGCTCGTTCGAGCCAGGCGGTGATGCGGCCGAGGTCGGAGGAGCTGATGCCGAACCGCTCGCCGAAAGACTCGGGGGTGAGCCACCTATGGTATTGGGGGCTGGAGGGATCCTGCTGCGCCCCGACCAACCGGTCGAGGTCCGCTTGCTGAGCGGGAGAGAGGGCGAAATGGATCGTGACGCGCGGCAAGGCGAGCGTGTCCGGGACCTGGCCTTGATCCTCTGCGGAAGCGAGCAGAGGATGGACGTTGCCTCTGAGATGGAAGGTCTGGCGTCCCTGAATGTCAGCATGGATTCGGGAAGGAGGCTCGGCGTAGAGCGTCGTCATCACCGCAAGCAAGCCAGCGAGGACGGCCGGGCGCACTGGAATCGCACGCAGAGTTTTCATATTGCAGGCTTCGCTCCGGAAATCGGTCGCTTCCGCGCTGGGCGGCAACACCGGCGGCCTTGCCTCGGATAATGTCACCTTCGATTCCGATGGCATCTTGCATGCAAAGACGGCACGGGCCCCGCCGGAGGTTACGGCCACCTCGGACCAGATGCGGGAAAGGATCGAGCGAGGCCCGCACGGTGCAGCAGGTGCGCGGCCACGTCGAACTGCCGCCGCGCCTGCTGCGCTGGAACCTGCTGGAGCTGGGCGGAGCTTGCCTCTCTACCTGGTCGAGATTTCAACCAGTTCGACGCGGCGGTTCTTCGCCCTGCCCTCATCCGTCTTGTTGCTCGCCACCGGCGCATAGGGTCCGGCGCCGAAAGCAATCAGCCGGCCAGCGGCAATTCCGTGTTTGGAGACCAGCGCGCTGACCACCGACTGCGCGCGCGCCTGGGAGAGCTTCACGTTCGAGGCTGTGTCGCCCACCATGTCGGTATGCCCCACGATATAGACCTTCAGCGCGGGATTGCCGCTGAGCAGTTTGACAATCTCGTCGATGGCCGGGTCGGACTCCGGCTTCAGGTCAGCCTTGGCGGTGTCGAAGTTGATGCCGTAGATGGCCACGCTGCCGGTGTCGGTAATGCTGCTGGCCATCGCCGCCGCGTCAAGGGTCATCTCCACCTCCTGCTTCATGGCCTCCTTTTCAATGATGGTCAAATCGTACTGATACCCGATATTGGTATTGACCTCCAACCACAACTCTTTGCCACCCTTGTTGAGACGTATGGTCGTGAAGCCGTTCTTGTCGATCAATACCTGCCCACCGGCGGAACGCCCGGCATTCTGATAGTTGCGCATGATCTGCAGGACGCTGGACTGCGGCAGGCCTTCCTTGAGTCTGTATCGATACCAAAACTTGTGGCCTTCCACCGACTGCTGTACGTCCTTGCCATCTTTTGTGACCCAGAAGCCATGGGCGTCGAAGGCCGTTTCCACGCAATCGCCATATTCGCGAAGGATGAATCCGGGCACGCGAGATATGCCGGGGTAATCCTTATAGCCCTCACGATCTACTTGCGGATCCGCCGCAAAGGCTGTTGAGGTGATTACGATCGCGGCCTGCGCCACGAGCAGAGAGCGGAAGAAGAGTTTCATCATGGCTCCTTGGTCACCCTTGTTTGTCGATTGGAAATGCGCAGGAGTAAACGATTGCGCGGCGCATTTCAAACAGACCTCAAGGCCGGATTAGATGATACTAACCGATCCGCCCGATTGCAAGAGGTGAGAAAGAGCGGCGCGGGGCCGGACGTGGCTCCGGGCCTGGCGTGCCGTCCGAGGTGGATGCGCCGGAAACGATGCCGGGCAGGCGTCTGGCCGTGGCGGGGCAGTAACGGAGCCTGGACCGCGGTTACTGGAGCCGGCCAACCATCGACAACCGGCGTCGCCTGGCCACGAGCGCTGCGACCGCCAACCCAAGTCCAAGCGCCCCGAAGGTGCAGGGCTCTGGCACCGTGTCGTAGGAGTGGCTATCGGTCTCGAATGCGGCCTTAGTGGAAGACATCACAATCTGAGTGATCGTGCCTCCATACGTGGAGAAGTTCAGGTAGTCCGCGATTGTCTGATCCCCGTTCCCTGGGTTGATCAGGTCCTTGCCGGTGAACGAGCCGATCAGGCCCGTGCTGTCAAAGAAGGAGATGTTGTTATAGACATCCGGACTCCCCATGTACAGGCCGAAGTAACGGATCGGCTCGCTGAACGAGATTGTGACGGTGCCTGGCCGGTCGCCCGAGCCAATCGTCAGGAACGTGGTCGAGTCGAGGTAAGGCGTCGCCCATTGGCCGGTTACATTGCCCTGAACGAATGGAGAGCTTGCAGCCTGCCATGAGTACGTGGCGAGTCCGTCGGTATAAGCCGACGGCGTAGTGGCCAAGAGGTCATCAAAGGTGATTGTCGTGGCAGTCGGCCTGGCTGTGCAGACCCCGGCGGGCGGGCAATTCTGCCCACCAAATGTGAATCCTACGGTAGTCGCTGAGAGGGCTGGGACAAACGCGGCCATCACAAGTGCGAGTGCAACTCTCACCACAATGCGGGGATCCATGTTCGACACTTTATCGGCAAGAGCCGGCAGTGTCAAGGAATCAAAGCGGCGTTTTGTACTAGTACTCACACGACAGCGCGAGCGCTGGAGCGGCCACTTACGACCACATGCGGAGCCTCAACGACCTCGCTCAAAAGGGGCCGCGACGGTGCAGTGGCGGCAGAGGACGGGCAGGGATTCGTAGTCCATCGCGGCGCGGACGCGGCTGGCCTCGGCGCCGTGCAGGAGTTGATGGTAGCTACTCTCCCACAGATTCCCCAGCACATGCCGCATGCCGTAGTCCATGCAGCACAGCAGCACCCTGCCGTCCGGCAGCAGGACGTTGCGGTCGAGCGAGCGGCCGGCGCGGCTGCAGGTGATGCGGCCAGCCAGGCGGCAGGGAACCGACACGCCTTCCTCCAGATTCCCGGCGCGGTCGATGACCTCGTCGAGAACGCAATAGCGGCCGCGGAGCAGTGCCGAGACCTCGCTCCTCAGAGTTCCGTGACAGGAGATCTGCTTCGCGGACCGAACGCGCAGAGGGGCGTCAAACGCCCGCTCCAGCAGCGCCACATAGGCCGATGAGAGTGGAATCGGCGAGTTGCCTTCCGCGTCGGGGACGTGAATGACAAAGTAGTCGAACTGGACGCCGCGGATCCGCTCGAAGGCGGCTTCGGTCAGCCCAAGCAACGTCGAATACACCGAGATCAAGTGGCCGCGGCGCGCGGCATAGAGCAGCATCTCGGTGCACTCCGGGTTCGACCAGGGCTCCGACATGCCCGAGAAATGAATGCTGACGTCGAGCGGCAGTTTTTCGACCAGGCGGGTGAAGCTCGCAAAGTCGAGTTCGCGTTTCTCGCTCGTCGCGAAGTAACGCCGCACCAACTCCTTCTGCGGACAGAACCGACAGTTGACGGGACACCCGACTACGGTGGTGATCTCCATGGTTGCCATAGCTGTCGACCTAATGTCGCGAATCGTGCCGCGCGATGCCGATTCCGCTCAACCTCTCCACCAGGTACTCGTCGTAGAACGTCCGCGGATCGAAAGGCAGCAAGGTGTTCGGGCTCTGGACAAACGAATGTCCGGGACCGAAGCCATCGTACTGGTTGTGCCAGCCGTTCCGGCGTAGCTCCGGGTTGAAGCGCGGCAACCGCTCCTGGAACACCTTCTTTTCCCCGTGCTCCTGCGAGCGGACCGGGTAGTGACGAAGGAGGAACTTGAATGGATAAACGCGCCTTCCGGGGAACTCGACTGTGTGCCCACCGTTGATGGCGCAATCCACCCGCCCGCGCTGGCGCTTCCAGCCCTTGATCTGCACATCGTGCGCCCACCGCGTGCTGAACCCGAAATGCGAAAACTGCGATTGAAGCGGCAGATCGCAGCGAAAGCCATCTCCGGTCGGCGGGAAAACGATGCAGGTGTGGTTGACGGCGTTGAACCCTTCCTGGTCGACGCGATATAGAGCCTCGCGAAGAGTGAGGGCCGGCCAGGGCGACTCCCGGATCTCGTCGGGATCGACGTGGATAAACCAATCGGCTTCTGTCTGCTCCGCGAGTTCCGCTTTGCGGAGCAGCATGCTTCGCCACTCGTGAGTCTCACTGGGTCCGCCGGCGGGGAATTTCAGAATCGACGTCAGGCCCCGTCCGAGAAAACGCGCAGCCCGGTCCGCGGTACGATCCGTCGACCAATTGTCCAGAAGGCAGACGTCGACGCCCTGGCCGATGGTGTGCTCGAGGAATGGGACGATGACGTCCTCCTCGTTGTACGCGCCCACGAAGGCGACCACTCGAAACGCGGCCGGCACGACCGGCTCCGGGCGCGGCTCGCGAGCGATCGCAAGAATCGTGCTCTGCTGCCGGTCCGGGTCGGAGCTCGACGCCATGCCATCAAACAGTACCTGGAGGCCGGCGTTTTCGAGCAGCTCGCGGAATTCCGCCAGGCTCCAATCCCGGACCCGGCCAGAGTCCGCGGGCGGTGCCACGCGCTCGCTGGCGGGCCGGAGGCGCGTAGTGATAATGGCAGCTGGTGCGTCTCTGAGCAGATTTCGCAGCGTCGCCAACAGGTGCCCGGGATGGACCAGGCGCTCGATCGCACTGGAGCAAACCAGGATGGAACCGCTCGCTCTGGCCCTGCGCGGTGGCTTGAACGTGGCGCGTTCAAAATCGTGCGGGATGCTGGTCCGGACCGCCCAGTGCTCGAGGGGAAGGGGGTCGCTCGAAGCGGCTGGGCCCGGTTTTTCCGGGAGCCGGACCAGACTGGAGACGCGCTCGTGCCCGAGGCTCAGTATCCGCCGGCAACCGTAGCACTCGGCCAGGTAGGCCGCCAGCTCGTAAACCACCTGCCCCTCTATGACCCACGGCTGTCGGGCGGCAACCAGGTGCTCCCGGCTACCAGGCTTAGGAAAGAGGCGCTCCGCCCAATCGGCTAAACCAGGGGACAAGAAAACTTCCTCCGGACATTCTGCGGATTTCTGGATCGCGGGGCCTGCCAAACGGGGCCACTCGGCGGGGCACACCGGCCCGCGCTGGGCTGGTCGCCTGTCAACCCAATATGTATACCACAATGCGCTACGCGCAAGCCCTCAGCGATCAGCTTTCAGCCTTCAGCTTTTGGATCAGGCCGGTGAGCCAGCATGGGGCAATCGTCGCGGGCCCAGCAGGCCCGTGCAGAACACCATCAGGCCCGCCAGCAGCAGGAGGCCGCGTGCCAGCATCATTGGGTTGACAGGCGGTCGGGGACGACCTCGTTCTCAAGCACGGACCACTACGCGCAAGGCGTCAGCGATCAACAGGCGGCGAAATTCGAGGCGGTCCTAGGCGGTCCCGGGTTTGCGACGAAATCTGCGACGCACGCCGCTAGCGGGCTTCGCCCTGCATGCGCTTCTCGCGGCGGGAGCGGATCTGGCGGACGGCATAGATGCGCCGCCCCTGGGTCTCGAAATAGGTGCGCATCAGGATCTCTCCCAGCAGGCCCGTGCAGAACATCATCAGGCCAGCCAGCAGCAGGAGGCCGCCTGCCAGCATCATAGGTCCGTGCTTGAGAACGAGATCGTCCCCGACCATGAACTTCCGAAGCACCAGCCAGCCCAGGATGCCCATACCCGACAGCGTGCTCAGCAGGCCCAGGTTGCCGAACAGCTGCATCGGCCGCGTGAAGTAGCTCAGCAGAAACTTGATGGTGACGATGTCGAACAGCACGTGCATCGTCCGCCCGAGCCCGTAGTGCGAGGTGCCGCTAGGCCGCACGATGTTCTGAATCGGGACCTCGGCCACGCGCGCTCCGTAGGCGCTCGCCAGCGCCGGGATGAAGCGGTGCAACTCGCCGTACAGGTGAACGTCCTTGAGGATCTCGGCGCGGTAGGCCTTGAACGTAGTGCCGAAGTCGTGCAGTTCGATTCCGGACACCTTGGCCATGATCCAGTTGGCGATGCGCGATGGCAGGCGCCGCGTGATGGCATTGTCCACGCGGACTTTGCGCCATCCGCTGGCAATGTCATAGCCCTCATCGAGCTTTGCGAGCAGGGCCGGGATGTCTTCGGGCGCGTGTTGCAGGTCGCCGTCCATCGAGACCACAATCTCGCCGGCGGCCTGATGGAACCCGGCGGCGAGCGCCGCGGTCTGGCCGAAATTCCGGCGCAATTGAACTACCTTCAGATGCGCGTCGGTCTCGGCCAGGTTAGCCAGCAACTCGAAGCTGTGATCGGTGGAGGCGTCGTCGACGAAGATGACCTCATACGGCCGGCCGAGAGCGGCCAGAACCGAGGTGAGCCGGTCATAGAGCGGAAGCAAAGCTGGTTCTTCGTTGTGAACCGGGATGACAACGGAGATCATAGCGTTGATTTCAGTGTACCGCGCCCGCCGCACGAAACCCGTGGGGTGGAGGGTGGGCTTCAGCCCAATGCCACTTAGTTTTCCCGGATGCGGACAGCCGGAGTGGGCGGCTCTCCAGAGCTGCGCCGGACGCCCACGTCCGGCTTCCTTGGTTTTAGGAAGTTGGACGGAGGCGGGTCTGGAGACCCGCTGCAGGACTGCAGTCCTGCCCCACGGCGAAAACTAGCGATTACGTTCGCCGCACGAAACCCGGCGAGCGGTATCATGGTAAAACCCATCGAGAATGATTGCCGAGACCCGTACAGCATGCTTCGAATCCCTGACGCTGGATTGCGGCGAGACGCTCGCTCCGGTCGAGGTCGCCTATGAGACCTACGGCCAGCTGAACGCCGCCCGGTCCAACGCCATCTGCATCTGCCACGCCCTGACCGGGGACGCGCACGCCGCCGGCATCTCGCACGCGGACGGAAAGCCCGGGTGGTGGGACAGCATGATCGGTCCGGGAAAGGCGTTCGACACGGACAAGTACTTCGTCGTCTGCTCGAACGTGCTGGGCGGATGCCGCGGCACCACCGGCCCGTCCTCCACCAACACGGCAACCGGCAAGCCCTACGCCATGGCGTTCCCGGTGATCACCATCCCCGACATGGTGCGCCTCCAGAAGATGCTGATCGAGCGGCTGGGCATCGAGCGGCTGCTGGCGGTGACCGGAGGATCGATGGGCGGAATGCAGGCGCTGCAGTGGGCCGCGGCGTACCCGGAGGCCGTGGTTTCCGCCATCCCCATCGCCACCACGGCGCGGCACAGCGCGCAGCAGATCGCCTTCAACGAAGTGGGCCGCCAGGCGATCATGGCGGACCTGGACTGGAAAGAGGGCAACTACTACGACTCGAACCCGCCGGCGCGCGGGCTGGCCGTGGCCCGCATGGTGGGCCACATCACCTACATGAGCGACGAGTCGATGCGCGAGAAGTTCGGGCGGCGGCTGCGCGACAAGGAGACCTTCGGCTTCGATTTCTCGGTGGATTTCGAGGTGGAGAGTTACCTGCGCTACCGCGGAACGCAGTTCGTCAGCCGCTTCGACGCCAACTCCTATCTGTACATCACCAAGGCCATGGACTACTTCGACCTGGCCAACGGCACCGGGTCGCTGGCCAACGCGTTCCGCAGCGGGAACACGCGGTTCCTCGCCATCAGCTTCACCTCGGACTGGCTGTATCCGAGTTACCAGATGGTGGAGGTGGTGCAGGCGCTGCGCAGCATGAACCGCGACGTGGCTTACTGCGAGCTGCCATCGAACTACGGTCACGATGCCTTCCTGGTGGACGTGGGCGAGCAGACCGAAGTGGTGCGCGGATTCCTGGCGGCCACGTTCAAGGCGAGGGCCTAGTCCATGACGACCTCGGCGGAGACGCGGCGGAAACCGTTCGTCCGGGACATCCTGGGGCGCAGCGATTTCGCCATCATCGGCGAACTGGTGGAGCCGGATTCGCGCGTACTCGACCTGGGCTGCGGCGAGGGCGAGCTGCTTCAATGGCTGGCCGAGAACAAGCACGTGGAGGGGCGCGGCATCGAGATCGACGGGCCCAAGGTGCAGCGCGCCATCGCGCGCGGAGTCTCGGTCTACCAGGGCGATATCGACGAGGGGCTGAGCGGGTTTCCGGACGCGTCGTTCGACTACATCATCCTGAGCCAGACGCTGCAGGAGACGCGACGGCCGCTGGCCGTGCTTCAGGAGATGCTGCGGGTGGGGCGGCACGCCATCGTGGCGTTTCCGAACTTCGGACACTGGTCGGTGCGGCTGTCGATGCTGTGGCAAGGCCGCGCGCCGCGCACCAAGTGCTTCCCGCACGACTGGTATAACTCGCCCAACATCCACTTCCTCACCATTCGCGATTTCGAGACCCTGACACGCGACCAGCGGTGGACCGTGGACCGCAAGATCTTCACCTCGGGGCACCGCGTGGGGACTTTCATGGCGAACCTGATGGCCGAGACGGCGGTGTTTTTGGTACGGCGGTAGGCAGTGCGCAAGGTCTTTCACTTCGACTCGCCGCGGGAGAAGTACCATTGCGACGCGGCCGTAGTGTGGTGCTTCGATAACCGGTTCGAACTGGCGTTCCAGAAGTTCCTGAAGCGCGCCGGCGTCTTCAATTGCGATCCCATCAAGATGGCCGGCGGAGCGAAGTGCCTGGCCAGCCCGGAAAACGAGACCGAGCGGGCGTTCGTCCTGGAGCAGATCCGGAAATCCATGCGCCTGCATGGCACCAGCCGCGTCGTCCTGATGCTGCACTCCGACTGCGGCGCTTACGGCGGGCTGAAGGCCTTTCACAACGACGCGCGGGCCGAGGCCGAAAACGCCGCGCGCGAGATGGCGCTTGCCACGAACTCGCTTCTGGCGGCGATTCCAGGGGTGCGTGTCGAGGGCTACTTCGTCGATTTCGAAGGCGTCTGGGAAGTGGAGCTGCTCTCTTGACGAAGAGGACGCACAGCTACCGCGCCGGCAGCGCCACGGCCCGGCCCAGCTTCACCGACTCTTTCGCCGCCTCCAGGATCTCCACCACCTGGACGTTGATGGGCAGCGCTACGAGGCCATCCAGAGGCAGGTTCGCCTTCATACGCCCAACCATGTAGGCGACCGGGTCGGCGCGCTCGGCTGCGAGCGGCTTCAGCAGCAGCTCCCTCGGCGGCTGGTTACCGATGCGCAACTCCGTCTTCCCGTCACGCATGTTGAGACTGCCGCCCAGCCCGTAGACCTCCAGTTCCTGGAAGCCGCGCGGCAAGTCCCAACTCGCTTCGAAGATTCCCACGCCGTCCTTGTAGGAGAGAATCATGTCGGCATTGTCTTCCACCTTTGGGAACACGTTGGGACGCAGGTGATTCACGGTCGCGTAGACGGTCTGCGGCCTGCCCAGATACCACAGCGACCACATCGCGTTGTAGCAGCCGAAATCCACCAGCGCCCCGGCGCCGTTCTGGACGGGATCGGTCAGCCAGGCGAAGAAATACTGGTTGCGCGGGCCTTCGGAGCCCGGGCCGCCGTGGCCCACCGTGCCGTGGAGCCGCCACACCTGGCCGATGGCGCCGCGGTCCGCCTCGGCCTTGGCGGCGTAGTTAGCCGGCCACCACACCATCTGGTAGTTGGTCATCACTCGGATGCCGTGTTCCGTCGCCAGCCGCTCGATCTCGAGGGCGTCCTGCAGGCTCGACGCCAGCGGCTTCTCGAACATCACCTGGATCTTCCGCGGCGCGCACTCCCGCGCGATTTCGAGATGGCGATTGTTCTCGACAAACGCCCACACGATATCCGGCTTCACTTCGTCGAGCATCTTGCGGTAGTCGTCGTAGTAGGAGACGTTGGGCGCGGTCTTCTTGGCCTCGGCGACCAGCGCGGGGTTCGGCTCGGCGATGGCCACGAGCCGGGCGGGCGGGTTCGGCTTCACCAACGTCTCCAGGGGCCACCAAACGTGCGAATGCACGAGGCCAACGATGGCGATCTTATAGTCCTGAGCCGCCATCGGAAGGGCCAAGGCGGCGAGGGCGGTCAAAATGAGTTTCATAAACAAGCTCTTTATGGCCGCCGATAAACGCCGATGAACGCCGATAAAACAGCCTGTGATTTCTTATCTGCGTTCATCGGCGTTCATCGGCGGCTCTCAATGTTCTTCTGTCTTTTTCCTCACCGGTAGGCCGATCAACGCGTAGGCCACGCCCGCGAAGCCGATCAGACTGAGCCAGCCGCCCCAATTCTGATAGAAGCCGAACTGGTCTTTGCCGATCAGGAAGTGTGTCAGCGGCGGCACTTCCCGGACGGCCAGCACCGCCAGCAGAATGCCCACGATGGCCTCGCCCGCGATCAGGCCCGAGGCGAGTAGCGTCCCGGTCTCCTCCACCTGCGCGCGCGCATCTTCCGAGCGGCGCGCCGTCAGCGTGTCGGTGACCCAGCGGAAAATGCCGCCTACGAAAATGGAAGAGACGGTCTCGAACGGCAGGTACATACCCACCGCAACCAGCATGGGCGAACCCGCGCCGCAGCAGATCAACGCCACGCCGAACGCGGCGCCGATGCCGATCAGCCCCCAGGCCATCTGCCCGCCCACGATCCCCTTGGCGAGCTGCGCCATCAGCCCGGCCTGCGGCGCCGGCAGCGCACGCCCGCCGATCCCGCCGGTCGCCAGATTCGCCTGGTGCAGCACGATGATCGGTCCCATCAGGAAGAACGCCAGCAGGATCACTGTGACGATCTCGATGACCTCCATCTTCCAGGGAGTTCCGCCGAGCAGGTGGCCCGCCTTGAGGTCCTGTATGAGCGAGCCCGAGACGCAGCAGGCACAGCAGACCACGGCGGCCACGCCAAGCACCGCGCCCACGCCCGCCAGTCCCTTGACGCCCATCGCCAGCATGACCAGCGCAGCGACCACCAGGGCGGCCAGCGTCAACCCGGAAACCGGTTGGTTCGAGCTGCCCACCAGTCCCACCAGGTAGCCGCCCACGGCCGAAAGCAGAAAGCCGATGACGGTCATCACCAGCGCCGCGATGATTGCAGAAAACAGGCCGTGCGTGAAGTAGTAATAGATTCCCACGATGGGGACCAGCAGCACGAGGATGCCGATGAGCACCCACTTCGGCGCGATATCTTTCTCCGTGCGCTCGATGGCGGCGCCCTCGTGCGCGGCTTCGGTCGAGGCGACGAACGCGCCCTTGAGCGATTGGATGATCGAGGCCCGCATGGAGAATAGCGTGTGGCAGGCGCCCACCAGCATCGTGCCCACGGCCATGGGGCGGACGATGTTGTACCAGACGGTGAAGGAGATCACGTCCCAAGAGGACCCGGCCACTCCCAGCCGCCGCGGCAGGTCCGGATCGAAGAAGAGCAGCAGCGGGATGATGACCCACCAGGCGATGATCCCGCCCGAGCCGTTGATCGCCGCCAGGCGCGGTCCGATGATGTAGCCGATGCCGATGAGGGCGGGCGAAAGAGAGGGCGTGGTCCACGGAATTCCGCCGCCGTGTACCACTTGGCCGAGCGGCTTGTGGTTGAAATCGAAGTGCTGCACCACCGAGCGCGGGAAGGCCAAAAAGCCCTGGGTGAATTCACGAAAGACAGTCAGGCCGCTGTCGGACTTGAGGACCTGGATCAGCGCGCCGAATCCCATGGCGCCGAAGAGGTAGCGGGGCGCGTCGCTGGCGCGGTCGCCGGCCTTGACGATATTGGCGCTGGCCACGCTTTCCGGAAACGGCAGCCCGGCCTCGACGCAGAGCGGACGCCGCAGCAGGATGATGAAGAACACGCCGATGAGGCCGCCGGCCAGCAGGATGAAAGAGGCCTGCCAGTAGTGCGATTTGAGGTCGGTCCACAGGTGCGTGCCGCCGACGTCGGCGAGGAGGAAGGCGGGGATGGTGAAAATAGCGCCGGCCACCAGCGCTTCGCCCACCGAGGCCGCGGTGCGGGCGATGTTCTGCTCCAGCACGCCGCCCTTGAAGCGCGGAAGGCGGAAGAGCGCGAGCGCGATCACGGCGGCCGGAATGGTGGCCGCGACCGTCTGCCCGGCCTTCATTCCCAGGTAGGCATTGGCCGATCCGAAGACGAACGCGAGGAGGAGGCCGAGGCCGACGGCCTTCACCGTCATCTCGGGCTGGTGGTTGTCGGAGGGCATACATCCCGAGGGTAGCATTGCGCGGGCCTTCGGCCCTCAGCCGTCAGCTATCAGCGGTCAGC
>CAZBQQ010000037.1:22714-24429 GCA_964493965.1 uncultured Solibacteraceae bacterium
CGCGGGCCTTCGGCCCGCAGCCGTCAGCTATCAGCGGTCAGCCACACAAAGAGCCTCTACTGCAGGCGGGCGCGCATGCGTTCGCTCGAAACCAATGCTTCGAAGATGGCCAGGACCTGCTTGCGATAGCGGTAAAGGCGCTCGAGATCCTCGCGGAGAGGAGATTCATAGACGGGCGATTTCTGCCACTTGGAGAGCAGGCGGGGGGGAACGTCGATGTCCTGGCGCAGCCGTTCCGGCGAGTGGCCCCGGAGAAAAAGGCCGTAAAACACAGCGGCTTCCTTTTGCGGAGCGGAAGGATCGAATTCATCCTTAGCCGGCATAAGACCCGTCCCAGACCAAAGCGAAAATTGAAGTATAAACACGCCGGGCGGGTTGAAGCAAGCGGGGGGTCCGTGGTATGTGGGCGACTCAGGGAACGGCTTCCGGCAGCCATTTCCATTTGCCGTCGCCGCGGATCGGGAGGCACGCAGCCGGTTCTGATCGCGCGCTCTGCCCGTCGGGCGACACTACCCGCATAGGGCAGATCCCGGCTAAGGCTTCTGTCGTATATTGCCTGACTGCGGCCGAAGAGCGTCAAAAAAGTGCCACCAGCGCTCGATAAGACAAGTTGTGAACACCCGTTGGTTTTCGGCCCTCCTTCTGGTTCTCCTCGGCTCGGCGATCCCGGGGCCCGAACCGCGCCTTCGCTTGAAAGCCAGAGACGTGGGGCGGGTGCAGTCGATCGTCCGGCGGCCATACGGACGGCCGCACTTGCTGTTGAATTTCCGGTCGGCGCCGCGCCCCGAGGACATGGCGGCGATCGAGGAACGCGGCGCCAGGGTGGTGGGAGTCGTCCCGGAAACCGGCCTGATCGTCGCCGCCGATCCGTCGACGCGATTCGACGACCTGGATATTGCCGCGGCCGGTCCGCTGCGGATCGAGAACAAGATCAGCGCCGAACTGGGCCCGGACGCCTCCTGGTTCGTGGTTGAGTTTCATCCCGACGTGCGGCAGGCGGACGCCTATGCCGTCCTGCGCGACGCCAACGTGGAGCCGCACTACCACCGCGATCTGCTGGCGCGGCACATGCTGGTCTATGGCGACATGGGGCGCGCCATTCGCCTCGCCGGCATGGACGAGGTGGCTTACGTCTTTCCCGCATCCGAGGACCTGCAGTCGGGAACACACGTGCTTGCCTGTGCGGGCGCGCTGACCAGCAATGGAGTCATCGGGCAGAACGCCAGCGGAGTGAGCAGCTGGAACGGCGCCTCGATCGCTCCGGCCACGCTGGGTTACTCCTTTGGAGCGCTCACCAACAGGCTGCCGGCCGCCCAGGTGCAGAGCGTGATCCTGCAGGCACTGGGAGTGTGGGCGCAATACGTCCAGGTCAACTACGTGCCCGCGAGCACGCCTTCGCAAAGGACCATCGCCATTTCGTTCGCGACGGGCGGCCACGGCGACGGATATGCTTTCGACGGCCTGGGCGGCGTGCTGGCGCACACGTTCTATCCCGCGCCGCCGAATCCGGAGCCGCTCGCCGGCGACATGCACTTCGACGCCTCCGAGAGCTGGGGGATCGGCTCGGGCACAGACCTGTTCAGCGTGGCGCTGCATGAAGCGGGACATGCGCTGGGCCTGCCGCACACGGACGTGCCGGGCACGGTGATGTACCCGTATTACCACGTGGCCACCGGCCTCACACCGTCGGACATCGCCGCGATCCGCGGTCTTTA
>CAZBQQ010000037.1:24529-38335 GCA_964493965.1 uncultured Solibacteraceae bacterium
GCCGACCCCGACTCCGACACCCACGCCCAAGCCGACGCCGATTCCAGCCCCAACCCCGCTGCCCGTCGATACCGTCGCGCCGTCGCTGACGATTCTATCTCCGTCGGGCAGCAGCGTCCTGACCAACAACGCGTCCATGACCTTCAGCGGAACGGCTTCCGACAACGTCGGCGTGGTGAAGGTCACCTGGACCGATTCCATCGGCAACACCGGGAACGCTACGGGAACCACGGCGTGGCAGACCGCGGGAGTCCCGATGCGCGTGGGAACCAACACCATCACGATCCGCGCCTACGACGCGGCGGGGAACAACGGCTGGCGCTCGGTGACCGTGACCCGCACCCAGTAGGGCGCGCGCCTAGTTCTTGACGGCAACGCCGCCGAACATGGCGAAGCCCTTGACCACCAGCCGCTTGATGGCGACGACTTCGTCCGGCGACGGATGGTGGGTGTCATCCGTGTAGCCGCCCAGGAGCGGGACGCCGTTGACCAGCACGCTCCACGTTTCGGGCACCCGGATCTCGATGCCGCCGAACAGGGCGTTGGCGTGAATGACGGCCTCGTTCACCTGCATGGCGGCTTTGCGCAGATCGATCTGGCAGCCGCCAAACACCGCGAAGGCTTCCCCGCCCCGGAAGTCGGCGTCGTCGCTCTTGAACTCCCCGCCTCCGAAGACGGCAAGCTCATTGAGCGTGCCTGCGGCCTTGGTAGCGGAACACTGGGCGGGCCCGCCCGCGACGGACCGCCAGACCAGCAGCACCCCGGCCACGATCAGCGCAACCGGCCAGAGAGTCGCGAAGGAGACTCGCACGTAGTTGAGCCGCTCGAGAATCAGCACAATTCCGGCCGCCGCCAGGATGCCGCCCCAAACCCGGCCCGGCCCCGAGCCGGAAAGCGCCAGCTTGAACAAGCCCACTGCCAGGAGCGCCCCTGGCCAGAAGAACGGATAGACGCGGGATGCGTCGATAAGGTGCTGGCCGTCCAGAAACAGGATCACGCCGAAGGCCACGATGATCAACCCGAGCACCAGCGCCGGCGTGACAGGCGGTCTCCGATTCATAGGCCTCCAGTAGGAAGACTAACATCTCGCGAAGGCTCGGCGCCCTGCTTTTCGGCCGGTGGCGGCACGGGACCGGCGAGCGCCGAAGCGGCGCAGCTCTCAGCTATCAGCTGTCAGCTTTCAGCCTCGGCGCCCGCCCCTCGGCCGTCGCGCGGCAAGCCGCCGGAGCTGAAAGCTGATAGCTGACAGCTGATAGCTACTCTTTCCCCCCGGCGAAGACGCGATAGGAGTGCGGCGGGATCGGGGCGTCGAAGACCATGCTGCCACCGCGTGCCTGGCCGGTCAGCACCTGCCCGCTGCGGAGGTCGCGCAGCTTGGTCATGCGCGCGTCGGTCACGATGGTCACCTGGCTGCCCTGCGGCTGGAACGACTCGACGATGAAGGAGTCGTTGTCGTAGAGGAACAGCGCCACCTGCGCGGCGCTCTCCACGCGCACCGGCAGGTCCTTCATCAGCACCTCCTTGATCCGCGTCAGCGCGCCCGGCGGCAGGCGGTAGAGGTCGCCGAAGTTATCCGGGATGGTGAGCACGTAGAGGTGGCCCGTCGAGTATCCGGCATCGAGCAGAACGGGGAAGCCCTTGCCGCCGCTGAGGGCGGAGACCAGCTCCCAGGCGTCGTTGGTGGGGTAACGGATCTGCGGCATCAGGATGGGCGCATCCGCATGCCAGATCGCCGGCCGCCACGGCTGCCAGAAATCGCTGGCGGCGACTCTCTTGTCCGTACACTCGATCTCGGCGATATTCTCGATTCCCTTGCCCTGTAGCGCCCTCAGCAGCCCGGAGGTGATGACAACGTTCTTGCCGGCCTGTAACTGGCCTTCGATCTTGCCGACAATATCGGAATCGAACTTAGCGGATTCCGTCAGCAGGATGGTCTTCTCTTCGGCCGGAAACACGGGCGTCATCTCGATCGGAATGCCGAGCATACCCAGATAGGTGTGGAGGAAGTCCTCGCCTGACGACTGGAACGGCTTATAAGCCTTGATGCCGGCAGGCTTGCCCAGCTTGCCGATGAAACCATCGACGGTATCGAAGACGTAGCCGGCAACGCGCCCCAGCATGGTGTCCTGCTGCTCGGCGCCATCCGCGCCGGGGACCGGCTCGAGGAGCGATCGGAAGTCGAACAGCGTGATCTCTGGCGCCTTGGCGAACAGCGTCAGCCAGAGCTGCTCGCCGTAGCGGTCCAGCGTGCCGCGCGCGAACGGATCCACCCAGCCGCCGCCGTTGCCGCCGGGTTTGATGTTCTCGAAATAGCGGATGATCGAGTAACTCTCGTAGGGCTGTAAGTGCTGGTCCGAGAAATCGGGATCGCGGGTTTCCGTCCCGGTGTAAATACCGTCGAATATCTTGGGCTCCTTCTCCAGGTCGAAGCCCAGGTACGGAAAATGTTCGTACCAATTCGGAAACTTGATGACGAACTTGACTTTCGGGTTCACCGCCTTGGCCGGCCCCACCACAAGGTTGCGCGCGGCGTCATCCATTTGCTCCAGCCGGAACTGTGTCCAGCTCCTGGAACCCTTGGCGCGGATGCAGGCGTCGCACTTACAGTTGGTGAAGAAGAAATCGTCGAGGATGATCTCGTCGAAGTGGCGGGCGGTAAGTTCGACGATCTCCTTGGCCTTCTGGCGCAGCGCGGGATCGGAATAGCAGAACGTCTTGAAGCGGTCACGCTCGTTTTGCGTGAAGGTGATGCCGCCGGCGGTGCGGATTCCCCGGGCGGCGAAGAAGCGCTTCGCCTGCTCGATGGTGTCCTCGTCGGGCATCACGAAATCACGATGCGTTTCGATGTAGACCTTGCCGACCCGGACCTGCTTCTCGATGGCTTTCCACCGCTCGTCGAGCCAGGCCTGGTCTTTCATCTGCCGGACCTCGTACGCGCGGGCGTAGACCGAGACGGTGAAGTTCTTATAGCCCCCGTCAGCGGCGGCGGAAGAGCCGGCCAGCACGGACAGCAGCGCGGCGCTTGGAATCGCGTTGTGCATTTTCATTCAGACCTCTGATTTTATCGCGGCACCGGCGCGGCGGCGGGGCGGGGCTGAAGCCCCGCGCGGGCTGAAGCCCGCCCGCCCCATTTTGTCCGCCCACCTTAGCTCTCCGGTCCTGTATCTACCCTAGTACAGCAACCGCTAGTAAATAAGGAACTTAAGGGATATTCTGAACTCGACACAGGACATCCAATGCTAAAGAAACTAGTCGCTCTCGCAACCCTGGCCGCCTCGCTTTCGTTCGCCGCCGGCGGCCTGGTCCAATCCACCACCCCCACCAACAAACCCTCCAAGAAGCTCTGGTGGGTCAGCGTCGCCGCCCTCGCCGGCGCATCGGTTCTCGACGCCCGCTCCAGTTGGGGCCGTCACGAATTGAACCCGCTGCTCCAGGGCCCCAACGGCCGTTTCAGCGCCCGCAGCGTCGAAATCAAGTCCGCCATCGTGGGCGTCGGTCTCGCCTTTCAGTGGGTCGCCCTGCGCCACCACAGCCAGAAAATCGAAAAACCGCTCAGCTTCGCGAACCTGGCCGCCGCCGGCCTGACCACGGGCGCGGCCGTCCACAACCTGCGTTGATTTGCCCGCAAGCCGACAGCCCGCTTTTCTCACGGTCTGCGCTCCCGATGAGAAAAGCGGGCTTACGTTCGCGGGCCGCCAAACGGTCCGCGAGCCTCTTCCATCCGCACCGCCAGTTCCAGCAGCAGTTCCTCGCCGTACGGTGCGGCTACAAGCTGAACCCCCACCGGCAGGCCCTCTTCCGTGTAGCCGAACGGAATGACCAACGCGGGCAGTCCGAGCAGGTTCGAGAAGGTCAACGGCATCATAGCCTCGAACAGGCCGATCTCTTTCTCGCCCACCGGCCACCGGCGCGAGCGGTGCGGGAAAGCCGCCACCCCGCAGGCCGGCAGCAGCAGCACCGGGAACGCGCGCATCTGCCGGAGAAGCGCCGCCCGCATGGCGTCTCGCGCGCCCAGATTCTCCACCACCTGCTCGAAGGTCGGGGCGGGCTTCTCGAGCGCCATCGCCACCAGTTCCATGCCGGTCCAATGAACGTCCTGTTCGCGACCCGCGATCATCTGCTTGATGAACGGCGCGGCAACTTCGCCGAAGAAGAACCACCAGAGGTTGGGAGCGCGCTCGATCCCTCGCGGCTCGAATGGCTCGACCGCAAAGCCGAGGTTTTCCAGCACCCGGCCCGCCGCCGTCACCGCAGCCAGAACCGGCGCCGCGACCGGCACGCGGTTGAAGCGCTCCATCAGTCCGATCCGCAAGCCCGTCAGTTCCGGCCTCCGTAGCGGCACGGGAGCCGAGAACGGGTCCTGGTCGTCGTGCCCGGCGGTGATCTCGAACAGCAGCCGCACGTCCTGGGCCGTGCGAGCCATCGGCCCGCCGACGCCCAGAAGGCCGCCCGGATGCGCGATCAGGGGAAAGTGGCCGGTGGCCGGCACGCGCCCCGGCGTTGGCTTCAGCCCAGCGATGCCGCAAAAGTGCGCCGGAACGCGGATGGAGCCGCCGCCGTCGCTGCCCATCCCGCCCGGCGAACAAAATGAAGCGATCGCCGCCGCCTCGCCCCCGCTCGATCCGCCCGAGGTGCGCGCGACATCCCACGGGTTGTTGGTGCGACCGGTGATGTAGTTGTCCGTCTCGTAGTTGTAGAGGAACTCGGGGCAGTTCGTCTTGCCTAGAACGATCGCTCCGGCCGCCCGCAGCCGGGCCACGGGCGTGGAGTCCGCGGTGGCGCGGTGGTCGAGGCGCAGCTTGCTGCCGCAATACGTCGGCCGGCCGGCGACATCGAAACTGTCTTTGATGGTGACGGGCACGCCGTGCAGGGGGCCAAGCGTAGACTGCCGCACGCGCGCCGCGTCCGCCGCGATGGCCGCCGCCAACGCCTCCTCGGCGAAGACGGTGACGAATGCATTGATGCGCGGGTTCTGGGCGTAGATCTGCCGCAGGTGCGCTTCGACGACTTCGCGGGAGGACGCGCGGCCGCTGCGCACCTCCGCGGCCATCTGCGTGAGTGTGAGGCGGTTCAGCATGCCTCTCCAGAATCGCACGGCTGCGGAGCGGGGCTGAAGCCCCGCGCGGGCTGAACCCCTCCCTCCCGCTATGTCGCGCACCCCAGACACTGTGCCGTGATGCGTGAAGCCGATCCGCTATGATGTGTTCAGGAAGGGGGCTACATGAGACTACTACTCGCTTCGATACTGATCGCAACGGTATTTCCGCTGGCCGCGGCCGCTGAAACCTGGAGTAATGCTCCGCTGGTCGATCAAAACTGCTCCGCCAAGTTCACGCTCAAGGATGCGGACGCGCACACGCGGAGTTGCGCGCTCGGCTGCGGCAGCAGCGGGTTCGGCATTCTGACCTCGAATGGCACGTTCCTCAAGCTCGACGATGCCGGCAGCAAGAAGGCCCTCGCGGCGCTCAAGGCGTCCAGCAAGAGCGATCACCTGCGCGCCACCGTCACGGGAGAAGCGGCGAACGGAACCATCAAGGTTCAGTCGCTCAAGCTCGACTGAATGGGGCAGGCTTCCGCCTGCTCACCCTGCTAGAATTTCACTCGTGCCCAGGATGACCTTCGAGCAAGCCCGCGCCTGCGTGATCGACAAGGTCGCGAGCCTGCGCCCAACGCCCGCGGCGGTAGAAGTGCTTCTCGACGACGCGGAAGGCCGCACCATCGCCGAATCGATCGTGGCGGATCGCGATTACCCGCCCACTGCCCGCTCCGTGCGCGACGGCTTCGCGCTGCGCGCCGCCGATACGCCCGGCCGCTTGCGTCTCATCGGCGAGGCACGCGCAGGCGGACCGTTCGCAGGTCAGGTATCCGCCGGCGAGGCAATCGAGATCATGACCGGCGCCAGCATGCCCGAGGGCGCCGACTCCGTGGTAATGGTCGAGCACGCGAGGCAGGAAGACGGGTTCGTACTGGCGCCCGCCGTGGAAGCGGGAAAGTCGGTAAGCCCGAGGGGCTCGGATGCCCGCTCGGGCGACGAGCTGATTCCATGCGGGAGCAGGATCGGATTCGCCGGCATCGCCGCGCTGGCGTCCGCCGGCCGCGCCACCGTGCGGGTTTTCGCAAAGCCGCGCGTGGCCATCCTGTCCACCGGCGATGAGATCGTGGACGTTTCGGCCGCTCCCGCACCGCACCAGGTGAGGAACTCCAACGCCCATTCGCTTGCCGCCCAGGTGCGCCGAGCGGGTGGAGTGGCCGAGATCCTTCCGGTCGCCAGGGACGAGCGCGCCGCGAGCCAGGCGCTCATCGAGCGCGGCCTCGCCGCCGATCTGCTGCTCATCTCGGGAGGCGTCTCGGCGGGCAAATACGACCTGATCGAAGAGGTTCTGGCCTCGCTCGACGCCGAGATCTACTTCGATCGCGTGAGCATCCAGCCCGGCCAGCCGCTGGTCTTCGGCCGCGCGCGCGGCACGTTCTTTTTCGGACTGCCCGGGAACCCCGCATCCACGCTGGTTACGTTCGCGGTGTTCGCGCGCGCCGCCCTGGACCTTCTCGGTGGCCGGGTAGAGAGCGCGCTGCCGATGCCGTTTGTCCGCCTCGCGTCGGATTTCCACCACAAGCCAGGGCTCACGCGCTTCCTCCCCGCCCGCCTGAGTGCCGATGGATCTGAGGTGACGCCGGTTCCGTGGCACGGATCGAGCGACATCCCTGCCCTGGCCCGTTCAAACGCATTTCTGGTCGCCGATGCCGCCCGCGAAAGCTGGCGCGCGGGCGAGTGGATCCGGGTGCTGATGCCATGAAAAAGACTGCCAAAAAACTCACGCACTTCGATAGCGCCGGAGCGGCCCGCATGGTGGACGTCTCCGGGAAGTCCCCCACGGTGCGGACCGCGCGAGCGGAAGCCTTCGTCCGGATACGGCCGGCGGTTCTGCACAAGCTTCCCAAGAACCCCAAGGGCAACCCGCTCGAAGTCGCGCGCATCGCGGGCATCGGCGCCGCCAAGCGCGCCTGGGAGCTGATCCCGCTCTGCCACCCGCTGCTGCTGACCCACGCCGATGTCGAGATCCGCCTCGAAACGCGCGGCGTACGTATTGTTTCGGAGGTTTCCACCGTCGGCCCCACCGGCGTCGAGATGGAGGCGCTGACCGCCGCCGCCGTGGCCGCCCTCACCGTGTACGATATGACCAAGGCGCTCGACAAGGGCATCGAGATCGCAGGCATCGTGCTGCTCGAGAAGACCGGGGGCAAGAGCGGCCGCTACCGGCGGCCCGGATCGGAGAAGCAGTGATCAACGCCGCGGTATTGACCATCAGCGACTCGGCCTACGCCGGCACGCGTACGGACGTTTCCGGGCCCGCGGTGCGCGAGCGCCTGGAGCAGTTGGGCTGGTCGGTGTCCGCCATCGAGGTGCTGCCGGACGAGGCCGATCTCATTTCGGCGCGCCTGGCGACCCTGGCCGACGGCAACCAGTTCGCGGCGATCTTCACCACCGGAGGGACCGGCGTCGCCGCTCGCGACGTCACTCCCGAGGCCACCCGCGCCGCCATCGAGCGCGAGATCCCCGGCATCGGCGAGCTGATGCGCAGTCACGGCCGGAAGTCCACGCCGCTGGCCGCGCTCTCCCGCGCCGTGGCCGGAATTCGCGGCCAGGTCCTGATCGTGAATCTCCCCGGCTCGCCAAAGGGCGCGGTGGAGTCGCTCGACGGTATCATTAGTGTAGTGCCGCATATCCTGCAGTTGCTGCGCGGCGACACAGAGCACGGCCCGGACACGTAACGGCAGGGACGCTGAGGGCGTCTGGATTATGATGCTGACAAGATCGATCCTTCCCGCTTTCCTGTTGGCGAGCCTGGCGGTCGCTCAGGAGCCCAGCACCCCGGTCTTTCGCTCCGGGATCAAGGTGGTGGTGGCGCCGGCCGTGGTCCTCGGCAAGCACGGCCAGTACATCAACGACCTGAAGAGTAACAATTTCCAGCTCACCGACAACGGGAAGCTGCAGGACATCAAGGTGGATGTCACCTACATCCCCATTTCGCTGGTGGTGGCGATTCAAGCCAATGCCAACGCCGAACCGGTGCTGCCGGCGGTCCGCAATATCGGGCCGCTGCTTCAGGGACTGGTCACCGGCGACCAGGGCGAAGTCGCGATCGTCGGGTTCGACCACCGCATCCAGACGCTCCAGGATTTCACCACCGACACGGGTAAGGTCAAGGAAGCTCTGGCCAAGTTGCACGCCGGATCGAGCATCAGCGCCTTGAACGACGCCGTGATTCAGAGCGTCCGCATGTTGAAGACCCGGCCCGAATCCCGGAGGCGGGTCCTTCTGCTCATCGCCGAGGCCCGCGATTACGGAAGCGAGGCGAAGGTCCGCGACGCGCTGACGGACCTGCAGTTCGCCAACGTCAGCGTGTACTCGGTGAACATCAACCAGCTGGCGAATTCGTTTCGGACCAAGGCGCAGCCGCCGCCGCCCGATCGCATACCGCCGACGGCCCGCACGCTGCCCGGGGGCGTGGCGCCCCTGCCCGACAATGTCAAGCAGCTTTACGGCAATCCCCAGAACTCGGCCGAATTCGTGCCGTTGATCGCCGACCTTTTCCGGGGGGCCAAGTCCATCTTCGTGAAGGACCCGGTGGACGTCTACACCAGGTTCACCGGCGGCGACGAACGCTCGTTCATCAGCCAGAAGGATCTGGAGAGCGCGATGAGCGCCATCGGAGACGAGTTGCACTCGCAGTACCTGCTCACGTACACTCCCACCAACCGGGAAGAAGGCGGCTTCCACGAGATCGTAGTCACCGTGGACCGTCCCGACGTCAAGGTCCGCACGCGCCCGGGTTATTGGGTGGCGGCGCAGAACTGACGATCCACTCCCACGATTCAGGTACCATGCAAACTGGGAATGAACATGGACCTGAATCGCAGATCGTTTTTCACGACTCTTGGAACGGCGCTGACCGTCCCCCGGCTCCTCGGTCAAGGGCAGACGGGCGCCAAGCCTTACGGCTCCGGTTCCTTTGGCGTTTGGATTGACGACGAGTTCGGCCTCCCCGCCTTCCATTACACCTGCGACCAGGTGCACGATCCCAAAGCCGTCACCGCGGTCAGGCCCGGAATTCTCTCGACCACCGATCACATACACCAGGTGGGCAACGACCGGGTGGTGGCCGTGGTTTCCAACTACGGCGTCGTCCAGGTGCGGCAGGACGAGGGCGCGCCGAAGTTCCTCAACGACTATCAGCCCGAACACGGTCAATACGGCGGAGGGATCGGCTACCTCACCGACGGCAGGGAGACGTTGAGCACCTTCTACACCGGCAGTGCGAAGAGCTTCGATCGCATTTTCGGCGCGGGCTACTTCCGCAAGCGCGTCGCCGGCGCAAACTACGCGGTCGATCAGGTGATCTCCGCGCCCTTCGGCGACGATCCCGTGCTGCTCTCGCAGGTGACCATCACCAACCACGGCACTTCCGCGGCTCAGTTGCGCTGGATCGAATATTGGGGATGTCAGGTCTATCAGTTCTCGTTCCGCTCTTTCATGGACACTATGGCGGGAGCGGGCGAACTGGCCGGGCTGAGGCGCAAGCTGGGCGATCGTTTCGCGCATCAGTTCCGCGCCCTGGACGGCCACGCCGGCCTCGCCGAGAGCAAGCGATTCCTCGGCCGTCTGCCGGAAGAAGAGGCCGCGTTCGAGAGGATCAAAGCGAACCTCGCCGCCCGCCCGAATCCGTTTCTGGGACCGGTTCAGGAGACCGTGCCCGAGGCGTCTTTCGACGACCTCGAGCCTCCACCGGTCTTCCTAGTTTCGCTCGATGCGCCCGCCGACGGCTTCGCGACGAACGCGAAGAAATTCTTCGGCGAGGGTGGCGCGGCCAATCCCTCCGGACTCGGCGAGTCGCTAGACGGCGATCTCGCGGCGAGCGGCCCGGAAAGCGGGTTGCTGCTCGAGCGCAAGTTCACGCTCAAGCCGGGTGAACGGCGCACGCTGCACTTCCTATATGGTTACCTGCCGAAGGGAGCCGAGCTCGATCCGCTGGTGAACAAGTACCGCGCCAAGCCTGCCAACCTGCTCGCCGAATCGAGCAAGCAGTGGAAGCGGAACGCGTTCCGGTTCGACGCGCCCTCCGAGCCCTGGATCGCCCGCGAGACCGCCTGGAACTACTACTACGTCCGCAGCAGCCTCACCTACGACGACTACTTCGGCGAGCACATCGTAAACCAGGCCGGCATCTATCTGTACGTCATGGGATTTCAGGGCGCCGCGCGCGACCCGCTTCAGCACGCGCTGCCGTTCATCTTCACCGAGCCGCAACTGGTCAAGGAAGTTCTGCGCTACACCTTGAAGGAGGTCCGCAAGGACGGCTCGATCCCTTACGGCATCGTGGGGCACGGCCAGATCATGCCGGCCGCGAGCGACAACTCGAGCGACATCCCGATGTGGCTGCTCTGGGCGGCCAGCGAATACGTCCTGGCTACGCGCGATGTCGCCTTCCTCGACGAACAAATCACCACCTTCCCCCTCTACGGACCAACGGCGGGGAAGGAATCGGTCCGCAATCTGCTGGCCCGCTGCTACCGCCATCTGGTGGAAGATGTCGGGACCGGCGAGCACGGCCTGATGAAGATGCTCGAGGACGACTGGAACGACGCGCTCGTCACGGCGTGGGCGCAGCGCGTGCGGAAGGAATGCGTCGAGCAGGGCGAGAGCGTCCTCAACTCGGCCATGGCGGCATATGTCTTCGACTACTATGGCCGCCTGCTCGCGTATGGAGGTCAGGATGCCACGGCGGCCCGGAAGAAGGCGGAGGAGCATCGCAAAGCCGCCCGCGCGCAGTGGACCGGCAAATGGTTGCGCCGCGCCTGGCTCGGCCCCACGCTGGGCTGGATCGGAGAGAAGGGGTTGTGGATCGAACCGCAGCCGTGGGCCGTCATCGGCGGCGTCACGTCGCCTGATCAGACCAAAGAGCTCGTGCAGGCAGTCGACGAAATATTGCGCCGTCCTTCCCCCATCGGCGCGGCGCAACTGAACAAGAGCGCGGACATGCTGGAGAAAGGCGTCTGCGGACCGGGCGAGGCGATCAACGGCGGCATATGGCCGTCGCTCAACGCAACGCTCATCTGGGCGCTGGCCCTGGTGGATCCGAAGATGGCCTGGGACGAGTGGCGCAAGAATTCGCTGGCGCGCCATGCGGAGGTGTACCCGGACGTCTGGTACAACACCTGGAGCGGTCCCGACACGCTCAACTCCACACTGAGCCCGCATCCCGGCGAGACCGTCACGACGGGCTTCCTGCACTACACCGACTACCCGGTTTTCAACGTCCACTCGCACGCCTGCTCGCTGTATTCCCTGGTGAAGGTGCTGGGAGTGGAGTTCACCGCGGACGGCATGCGCGTCGCCCCCGGGCTACCGTTGCCCTCCTACCGCTTCGATTCGCCCCTGCTCGGCGTGGTGAAGTCCGCCACGGGCTACGAGGGCTGGTACGCCCCGTCCCAGGCCGGGACGTGGACCATCCGCGTGAGCCTGCCGCCCGAAGAGGCAGAGCGCCTGAAGAAGGCCGAAGTCAACGGAGCCCACGTCAGCGTGGCTCGCGGACCGGACGGAGCGATCGAGCTGAAGGGCACCAGCGCCCCCGGAAAGCCGCTGCGCTGGCAGCTGCGCTAGCCTCACACCAGCCAGCACTGAACCGCGCGCGTAAGCAAGCGGACCGCTCCCTCGCGGTCGCGGCTCGGTACTCAGCCCTCGAACGCCAGCGCGCCGAAGCTGACCACGCTCTGCTCGTCGATGTTCCACTGCTCGTAGCCGAGCAGTCGCGCGCGAGCCGTGGGCATGGCCTTCAGGAACGTATACAGGGGGGCTGAGCCGCACCACTTCAGCGGATCGCCGTTCTCCTGAATCGCACCCCAGAAGCCCGCAGCGTCGCCGCTTTCGAGAAGGCTGATACGCCGCCGGTCGGCCTCGGCCACGTGCGCCATCGGCCCTTCATTCGCCCGCGCGGGGAACGGATCGCCGTAGCGCTTGCCCATGTGGGCCAGGTCAATCCCCATCACCCAGAACAGGCGCTGCCCTTCCTGCGATGCCATGTCGCTCAACGCGCCGAAGAAACGCTGGATGCCCGCGTCATCCTCCGGCTTCCCGCCGCCGCGGATGCTGGCCGCGAACGAGCCGCAGAGCACCGGCAGAATCCGGATCTCGGGGCCGAAGAGGTGCTGCAAAAAGACCACCTGAAACTCGATCGAATGCTCCACCGCGTGGCAGTAGTCCTCCAGGTTTACCGCATCGCCGCCGGCCGCCACCAGCCGCTCCACCAGCGCCCGCTCCGTCCGCGCCTCGCCCAGCGGAGTCACGAAGGACTTCATGGTGAGGCCGAATTTCTGCGGCTCCCCATAGTGCGACGTGCCCAGGATGACGAACACGCGGTCCTTGTACTCCGCGCCGAGAGCGCCGTAAGCGGCCGCGTAGGTGTGATACCCGCCCTCGGGACTGATGTGCGGCGCCGCGATTCCAACCAGTCCGCCGAGCGGCGCGGGCGCCACCGCCGACATCCAGCCGCCGAGCGTCGCCCGCATCGCCTCGGCCTCTTCCGGATAGGCACCGCCCGCGTGCGAGGCCTCCCGCCGCTCGGCCCGTGCGAACGCGGCGTGCTGTTCCGCGCGCAGCCGGCGGTAGACGTCGTCCTCGACGAAGCCGGCATCGCTCAGCGCCTGCCTCAGGTGCTGCTCGACCTCGCCCATCTGCAGGTCGCCGGTCAGCTGCACCAGCGCCGCTCGCAGGTCCAGGTCCGTCTGGTGGCCATCGAAAAACTCGAGACACTGCACCAGCACCGGCGGAACGATCAGCGTGGCGTCGGAATAGCGAAACGGATCGCGGATGAGCAGCCCGGGCCGGTCGCGGAGAGGCGACGGGACGAAATCGAGATCCATTCTGAGGCGAGGCAGCGTCTCCGGCATGTGCTTCCATTATGGACTGAGCCCATCCACCCCGCGTGGTGTTACCGAGCCGCGACCGCCAGGAAGCGGTCCCCCGGCACCAGCCGCGCGCGTCTGCGGTAGTCTTCGGATATGGGCGAATTCACGGGGAGGGTGGTTCTGATTGCCGGCGCCAGCGGCGCCCTGGGCACCGTCGTGACGCAGGCGTTTGTCGAAGCCGGCGCCACCGTGGCCGCGGTCTCGCGCTCCGGATCCGAGATATCGGCCGATTTGACAAGGCCCGACGAGGCCGCGCGAGCCGTTCAGACGGTGCTCTCACGTTTCAAGCGACTCGATGTGCTGCTGCATCTCGCTGGAGGCTTCGAGGGCGGCGCGCCCGTGGCCCAGACCGACGACGGCGTCTGGACCCGCATGATCGACCTCAACCTGAACGCGGCTTTCTATTGCGCGCGAGCCGCCCTGCCGGCCATGATCGAGGCCAGGTACGGGCGCATCGTCACCATCGGCTCGAAGACCGCCGTCGAGCCGGTCGCAACCCTCGCCGCCTACGGCGCTTCCAAGGCCGCCCTGGTGGCCCTGGTCCGCACCATCGCGCTCGAGGTGAAGCGCTCAGGAGTTACGGCCAACGTAGTCCTGCCCAGCGTGATCGACACGCCTGCCAATCGCGCCGCCAACCCGGGCACCGACTTCTCGCGCTGGGTCACGCCCGAATCCATCGCGCGCCTGCTCCTGTGCCTCGCCTCCGAGGCAGCCGCCGACGTCAACGGCGCCGTCGTCCCGATCTACGGCCGCGTGTAGAGCTTCGTGGCGCAGGCTTCAGCCCAATCGAACAGCGCCACGCATTGTGGGGCAGGATGGCATCCTACGCGCCGGTTGCCAACT
>CAZBQQ010000038.1:0-32972 GCA_964493965.1 uncultured Solibacteraceae bacterium
AGAGCCGCCCCACTCCGGCCGTCCGCATCTGGGAAAATTAAGTGGCATTGGGCACTCGTACCTGCCGCCTCGACACTCGTGTCGAGGCCGGTTTTCGCGTCGACAAGAGTCCATAGCCAGCCCCGCGCTGCCCTCGTGAGCACGCCACGGAGACAAGCCCGGTGATTGCCGTCAAGCCCGGACTCGACCGCGGACACAGCGATGCCGCCGACTGGAAGGCCTACGCCATTCCGTTCGCGGTGCTGATCGTCCTGCTGGCCCTGAGGCCATACCTCGGAATCGACTCCCTGCTGACGCAGCCCTTGCGAGCCCTGGCGGTTCTGACGGCGCTCCTGGTGTTTTCCCGAGGAGTCATCCGCCTCCGGCCGGTGTCGCCGGTCTCGAGCATTCTTCTCGGACTCGCGGTCTTCGCCATCTGGATCGGTCCCGACGTGCTGTTTCCTTCATACAGGCACTTCTGGCTGTTCGACAACGCATTGACCCACCCTTCCACCGGCAGCCTTCCGCCGCCTGCCTTGCGAACCAGCGGGTGGTTCCTGTTCTACCGGCTCGGAGGCTCCGTCATCCTGGTTCCCATAGCCGAAGAGCTCTTCTGGCGCGCCTGGCTGATGCGCCGCCTGATTTCGCCGCGTTTTGAGAAGGTGGCGCTCGGAACCTACGGCGCGGAGGCGTTCTGGTTGACCGCGGTGCTTTTCGCCAGTGAGCACGGCGCCTATTGGGACGTCGGCCTTGCGGCTGGCATTCTGTACAACTGGTGGATGATTCGCACAAAAAGCCTGGCAGACTGCATCCTGGCGCACGCGGTCACCAACGCGGCGCTCGCCGCCTACGTACTGATAGCCCACCAGTGGCAGTACTGGGGCTGAAACCGTTCACACAATTCTTAACGGAAATAACCTCGCGTTCTGAGCGTTTTGCGGCTGAGAGTACATTGCATCTCTAGCGGTCGTCTGCTACGATATTGGAGGACGGACGCCCACGAGTTGCTCCCCCAATTCCCACAACGGAGTGAATAACACTAAGGAATGAGTTTCACAGTCTTTCTCGGCAATCTGCCGGCTTGGGTGACTGCCGACGATATTCAGTCCTGGCTCAACGCGGAGAGCTTGGTCGCCGACGCGATCAAGGTCATCCGCAATCCCGAAACGCAAGAGTCGAAGGGTTTCGCCTTCATCGATGCTCCCAATCAAGAAGAGATGCAAGCGATCATCCGTCGGTTTGATCACGCGCCTCTTGAAGGCAAGCTGCTACGCGCGAATCCTGCACAACCGCCGAAGCCGAGAGTCTACGGTAACGGCAAACCTGACGACCGCGCTCAAAAGCGTCACATCGTCAAGAGACCCAATAAGCCCGGCAGCGACGCCCCGAAGAGCGCCTTCGCCGCCGAGCTGGCCAAGGCTCTCTAGAGCAGAAAAGTGCCCTCCGCGGCCGGTGGCACCACCGCCGGCGCCCGAGGTGCTATTCGACTCCAACGCTTTCGGCCAGCATCCCTCCTAAGTCCCTTCCTCCGCCATCCTTGCCTCGTTTCTCCACCGCCGCGCGCCTGGAAAGCGCCGGGCGGAACGGCGATTCGTGTTATGCTGCAACCAGTAGTGTTCCGCGCGTCGAGCCGTTATTGGCCCTTCTGACAGGGCAAGGGTGAATCTATGATCAACATGCTGATACTACGCGGCTTATTCGTCGTCTTGCTAGGTTGCGCCGGTTACTTCCTTTCTCCGTTCAAAGATGTCCAAAGTAACCCGGTTCCGGTCCTGGGTGGAGTGGTGGGGCTGGTCCTTGGATTGGGTGTAATCCTGTTCGAGGTAAGGCTGAAAGAGGTTAGCCTGAAGCGCCTGATCGGAGCGGCTATCGGTTCCACCATGGGAATCATGGGTGCGTTCCTGATGGCCTGGGTTCTGCATTGGGCCCTTAGCGGAAACCCCACGCTTCTGTCTTTCCTTCAAATTGCCATCCTGCTGTGGATGACCTACATCGGCCTCGTGATCGGCGGCAACAAGGGCGACATGCTCAACCTCGCGGCCTTCGGCGGTGTGTTTGGCGGCGAGATGCCCGGCAAGCAGGCGTTCAAGATTCTGGATACCAGCGTTATCATCGACGGCCGCATCGCCGACATCGCCGAAACTGGCTTTCTCGACGGCACGCTGGTGATTCCGCAGTTCGTGCTGCGCGAGTTGCAACTGGTCGCCGACTCCGCGGACTCCATGAAGCGCAACCGCGGCCGGCGCGGCCTGGACATCCTCCAGCGCATCCAGAAGATGACGCACCTCAACGTGCAGATCATCGAGGACGACTTCCCCAATATCCGCGACGTCGACATGAAGCTGATCGAGCTGGGCAAGGTCTACGAGTGCAAGGTCGTCACCAACGATTTCAACCTGAACAAGATGGCGCAACTGCACGGCGTCGAGGTGCTGAACATCAACGAGCTGGCCAACGCCCTGAAGCCGATCGTGCTGCCGGGCGAAGTCATGCGGGTGTTCATTCTCAAGGAAGGCAAGGAGTACAACCAGGGCGTCGCCTACCTCGATGACGGCACCATGGTGGTGGTGGACAACGCCAAGCGGCTGATCTCGAAAACCATCGACATCAGCGTGACCAGCGTGCTCCAGACCACCGCGGGGAAGATGATCTTCGGCCGCTTCGACGAGCGCGTGCATGCGGTGTACGACAAGCCGCAGCCCGCCGGCGCGCAGCACACGGAAAAGCACGACCGGCCGCATCGCGAGCAGCCCGCCGCCGCCTCGCTGCCCCCGACCAGCTAGCGAAGTGCGACCGCAGATTCCGTCGAGTATCGGAATTGGCCGCAGACCCGGGACTGGCTCGAATTTCGGCGTACACTGCTCGATATTTGCGACGCACTACACTAGGGGTTTACCGCTCCATCGAACGTCGCGCCCCGGGCGCGGGGCATAGGGAGCTTGCTGGCGCCCGCGGTTCGGAACCGAGCCGCGACCGCGAGGGAGCGGTTTCTTACTCCGCGAAGGCCGCGCGGAGTTGAGCCACCATCCAGGCCAGATCCTCGCGCGAGATCACCAGCGGCGGGGCCAGGCGGATCACGAACTCGTGCGTCTCTTTGCACAGGACGCCCAGGTCTTTCAGACGCTCGCAGTATGCCCGCGCCGGAACCGAAAGCTCGATGCCGACCAGCAGCCCGCGGCCCCGGATCTCGCGGATGTGCGAGTGGTCGATGCCGGCCAGCTCCTTCATTAGCCAGGCGCCCAGCTCGGCCGAGCGCTCCGCCAGGCGTTCCTCCACCACCACTCGCAGAGCCGCGCGCGCCACCGCGCAGGCCAGCGGATTGCCGCCGTACGTGCTGCCGTGGCTGCCGGGCCGGAAGACGCCCAGAATCTCCGCGCTCGAAACCACCGCCGACACCGGGTACATGCCGCCTGAAAGCGCTTTGCCGAGGACCAGGACATCGGGCTTGACGCCCTCGTGGTCGCACGCCAGAAAGCGGCCAGTCCTTCCCAGACCAGTCTGGATCTCGTCGGCCACCAGCAGGACGCGCTCACGTCCGCAGATCTCCGCGGCGGCTTTCAGATATCCATCGGCCGGGATCAGAATGCCGGCCTCGCACTGAATCGGCTCGAACAGAAAAGCGCAGGTATTCGGAGTAATGGCGCGCCGCAGCGCGCCGGCATCGCCGAACGGCACCGTGACGAAGCCGGGAGTGAAGGGGCCGAACCCATCGCGGTAGTATGCCTCCGACGAAAATCCGGTGATGGTCGTGGTGCGCCCGTGGAAATTGTTCTCGCAGACGATGATTTCCGCCCGATCTTCTGGAATGCCTTTACAGGTGTATCCCCAGCGGCGGACCGCTTTGATGGAAGTCTCCACCGCCTCGGCGCCGGTGTTCATCGGCAGGACCATTTCCATCCCGCAGAGTTGGGCCAGTTCCTGCGCGAACCGCGGCAGTTGATCGTTGCGGAACGCGCGCGAGGTCAGCGTGACGCGGGCCGCCTGGTCCTGCAATGCCTGGACGATGCGCGGATGGCAGTGCCCCTGGTTCAATGCCGAATACGCGCTCAGGCAGTCCAGGTAGCGCCGGCCGTCCGTGCCGTAGACCCAGGCGCCCGAAGCGCGCTCGACAACCACATCCAGCGGATAGTAGTTGTGCGCGTTCCAGCGGTCTTCCAGTTCGATGAGCTCGCTAGTGGTGGAAAGGTCGAAGTCCATGTTCAGTGTCCGGCTCGGTGGGCTGCGTCCTTGGGAGGCGGCCCCAAATGGGAAGCCGTCTTCGCAGCCTCCTCCACGGCCCGCGCCAGCACCGATCGAATTCTGCCGTCTTCGAGCATCAGCAGACCGGCGATGGTGCAACCGGCCGGCGTCGTGACGTCGTCGCGGAGCGCGGCCGGATGGCGGCCCGTTGCCTGCACCATCTTGGCCGCTCCGAGAACCGTCTGCGAGACCAGCGTGAGCGCCAACTGGCGCGGCAGCCCTACACGCACTCCGGCGTCGGCCAGCGCTTCCATGATCAGGTACTGGTAGGCGGGACCGCTTCCGCTGAGGGCCGTGATGGCGTCGAAGTGCGCCTCGTCCACCGGCAGGCACTTCCCGACCGCGTCGAAGATGTGCCGCGCGCGCGCCAGGTGTCCCGCGTTAGCGTTCTTGCCCGCGCAGACCACCGTCATGCCTTCGCCGACGATGGCTGGCGTGTTCGGCATGGCTCGCACTACCGGATTGTCCGTTGCCAGCAGGGATTCGATCCTCTCGGTCGATGTGCCCGCCAGGATCGAGATCAGCAACGCGCCAGGCCGCAGGCCGTCTTCGCGTAGCGCGGCCATCACCGCGGCGGCGTCGGCCGGCTTGACGCAGACCAGGATGAGGTCCGCCCCCGGCACGCGGGCGTGGAAGTCCACCTCCACCGGGATCTCGAGCGCCTTGGCCGCGCTCTCACACGCCCCGGCGTTCTTGTCGCCGGCCCACAGCCGCTCGCGCGCGACAAGGCCGCTCCTGAGCAGCCCCTTGATCAGCGTCTGCCCCATGACTCCGGCGCCGATGACCCCCAGGGTCCTGCCGCCGGCAATAACTGGAACTTGAGTAGACTTCGGCTCTTTATGCTCTTTTGCCATGGTGTAACCTTAGATTCAGGCGACCAAATCAGCGGAATCCAGCTCGACCCGACTTTTGAAGATACCACAGGCGGGCGAAGTGGTCGCGACGACTGGGGGACTCACAATGACACGTTCTTTGCCCACCCTCGCTGGTGTGGCTCTTCTGGCAGTCTCGACCTGTGCCGGTGCGGACCACTGGCAAATCGATCCGATGCACACCCTGGCGCAGTTCTCGGTGCGCCACATGGGAATCTCGACCGTCCGCGGTGCGTTTACCAAGGTGAGCGGTTCGGTTGAATACGACGCGGCGGATCCATCCAAAACCGTGATCGACGTGACCATCGACGCGGCCTCGATCGACACGCACGTCACGATGCGCGACAATGACCTGCGCGGCGCGAGCTATTTCGATGTTGCCAAGTTTCCGACGCTGACCTTCAAGTCGCGCCACGTCGAGCCGGCTGGAAGCGGGAAGCTGAAGGTGATCGGCGACCTGACCATCCACGGCGTGACCAAGGAAGTAGTCCTTGAGGTCGATGGCCCCAGCGAGCCGATGAAGGACCCTCGCGGGAACATCCACATGGGCGCCTCCGCCAGCACGAAAATCAGCCGCAAGGAGTACGGAGTCACCGGCGGCGCGATGATGGTGGGCGACGAGATCCCCATCACCATCGATGTGGAGCTGATGCAGCCGGCCCCCGCCGCCAGCCACTGAGAGTAAGTGGCGTACGCTTGGGCGTGCCGCCGCGGGCTTCGGCCCGCGGAAATGCTGGTTTTATGCCCCGGCGCCTGCTATCCTGGAATTCCTGTAACCTATATGGTTTCCAGTCACTTACACACGTTGTTTTGGGACGTGGACGTGAGTGCCTTCGACCCATCCAAGTTCCCCGACTACACGATCCTGCGGGTGTTGGAGTTGGGCGACCAGGATGCCGTGCGGTGGCTGCGGACAACCTTTGCCGAACAGGAGATTCTGAGAGTCCTGCGCACCGAGCGCCGGTTATCGCGCAAGTCCGCCAATTTCTGGGCGCTGGTCTACGGGATTCCCGCCGACGCCGTGGCCGCACTCAGCCAGAATTCGTGAGCGCGATCGCCGGTTCGCCTTCGTCGGCCACATCTTTGTAAAGGAGCCGATCCCCCACCTGCTCGTCCCGCTCGACTGGGCCGCGCTCAAGGGGTTCTTCCTCCGCGACGTCCCCCGCCTGGCCTGATGCCGCGCCGGCCCCGATTTCGGGATTGGCATTTGCTCCCGGAAGTGCTATTACTGATCCATGCCGGAGTCTGCCGATCCGAGCGGCCCCCGGCTTTGGAGGAAGAGACGATGCGCAGGATGGTGCTAACCCTGATTATGGCCGCGGCGGTGGTTTCGATCGCGCCAGCCCAGCCGCAGCAGAAGAAGCGCGTCGCGGTCATGAACTTCGACTACGCGACGGTGAAAAGCTACTCTGCCGCGATTTTCGGCACGGAGCAGGATATTGGCAAGGGGATCGCGGACCTTATCGTGGAGAAGCTGGTTCAGTCCGGCCAATACAGTGTCATCGAGCGCAAGCAGCTGGACAAGATCATAGCCGAGCAGAACTTCTCGAACAGCGACCGGGCCGATTCCAACACCGCGGCCAAGATCGCCCGTATTCTGGGCGTCGACGCCATCATCACCGGCAGCATCACGCAGTTCGGACGGGACGACAAGAGCACGGGCGTGGCAGGCGGCGCGGCCAATGTCGTTTCCGGCCATTTTGGGCTGGGCAAGGTCAAACAGAGTGAAGGAAAGGCCGTGGTCGGGATCTCGGCGCGCATGATCAATACCGACACCGCGGAGATCATCGCGGCCGTGAAGGGCCTGGGCGAATCGTCCCGCAAGGGCACCTCTCTGTTCGGCGCCGGCGGCGGCGCCACCCGTGCCGGCGGCGGCGTCGACATGACCAGTAGCAATTTCTCCCAGACCATCATCGGCGAGGCCGTAGACAAGGCGACAACGGATCTGTGCGCCCAGCTCAATGAGCAGGCGTCCAAGCTGCCCAACCGGGTGTACACGATCAACGGCATGGTCGCCGACGCGACCGGCGGGACGCTGGTGCTCAACGTGGGCAGCCGCGTCGGGGTGAAGGTGGGCGACCGGCTCGAAGTCCGGCGCAAGATCCGCGACGTCAAGGATCCTACCACCGGCAAGGTGCTGCGCAGCATCGACAATAAGGTCGGTGAGGTCGTGATTACGGACGTAGACGAGACCTCGTCGGTAGGGAACTTCAACGGCGCCACGCCGGCCAAAACCGGCGACGTAGTCAAGAGCATGTAGACGAGTTCGAGGGGAGAGGGAACGGCCATGGCTTTCAACGTAGGGGATACAGCCGGGGACTACCAGATCCTCAGCATTCTCGGCGCGGGCGGCATGGGCATGGTGTACAAGGCCCGCAATGTAATCACCGACAGGGTCGAAGCGCTCAAGGTGCTGCTGCCGGACCTGTCCAACCAGGCCGAGCTGGCCGACCGGTTCATGCGCGAGATCAAGGTGCTCGCCAGCCTCAGCCATCCCAACATCGCCGGGTTGCACACGGCGCTACGGCTGGACAACCAGCTGCTGATGGTGATGGAGTTCGTCGAGGGACACACCATTGACGAACGGCTCAAGCAGGGCCCCATCCCGCCTGGTGAGGCGGTCGGGTATATCGGCGCGGCCCTCTCCGCCCTCGGCTATGCGCACGAGCGGGGCGTGGTGCATCGCGACATCAAGCCGGCCAACATGATGGTGACGCCGGACGGCCAGTTGAAGCTGATGGATTTCGGGATCGCCAAGGCGGTGGCCGACCGCGGCCTGACCATGGCCGGCACCACTCTCGGCTCCCTGTTCTATATGTCGCCCGAGCAGGTGAAGGGAAGCGGCGACCTGGATGGCCGTTCCGACCTCTACTCGGTGGGCGTGTCGCTCTACGAGATGGTCACCGGAACGCGGCCATTCGAAGGCGGCAGCGACTACTCGGTCATGGTGGCTCACCTGGAGCGGATGCCGGTGCCGCCGATCCAGATCGACCCAACTCTGCTGCCGGCGCTGAACGAGATCATCCTGACTGCGATCCAGAAAGATCGGGAAAACAGGTTCCAGTCGGCGCAGGCGTTCCGCGCCGCGCTCGAGTCCGTGGCGCCGTCGCTGGGCCCGGCACGGCAGCCGATGCCGGTTGCGTCTTCGCAGCCCTCCGCTGTGCCGCAAGCTCCGCAGGCGCCGCCGCCGCTGCCTCCTCCGTCTCTGTCGGCCACCATCACCCAGCCGGTGCCCGCGGTCCGGCCGCAGCAGCCTCCCACGATGCCGCAGGCGGGTCCGCTGCTTCCGCCCTTGCCGACCGCGCCGCAAGTCATGCCGCCGCCTCCTCCGCCGCCGCAGCCCGTGGCGTGGGCTGAGCCTCCAGTCGCCGCGGCCGCGCAGTCGCAGAGCAGTGGCCATCGCGGTTTATGGATGGCGCTCGGCGGGCTCATCGTCCTGGCGCTCCTGGCCGGGGCGGCGATTCAGGGACCGCGCTGGTACCGCACTTGGGCAGCCGGGCGCGGGCAGTCGGCAACTCCGGCGGCGACTCCCGAGCCGGGACACGCGCCACCCGACACCCCTACTTCGGAACCGGCCACCGCGGCAGTGCCCGTGCCGCCGCCAGCGGCCGTGCCTGCCTCGACGGCTGCGCCCGTCGTGGTCGCGCCGCAGCACGCCAGCCGTCCTGCTGCCGGCCGCCCTGCGCGCGCCGAGGGCGGTCAGGCGCCGTACGAGCCGCCGCAGCCCGTCGCTCCGCCGCAGCCGCCCGCGCCTCCCGCGGTCGATACCGGACGCCTCGAAGAGTTGCGCGACCGGCTCGGCACGATAGGGCCGCGCGCTAACGCCATCCGCGCCAGCCTGGACAACCTGGAACGCCGCCAGCAGGCCGCGGGCTACGGGATGCGAGGCGACATCTCAGCGTCCTGGAAGCGCATGGAGTACCTCCTCGACGAAGCGCAAGCCGCGCTCAACGCCGGCAACCCCGACCGCGCACAAAAGAACCTGGACCTGGCCGACCAGGAAGCCGACAAGCTGGACAAGTTCCTTGGCCGGTAAAGTGGGGCAGGACTCCAGTCCTGCAGCGGGTCTCCAGACCCGCCTCCGTCCAACTCCCTGAAGCGCAGGAGGCCGGACGTGGACGTCCGGCGCAGCTCTGGAGAGCCGCCCCACCAAAGTGAGATCTATCAAATGAGCAACCAGACCGCCCCGCAGAAGACCGGCTTCGCCCTGGCCGTCCTGGCCGCAGTCTTCTTCGTCTTCGGCTTCGTGACCGCGTTCAAAGACGTCCTGGTCCCCCACCTGATCGGCGTCTTCAGCCTGACGCATCTCCAGGGCGACCTGGTTCAGTTCGCGTTCTTCTCGGCCTACTTCGTGATCTCCATCCCTTCCACCTTCGTGGTCTCGAAGCTGGGCCACCAGAATTCCATCGTCGTCGGAGTCGCTGGAATGTCCGTAGGCGCGCTGCTCATCATGGCGGCGGCCGGCTTCCTGTCGTTCAACTTCTTCCTGGTGGGGCTGTGGGTGCTCGCCGCCGCCATCACCCTGATTCAGGTATCTGCCAACCCGTTTGCCACGCTGCTCGGCGCGCCCGAGAAGGCTCCCGCCCGCCTCACCATCGTGCAGGCGTTCAACTCCCTGGGGACGTTCGTCGCGCCCCTCGTTGGAGGCCTGCTGATCCTGACGGACAAAGCCCGCGAAGCGACCATGACCCCCGCCCAGAGAGCCGGCACGGTCAAGATGCCATACCTCGTTCTGGCCTGCGTGCTGCTCGTTCTGGCCTTCGTCATCTGGCGCTTGAAGATGCCGCAGCCCGAGCGGGACACGGCCACGGGCGGCACCTGGGGCGCCGTCCTGAAGTACCCGCACCTGGTCTTCGGCATGGTCGCCATCTTTGTCTATGTCGGCGCCGAAGTCACCATCGGTGGACACATCATCGGCTACGTGAGCGCCATCACGCCGATCTCCGAAAAGAGCGCGGCCCTCTACGCATCGCTCTACTGGGGCGGAATGATGGCCGGCCGCTTTCTCGGCACGGTAATTCTCCGCAAGTTCTCCGGCGGCAAAGTCCTGGGTGTTTGCGGTGCCATAGCTCTCCTGCTGATCCTGGTCACGATGACCACCGGCGGCATGCTGGCGGTCTGGAGCGTCGTCCTGGTGGGCCTGTTCAACTCGATCATGTTCCCGACGGCGTTCGCCTTGGCAGTGGCCAAACTCGGCCCGCTCACCGGCAAGGCCTCGGGGCTCCTCCTTACCGCCGCCGGCGGCGGCGGAGTGGTCCCGCTGATCCAAGGCAAGCTGATCGACACCGCCGGCTACCACATCTCCTTCGTAGTCCCGGCGCTCTGCTACCTGTTCATCGTGTTCTACGGCTTCCGGGGCTCCCGCGTGCAGGCGCCGTCCACAAGCCGACAGCTGATAGCTGATAGCTGACAGCTGATAGCAGCCGAACGCAAGCAGCCAACGGCTGCTTGCGTTCGGCAGCTATCCCTGCTAAATTGGGCAGTCTTTGCTCGTAGGCCGCTGTAAACCCCTGGAAGGAGCGGGCCCCTTGAGAATCATTGTTCTTGTGAAGCAGGTTCCGGACACCAAGAACGTCACCGGTGAGGTGATGAAGGCCGATGGCACCGTCAACCGCGGCGCGCTCGCCGCCATCTTCAACCCCGAGGACCTCAACGCCCTCGAGATGGGCCTGGAGATGAAGGAGCGCTTCGGCGGCGAAGTCATCGTCCTCACCATGGGGCCGCCCCGCGCCGCCGACATCCTCAAGGACTGCCTGTGCCGTGGCGCCGACCGCGTCATCCTCCTTAGCGACCGCCGCTTCGCCGCCTCCGACACCCTGGCCACCTCCTACACCATCGCCCAGGCGATCACGACGCACCTGGCGCCCTACGACGTCGTGCTCTGCGGCCGCCAGGCCATCGACGGCGACACGGCGCAGGTGGGGCCGCAGGCCGCCGACAAACTCGGCATCGCGCAGGTCACCTACGCCGACAGAATTCTGAGCTTCGACGGAACCAAGCTCACCATCCGCCGCGACCTCGGCCGCGCGCAGGAAGTGGTGGAGGTGGCGCCCCCCGTGCTGCTCACCGTCCCCAAGTCCGCCAACTCGCCCCGCTGGCCCAATGCCCGCCTGCTGCTGAAATACCGGCGCGCGCGCTCGGCTTTCGAGGTGGAAGCCGAGGCCAAGGCGCAGAGCCGCTCGGTGGACGAGCTTGTCGGCGGCTTGCGCGACCGCGGCCTGTTCGTCGAGACCTGGGGCGCCGAGGACATCGGCGCGGACTTGGCCCGCATCGGCATCTCCGGCTCTCCCACCAAGGTCAAGAAGGTCGAGAACGTGATCCTGACCGGCGCCAACCTGAAGCTGTTTTCCGCGGATGACCACGGCGTCCGCGACCTCATCAATGAATTGATCGACGAGAGGACGTTTGGCTGATATGCCGCAGCACGGTGATGTTTGGGTTTTCGCGGAAGTGGACGAGGGCAAAGTCGCCGACGTCTCGCTCGAGCTCTTGGGCAAGGGCAGGGAACTGGCCACCACGCTCGAAGTCCGGCTCGGCGCTGTCATCCTGGGCCACGGGGCCAGGAAGCTGGCCGACAAGCTGTTCGCCCACGGTGCCGACGTAGTTTACTCGGCCGAGGACGAGCGGCTGGCGCAATACACCACGCTGCCCTTCGCGCGCGTGCTCACGGAGCTGATCCAGGAGAAGAAGCCGGAGATCGTTCTCTACGGCGCATCCCCCGTGGGACGCGACCTGGCGCCGCGTGTCGCCTCGGCCCTCAAGACCGGCCTGACCGCGGATTGCACCGACCTCCAGATCGGCACCTATGAATCCGGCGGCCGCCTCTACAATCAGAAGCTGCTCCAGATCCGCCCGGCCTGGGGCGGCAACATCATCGCCACCATCGTCAGCCCGGACGTGCTTCCGGAGATGGCCACGGTCCGCGAAGGCGTGATGCACATCCCGGAGCCGGCCCCCGGCCGAACCGGCGAGCTGGTGGACGTGCCGGTGACTCTTGACGGCGAGGCCAATGCGGTGAAGGTGCTGGAACGCCAGACGCACCCGCGGCGCGTGGACCTCAAGGCCGCCAACATCATCGTCTCCGGCGGATACGGCGTAGCGAGCCCGGAGGGTTTCCGTCTGGTTCAGGAACTGGCGGACGTGCTGGGCGCCACGGTGGGCGCTTCGCGCGCCGCGGTCGATGCCGGCGTCATCCATCACGATCACCAGGTGGGTCAGACCGGGACCACCGTGCGGCCCAAGCTCTACATCGCCTGCGGAATCTCGGGAGCGGTGCAGCACCGCGCGGGCATGGAGGAATCGGCAAAGATCCTGGCCATCAACTCCGACCCCAGCGCGCCCATCTTCGGCATCGCGCACTACGGAATCGTGGGCGATTGCCGCGAGGTCATCCCCCGAATGATCAAGGCCCTGAAAGGCAAACTCTAGTGCGGCCGGCGTGGCGCAGGCACTCTTGCCTGCCGTGTCGAGACTCGTCTCGACACGTCTTCGCCACACTTTAGGAGCGACGACGTGGAGAACTTCTTTACAGATAACGCCGACATCCAGTGGCACTTCAATCACCTGGACTACCAGGAAGTGGTGGGCGCCATCGAAGACGGCTACGCGCAGGCCAGCAAGTACGACGACGCGCCGATTTCCTATGAGGACGCGATCAGCGGCTACCGCACCGTGCTCGAAATGGCCGGCGCCATCGCGGCGAAGGAAATCGCGCCGCTCGCCGCGGACGTGGATCGCGAAGGCGCGCACTTCGAGAACGGCCAGGTCACCTACGCCAAGGGCACCCTGCGCGCCATGGACATCCTGGCCAAGGCGAACCTGCTGGGCTTCACGCTGCCTCGCCAGTATCAGGGCCTGAACTTCCCGGGCCTGCTCTACAGCATCGCGATCGAAATGATCTCGCAGGCGGATGCTAGCCTGATGAACCTGTTCGGCCTGCAGGACATCGCGGAGACCATTCACCTGTTCGGCGACGACACGCTCAAAGATCGTTACCTGCCCCAGTTCGCCACCGGCAAGGTGACCGGCGCCATGACTCTGACCGAGCCGGACGCGGGCTCCGACCTGCAATCCGTGCGCCTCAAGGCCGTCCCCCAGGCGGATGGCACATGGCGGCTGTTCGGCGTCAAGCGGTTCATCACCAACGGCTGCGCCGACGTCAGCCTGGTGCTCGCGCGCTCGGAGGAAGGCAGCATCGACGGCCGCGGCCTCTCCATGTTCGTGTGCGAAAAGGGACCGGACCTCGTGATCCGCCGCATCGAGCACAAGCTCGGAATCCACGGCTCGCCCACCTGCGAGTTGCAGTTCAATGGAGTGCCGGCCCTGCTGGTCGGCCAGCGGCGTCTGGGCCTGATCCGCTACGTCATGTCGCTGATGAACGGCGCGCGCGTGGGCGTCGCCTGCCAGGGAATAGGGATCGCGCAGGCGGCCTACGAAGAAGCGCTGAAGTACGCCCGCAAGCGCGTCCAGTTCAAGCACCCGATCATCGATTTCCCCGCCGTCTACGACATTCTGGCGCGCATGAAGTCGAGGATCGCGGTGGCGCGAGCCATCACTTACGAAGCCAGCCGTCTGGTGGACCTGCGCCGCGTTCTCGAGCTGCGTGAAGAGGCGGGCGACATCGCGGTGCGGGCGCGGCTACGAGAGGTCTCTTCCGGCGCCTCGCTGCTGACGCCGATCGCCAAAGCCTACGCTTCCGAGATGGCGATCGAGGTGACTTACGACGCCATACAGATCCACGGCGGCACCGGCTACATGCAGGAGTTCAGCGTTGAGCGCCTGGCGCGCGATGCGCGCATCACCACCATCTACGAAGGAACGACGCAGCTTCAAGTAGTGGCCGCCATCGTCGGCATCACGAGCGGCACCTTGGGCAACTACCTTACACAGCTCGGCGAGCGCGCCTTCCGTCCGGACCTGATGAAGCTGGCATCGCTCGCCCGCGAGAGCCGCGAGCGTGTGGCCTACTGCGCCATGTTCCTCAAGAACATGAACGACCGCACCTACAGCGAGCTGGTCGCCCGGCGGCTCGTCGACATGGCTTCGGATGCCCTGGGCGCACACCTGCTGCTGGTCCAGGCCGAGAAGGATCCCGCGCGCACGCCGCTCGCGGCCAAGGTCTTCGCGGACGTCATGCCGCGCATCCGGATGCAGGCGGACTACATCACCAGCGGCGACAAGCTGGTCATCGAGCAGCGCGGCGCGTTGCTGTAGAACAGGATCGCCGTCCCGTCGTCATAGACCACGCGCCAGCGTGGGCTCTGCTTTAGAACCCTCACCAGCGGCAGGTCCACCGGGAGCAGGATCGCATCGATGCCGAATCGCGCGAGCAGATCTTCCCAGCCGCGTTTTGCCTGTGTCGCGTCCACCCAGGACTGCACGAATCCGGCGCCATAGAAATCGCTCCGGCCGTCGGCGAACACCCGGATCGAGGGGTACAGCCGGTAGATGAGATACCCGCCCCACTGATCGGTGCTGAGGACCCGGTGCGAGCACAGCCCCGCGCCCATTTGATCGACGGCATGGACGGGAAAGCGCCGCGCGTCGAACTCCGAGCGGAACACCGGCGCGGGTGAGGACGCCCACAACGCGGCGCCGACGGCCGCCAGTGCAAGCACGCTGACCACGTGCAGCCGCCATGCTCGGTCCATCTTTCGGAACTCCGCTCCCGCGCTTGCCAGCGTCGCGGCGGCCCGGCGCACGCGATCGGCCACCGGCGCCGTCTGGAGCCGCTGAAGCAGATCGTCCAATCCCGCAGCCGCCAGCGGCGCGGCGACAAAGGCGAACAACTCCAGGTGCCGCGCGGATCCCAGCGCAATGTGGCACCAGCCCACGAACATCAATGCCGGCGTGAACTCCTTCCGCCGCAGACTTTCGAACGCGCCGTAAGCGCCGGCCAGTATCAGAAACTCCACCAGCAGGCCTTCACTCGATCCAAAGCGGAACGGCTGAAATTCGAGGATGAGAGACTTCGTGTGCGGGTCGGTCACCAGGTCCCAAAGATGCGGGTGCAATCGGAAACCGTAGGGGTTCAGCACGGTCGCCAAAGCGCACAGGCCGCCCACCAGGCCGAAGCGTCCCGCGCGCCCGAGCGCCTCCGCGCGCCCGGCGGCCGAAGGCTCAAACAGCGCCTGCAACAGCGCCCCGGCCGCATAGGCTGCGATCAATACGAGCCCTGCTAGAAAGCCGCCGTGCAGGTTCGTCCAGAGCACCATGAGCGCGGGCAGCGCCAGCCACAGCCTGGTGAATCTCCGATCCAGCCTGTCGAGGATCATCAGAAACACGACAAAGAAGAGGCCGGTAACCAGGTGAGGCCGTGCCAGCCAGTGCAGGCTGTATTCGACCATGGCCAGCGTCGTCAGCACCAGCGCGATGAAGTCGTTCTGGCACTTGCCGCGAACCAGGCGGAACAATAGCGCCGACGTCAGCGAGACGAGCAGCAGGCTCACCAGGACCACGCCGGCGAGTCCGCCCCAGCCGTAAATCCAGGCGGCGATCGCGTCCGTCAACCATTCATGCGCAAACCACGGCGCGCCCGGCCTTGAGAACGAGAAGAGGTCGGAGTGCGGGACACGGTGGTTCTCCAGAATCCACTGGCCCGTCCGTATGTGCCATCCGGTGTCCGAGTCGCGAAGCAGAAACGGCGCGCCGCCCGCGCCCGCAAAGACGATCAGGATGGGCAGCAGAAACGCCAGGTCAGTCAGCGAAGGCAGCAGCCGCAGAACAAACGGAGCCGGCCGGGCGACTGACGACATAGGCGTTCATTATAGCCAGCACCGAACCGCCACCGTGAGTGGGTAGCCTGCTGAAGCCCGCCGCCGCACCCCAGCTAAGGTGGGTACAGCGCGGAGCCGGAATCGGGGATACAATCAAATCTCCTATGAGAGTTGCCGTGATCTTGCCCGCCGCTGGCCTCGGGACCCGGATGGGCCGCCATGCCGCCGAAAAGACCGGGACGAGCCGCAAGCAGTTCATGCTGCTGGAAGGCTCGCCCATCCTGTTGCATACGATTCGTAAGTTCGTCGCCAGCGCCCTGGCCGACGAGATCGTCGTCGCCTTGCGCGCCGACGACCTGGGATGGGTGGGCGAACTGCTCGCGCAGGAGTCGCTGGGAAAGCCCGTCCGTCTGGTGCAAGGCGGCGAGTCCCGCCAGGAATCCGTCGAGAACGCGCTGGCGGTGATCGGTCCGGATGTCGATTTGGTCGCCGTTCACGATGCCGTCCGCCCTTTCATCGACCTGGCAACCATCGAAAAGGTCATCCATGAAGCCGCGGAGTCCGGCGCCGCGATCGTCGGCATCGTGCCCGTGGACACGGTCAAGACCCTGCGCAAGAACAAGGTCAGCGGCACGGTTCTGCGCGAAGGACTAGCCCTGGCCCAGACCCCGCAGGTGTTCCGATACGCGCTTCTGAAACAGGCCTTCGAGAAGGCGCGCGAGGACGGCTTCATCGCCACGGATGAGTCCAGTCTGGTGGAGCGCCTGGAACAGGTCGAGGTGAGCGTGGTGCTCGGCAGCGACCGCAACATCAAGATCACCAAGCCTTCCGACATGGACCTCGCCCGTCTGTTCCTGACCGAGGAAATGGCCGAGCGCAAAGCGTCGTGAGCGAGGTCCGCACCGGAATCGGCTGGGACGTCCACCGGCTGATGCCGGGCCGCCCCCTCATTCTGGGCGGAGTCCACATCCCCTGCGACTTCGGTTGCGACGGGCATTCCGATGCCGACGTGCTGGCGCATGCCATCACCGACGCCGTCCTGGGAGCCGCCGCGGCGGGCGATATCGGGATGCATTTTCCGGACACCGATCCGCGCTGGGCCGGCGCCGGCAGCCTGGCCTTCCTCCGCCACGCCGTCGCGCTGGCATCCGGGCGCGGCTTCCGGTTGGTCAACGTGGATTCGACGGTGATTCTGGAGAAGCCCAAACTCAAGGACTACCGCGACGCCATCCGCGCCAGCCTCGCCGAAGCTCTGGGCCTGGATCTCGACCGCGTCTCCGTGAAGTTCAAGACCGCCGAAAAGCTCGGCCCCGTAGGCGAAGGCCGCGCCGCCGAGGCCCAGGCCGTGGCAACGCTCGAGCGGTAGACCGCTTGACTGCCATACGCAATTTGCGTCCGTTGCCAAACTGGGCCGCGTCCTTGGAGGGCGGGATTCATCCCGCGCGGAGCTTTAGCTCCGCTGGCCGGCGCCGCGAAGTTTTCTCGGGCCACCGCGGTTCACTGCCGTGTGCCGAGACCCGCTTTGTCCTTCTCCTGGTACTGCAGATGGATCTGCGAGAACTCCGTGTACATCTCGTGGAGGTCCTTGTCCTTCACTGACCTCTTGAAGTTCGCGTAGCTGATGGCGTCTATCTGACCGGCCACAACGGCCTTGAAGCTCTCCCGGTCAACGAAGACCCTCCAGCGATAGTGCCTGTCGATCGTTTCGACAACGTTGGCGTCCTGCCCGAAGGTGTTCAGAAGATCCCGCTTTCGTCTCGCCAGCACAATCAGCTTCCGAGGGTCCTTATCGGCAATCACGCTCAAGAATCCGGTGTTCAGGCAAATCCACATGATGTCCCCCGCCCTCTGCTACCGCACGCCGCTCTTCTCCCGCGCCGGCAGGAACTCGTCGCCCTTGTTCCACGTCGGCAGCGCCGGCAGGTTGGCCGTGTCCGCGCCCAACACTACCGTGAATCGCGTCAGTTGCTCCAGACCCGAAAAGTCCCAGCTGTCGTGAAACTCGTCCGACGGCTGGTGGTAGTTCTTGTCGTCGTAGTCGTGGATCGCAGCCAGGCCAAACCCCGCGGGTTTGCCCATCACGTCGTCGCCCTCGCCGATGGAGAACGAAGGAACGCCGGCACGCGCGAGCATGAAGTGGTCCGAGCGGTAGAAGTGGCCTCTCTCGGGCTCCGCCTCGGGCTTGATGACGTAACCGAAGCGTTTGGCCGTATCCTGCACCAGCGGCCACAGCGTGGTGCGTTCGGCGCCCGTCACGACGATGTCGCGCGTTCGTCCATAGGGATAAACCGCGTCCACGTTAAACCCGGCCGCGGTCTTCCCGATCGGAATCAAGGGGTGCGAGCCGTAGTATTCGGAGCCGCGCAGGCCGGCCTCTTCGGCCGTGAAAGAAATGAACAGGGCACTCCGCCGGGGCTTCTGCTCCAGCGCCGCCCATGCGCGCGCCATCTCGAGCAGCATCCCGCAGCCCGTCGCGTTGTCCACCGCGCCGTTGTAAATCTCGTCGCCGTTGACCGCCGGGCCGATTCCCAAGTGGTCCCAGTGCGCGCTGAAGATAACGAACTCGGACTTCAACTCGGGGTCGCTGCCCGGAATCATCGCCACCACGTTCCGCGTTTCTTCATCGCGGACCTTCGAGATGATCCGCCCGCGCAGGTGGAAGCCGAGCGGAATGGGTCGGAAGTCGCGCTTGTTCGCGGCCGCCTGCAACTCCGCGACGGTGTGGCCCGAGAGCCCCAGAATGCGGCCGCCCGCCTCCTCCGTAACCCAACCCGCAAACGCCAGCGCCGGATCGCCCGCGCCCAGCCGCACGAAGGATTGCTCGCGTCCCCACGAATTCCTCACCACCTTCCAGCCGTAAGTGGCCGTAGGCGTCGTGTGGAGGATGACCACTCCCAGAGCGCCGTGCCGCAGCGCCTCTTCGTACTTATACGTCCACCTGCCGTAGTAAGTGAGCGCGCGCCCGCCGAAGAAGTTCGGATCGTTGGAGTCGGGCTCGTTCGTGAAGAGCACCAGAATCTTGCCCCGGACGTCGGCGCCCTTGAAGTCGTCCCAGCGGTATTCGGGCGCGACGATTCCAAAGCCCACGAATACGGCCTCGGCGTCGAACTCCTCGCGCGGGTGCTGGCGCTCGTTCGAGCCCACGAAATCGTCGAGGTACTTCAGGGGGATGGTGCGGTCGCCAGCCGTAGCCGCAAGCTCGGATTCCGGCTGCGTCTCGACGCCCTCCAGCGGGACTTTCTGGAAATACGTGCCGTCGTCGCCGGCCGGCTTCGCACCCGCCATGGCGAACTCGGTGGCCAGGAATTCGGTGGCCAACTGGCCGCCGCGCGTGCCCACGCCGCGGCCCTCCAGCAGGTCGCTCGCGAGAAACTTCACGCCCGCGCGGATGCGTTCGCCGGAGACGTTCGGCATCTGGCCGGCGCACGCGGCCGCCAGCGTCAACACTAAAAGTGGAGATCTCATATCGAACCTCCAGTGTATGACGGTCCGGCCTGCGTCATAATGAGCACAGATCGACAAGGGGCGTGATAGGACTGCTCGGCCGTACCGGGCTGGGACCGTCTCCGCCCTCTCAAGCTCAGGAGGAACATGCGGGATTACGCGGCTTTAGAACACCTGTTCATCGAGGCCCTGGGGCTGGAGCGCCGTCCCATCGCGGTCTCCTTTCGGGACCAGGCGCCGGCCGGCGTCGCGGCGTTTACGGGCGTCGAGCCGGCCGGATGCGGCTTCTGGAGGCTCGCAGCCGCGGGCCAGACGTTCTCAACCAAGCCGGAGGACCACTACAACTGCCCCATCGGCGCTTACACGCATAACCTGCCCCTGCCGCCCGAGCGCCAGCCCGAGCTCGAACGGACGCTGGGTATGATGACGGGCCTCGGCTATCTTCGCTGGGAAGAGGTGCCGGCGATCGCACGCTTGAAGACCACGCCGGCCGCGGTCGTCTACTCGCCCCTGGCCAAAACGCCGTCAGACCCTGACGCGGTGTTGTTCGCCGGCCGGCCTCGCTCCATGATGCTGCTGCAGGAGGCGGCGTTGCGCGCCGGCGTGGCCGCCGAGCAACCGCTACTCGCGCGGCCCACCTGCATGGCCCTTCCGGCGGCTCTCGCCGGAGGCGCGGTGGCATCGAACGGCTGCATCGGGAATCGCATCTACACCGAAATCGGAGACGACGAACTGTACGTCGTGATTCCGGGCAAGGACGTGTTCCGCGTCGCCGCCGAAGTCGCAACCATTACCGCCGCCAACGCCGAACTGGCCACGTATCACCGCGCCCGTGCGGAGTCCCTGCGTTCGGAATAGGACCCCGCGCGTTCGCCGTCGCAGATTCCGTCGAGTATCGGAATTGGCCGCAGACCCGGGACTGGCTCGAATTTCGGCGCCTTTCCGAAATGGATGTCCCACCATCGGTCCTCTGTCAGCTACACTGCTCGATATTTGCGACGCACCAACGCTAGAGCCGAAAATTCATGTCGTAGGCCATCAGGAAATCGACCGAGGGCGGTTTGACGCCCAGCAGATGGAGTTGCGTCGTCACCTGGCCGCGGTGATAGCTCTGGTGGCTCAAAACGTGGAGCATCGCGCGGTAAAGAGGGTACGTCCAGGTCTCGCCCTTCAAATTGGCGTACGTGAAGGGACGCTCCATCTCCTCATCGCTCAGCGCGTCCACCAACGCGCGTAGCTCGCCTTCCACCGCGCTCCAGCGCTCCGAGATCGCGGCCAGCGTGGGGAACTCTTCCGCTGCCATCAGCGACCGCGGAGACCGCCCGCGCCACCGCTCCAGCCAGATCCACTCGACCGCCAGCAGGTGCGCCAGGGTGTCGCGTACCGTAGGGAAGCTGCCGCCCAGAGGGCGCAGAAACTGTTCCTGGGAGAGCGCGGCGCAGGCCTGAAGCTGACGGTCGCGGGCCCAGTAGTTGTGTCGATGTATTCGCGCAAGGCCCCCAGCACCGAACCGCGACCGTCAGGAAGCGGACTGGAGGTCACGATCTCCCCGGCAGGCCGGCGGCGACGATTTGAGCGATGTCCAGCAGCTCGGGCGGCTCGGCGGCGGCCGCGGCCAGTCCGTCGCGCAGCATCGTATTGCAGAAGGGACAGGCGGTGGCCACCACGCCCGCTCCGGTCGAAATCAGTTGTTCGGCGCGCTCGCGGTTGACCCGTTTGCCCTTCTCCTCGCCCAGAAAGACCAGGCCGCCGCCGGCGCCGCAGCAGAATCCACGCTCCCGCGCACGGTCCGGTTCCACGAGCTTCGCGCGGCGCTCGATCACGGCGCGCGGCTCATCGTAGACGTTGCGGTAGCGGCCCAGGTAGCAGGCGTCGTGGTACACCACCGTGCGTCCATCCGCCGGGCCCGCCGGCAGCGCCGCGCCAAGCCGCGCCAGTAACTCGCTGTGATGTTCGATGGGAACCGTGCCGCCGGCCTCGCCCCAGTCCTGTCCGATGGTGCGCACGCAGTGCGGGCAGATCGAAACCATTTTCTTCACACCGCTCTGCCGTATGTGCTCGAGGTTCTGCTCGGCGAGCTGGGCGAACAGCAGGTCGTTGCCGAGCCGCCGCACCGGATCGCCCGAGCACCGCTCGCGGCGCAGAACGCCGAAGCCGACCCCGAGATGCTTGAGCACCTCGGCCAGCGCCACCACGATCTCCCGGCCGCGCGGGTCGTAGGAGCCCATGCAGCCCATCCACAGGCAATACTCCTGGGAGCCGTCGAACCACGGCAGGCCGCTTTTCTGGATGAACTTCTCGCGCTCGCTGTGCGCGAAGCCGAGAGCGTTTCCGTAGCGCTCGAGCTTGAGGAACAGGTCCGTGCCGTAAGAGTCTTCCCACTTGCCGGTGTTGACCGCGCCGCGGCGCAGGCCAATGATGATGGGCAGGTGCTGCACGCCCACCGGGCACTGAAACTCGCACGCGCCGCACGTCGTGCACTGGAAGGCGGCTTCCATCGAAAGATGATTGCCCAGCAGCGGCGCTTCGTGCCCCGGCCCGAACTCGTTCAGGTGCTCGCGTGCGCCCAGGATAATCTGCTTGGGGTTGAGGGTCTTGTCCGTGTTGTAAGCGGGGCAGTGCTCGGTGCAGCGGCCGCACTCGACGCAGGTGTACGCCTGCAAGGCCACGATCCGCGTCAAGTCCTTGCCGGTGTCGAGGCCGAAGTCCTCATCGCCCGCCAGCGGCGGGATCCGGCTGAATCCGTCGCGCTTCAGGAATACCGTCAGCGGGCTCAGCGCAAGATGCAGATGCTTGCTGTGCGGGATCAGGGGCAGGAAGAACAGGATCGCCAGCGTGTGCGCCCACCAGTCGGCTTTGATGCCGGGCCGCCAGAACTCCACCAGGTAGGTCGCCATCAGCGCGAAGATCAGGAACGCGATCACGCCGGATTCCGGCGACAGCGGTTCGAGCCAGCGCGGCCGGACCACGAAGCGGCGCACGGCCAGGCCGGCGATCGAGACCGCCACCGCGACCGCGAACACGGCGACCATGGCGAAGTAATAGCGTCCGAAGCCCTCGCGGTCGAGAAACGCGAGTCCGAAGGCCGTGGCGAAATGGTTGAGCGTGATCAGCGCGAACAGGCAGAACCCCCAGAAGACCAGAGCGTGCGCCAGGCCCGGCAACAGCCGCTGGCGGATCACCAGCCGCTGGAATACCACCTCGCTCAGAAATCGCCGCAGGCGCGGGCCGACGGGGGCGAGCGAGAAATCCGCGTCCGGCTTCGAACGCAGAATGACGCGGAGCACACGGCCGAAGGGACGTAGGAACCCGTAGACCGCGGCGACAAGAAAGACCAGCAACAACGCCCGCTCGGACGAGGAGAAGCGCATCGGTTTCCTGGTCTGAATGTAACACGGCCCATACAGGCTAAAATCGGACCAGGGGGTAACTCGTGCGCCTGATTCTTGCGGGGGCGGCCGGTTTCATCGGCTCGCACCTTGCCGACCGCTTGCTGGCCGACGGACACTCGGTCGTGGGAGTCGACAACTTCCTGACCGGGTCGCCCGCCAACATCGAGCACCTGCGGGGCAATCCGCGCTTCGATTTCGTCCAGCAGGACGTCTCGGAGCCCTTCGACGCGCCCGGCGCGGTCGATGGCGTGCTCAACCTCGCTTCGCCCGCGAGCCCGAAAGACTACCTCGAACATCCCCTTGAAACGCTGGCTGTGGGTTCCTCCGGGACCCGCAACCTGATCGAGCTGGCGCGCCGGCACAATGCCCGCTTCCTGCTGTGTTCGACCTCGGAGTGTTACGGCGATCCGCTCGAGCACCCGCAAAGCGAGACTTACTGGGGTAACGTGAACCCCGTGGGACCGCGCTCGTGTTACGACGAGAGTAAGCGCTTTGCCGAGGCGCTAACCATGGCGGCGCACCGCACTTACAAGCTGCGCTCTAACATCGCGCGGATTTTTAACACTTACGGCCCGCGCATGAAGCTCGACGACGGCCGCGTGGTGCCCGCGTTTCTTGGCCAGGCGCTGCGCGGCCAGCCGATCACGATTTTCGGCGACGGCTCGCAGACGCGCAGCTTCTGTTATGTAAGCGACATGGTGGAGGGCCTCTGCCGGCTGATGCTTTCCGACGAGTGCTATCCCGTGAACCTGGGCAACCCCGCCGAGATGACCATCCTCGATTTCGCGCGCCGCATTCAGGCCCTGGCCGGGAGCGCCAACCCGATCGCGTTCGAGCCCCTGCCCGAGGACGACCCGAAGCGCCGCCAGCCCGATATCAGCAAGGCCAAGCGCCTGCTGAGCTGGGAGCCGGTGGTGACGCTCGACGATGGACTGCGCGAGACCATCGCCTACTTCCGCGGCCTGGCCTCAGCGCACCAGCCCGCCGCCGTAGTGTAGCTCGTAGAGCTTGGTCCCGCCGCGCGAGATGGTTTCGTCGCCGAAGAAGCTGTCGAGCTTGCCTTGGACGCGGTTCGTGTAACTGTACGCGCCGTCATCGACTCGCCTCGGCCCCCGAAACGGTTCCTCCGCGGCGACGCGCATCAGGGCCATGTGTAGTAGCTTGACCGCCGCGTCCACGTCTTTGGAATCCAGGCCCGGAGGAATGGTGCCGGCATAACTCATCGTCCAGACGGGCTTGCCGGATTCATACACCATCTCCTGACCCGCAAACTGGGCCTCGCCCACGTAAATGTCACGATACAGAAAAGACCCTTGCGAGTATTCGAGCTGATGCGTCCCGGCGAGGACCGGTTTCACCGCGGCGCTGTCCCCTTGGGCGTAAGTGTGTTTCTTCGCCTCTACCAGAAAGCGCGCCAGCGCGGCGTTTTTACCCGCGTCCTGGGCCCAGGCCCCTCCGGCGCCGAGTAACAGGAGTAATACGCAGGAAGTTCTCATCTCGGTAAGGGTACCTTGATTCAGCAGCACTTCGCCCGGGTGTACCGCGCGCGCAGCCGCTCGTCGCTGAAACGCCTCCATTCAGCCGCCGAGTGCGGACGGCCGTGCGCGGCCAGGTGACGGCGGTACGCGCTCTCGTCCGCCAGTTCGCGCAACAGCGCCATGAGCAGCGCACCGGCCTTCTTCAGCCGCTTCATAAACGCTCCGCGTCGAGCTCGGTCTGGACGAACGGCGCCTCGTTCAGACTGGCCGGGCGCGTCCCACGCAGGATGCCGATCCACACCCGCACGGAATCGACCAGGATCGTCCCCACCAGCACCAGGAACACGCCGCACAGGACCGCGTCCAGGCGGTCGTTGAAGATCAGCCGCCGTGTGTCCGCGGCTTGTGCGGGGTTAAGCGCAGCGAGCTTAGCGGCGTGGGCCAGAAACCCGATGTTTGCCCCCGGCGAAAAGATTTTCTGCCATCCCGCCGTAAACGTCACCACCACCAGCCACGCCAGCGGAATCCCTGTGATCCACACGTAGCGCGCCCGGTGCATCTTGATCAGGATGGTGGTGGCGACGCACAGCGCTACCGCCGCGAGTAATTGGTTAGAGATTCCGAACAGCGGCCACAGCGTGTTGATGCCGCCCAGCGGATCGCGTACGCCTTGGTAGAGGAAGTATCCCCACGCCGCTACGATGGCCGCGCTTGTCCCGATCGCGCCCGGCATCCAGTTCGTGCGTCCCAGCGGTTTCGCGACGTGCCCCAGCATGTCCTGGAGCATGAAGCGGCCCACCCGCGTCCCCGCGTCGATCAGCGTCAGGATGAACAGCGCTTCGAACATGATCGCGAAGTGATACCAGAAGCCGAGCACCGCGCGCCCGCCCGCTCCCGCGAAGATGTGCGCCATGCCCAGCGCCAGCGACGGCGCGCCGCCGGTGCGGAAGAACAACGTCTTCTCGCCGACCGCCTGCGCCAGCGATGCCATGCCCGCCGCCGTCACCGGAAATCCCCAACCCGAGATGGTGGCCGCCGCGGCCGCCGGCGTCGCTCCCACCACGCCAGCCGGGGAATTCACCGCGAAGTACACGCCCGGCTGCATCACCGACGCCGCAATCATCGCCATCAGCGCCACGAAGCCCTCGAGCAGCATGGAGCCGTACCCGATCGGCAAGGCGTGCGTTTCCCGCGCGATCATCTTCGGCGTCGTGCCCGAAGCAATCAACGAATGGAATCCCGAGATCGCGCCGCAGGCGATGGTGATGAAGCAGAACGGAAACACCTTGCCGCCGAAGATCGGCCCGGTGCCGTCGGTGAAGCGCGTGAACGCCGGAAGCTGCAAGCCCGGCCTCACAGCCAGGATCCCCACCGCCAGCAGGAGGATCACGCCCAGCTTGACGAAGGTGCTCAGGTATCCGCGTGGCGCAAGCAGCAGCCACACCGGCAGGGTGCTGCCGACAAACCCGTAGAGGATGATGGCCACCGAAAGGCCGGTCCCCGTCAGCGTAAAGACTGGCGCCAGCGACGCCGATTGCGACACCGCCTGCCCGCCGAAGATCGCCGCCACCACCAGGACAAAGCCGATCAACGAGCACTCCAGCACTTTGCCCGGCCGCATGTGGCGCACGTAGAGGCCCATGAACAGCGCAATCGGCATGGTCGCCGCAACGGTGAACGTGCCCCATGGGCTGCCCTTGAGCGCGTTCACCACCACCAGCGCCACCGTCGCCTGGAGGATGATCAGGATCAACAGCACCGTCACCATCGCCGTGAATCCGCCCAGCCGGCCGATCTCCTCGCGCGCCATCTCGCCCAGCGATTTCCCGTCGCGCCGCATGGACGCGAACAGGATCGTGAAGTCCTGCACCGCGCCTCCTAACACTGCTCCAGCGATGATCCAAAGAGTACCTGGAAGGTACCCAAACTGCGCCGCCAGCACCGGCCCCACCAGCGGTCCCGGCCCCGCGATGGCCGCGAAGTGGTGGCCGAACAGGATCCACTTATTGGTGGGCTCGAAGTCGTGCCCGTCGCGAAGCCGCTCGGCGGGAGTGGCGCGCCGATCGTCGAGTGCCATCACCCGCGCCGCGATGAATTTGCCGTAGACGCGGAAGCCGACCGCGAACGTGCACCCGCCGGCCAGCACCAGCCACATGCTGTTGATCGCCTCGCCGCGATGGAGCGCGATCGCCCCCAGCGCCACCGCCGCCAGCGCGGATACCGCCGCCCATAGCAACCAGCCGATGGTTCGTTTCATGTCTCTATCGGGCCGCGGCGTTCGCGACGTTGAACCCCTCCACCACGATGCGCGGCCGCTCGCCCCGCGTATCGGCGTCCTCGATCTCGGTCCGGATCGTCAGCCGCTCGTCCGGCATCAGCGCCACGTAGTTGTCGCTGTAGAGCGCCGGCAGGATGCGGTCGCCGGTGGTCTCTCGCACCGCCTTCACGCGCACCATCAGCGCCGGTGCCTGCGACGCGTTCCGCAACTCGGTGGTCAGCAGCCAGCGCGCGCCCAGCCGCTCCATGCGCGTCTCGGCTTCGATCTTCACCGGAGGAAGCGCGCGGATGGCCCGGTAGTCGCCCTCTCTCAGCCCGCGCAGATAGAAATTGGTGGACACCACTTCGCCCCCGCGCGTCAGGCTCAGGCGCACGAAGTGCGTGGCGGAGAGTCCCTCCGGATACTCCATCTGGACGGGCGAAGACGTGCCGTCCTCGATGCTATCGAGCGTCGCAGTCTTGTCCCAACGCCGCGAGCCATCCATGTTCAGGATCTCGACGTGCGCCGTCAGCCCGCGCGCATTCCCCGCGCTGTAATTCACCACCTCCACCATGTCCGTCACCGGGTTCCACTGTATGTGCAGCGGCTCGCACGCCTTCTTGGCCCCGAAGTAGCCCGCGCCCGGATTGAGGTAGTAGTCGTAGGTCTGCCACAGCAGCGACGGCCACGCCGAGTGGCTCATCCAGATCAGCAGCCCCATGCGGTCCTTGCTTTGCCCCTCGTACATTCCGCGATACGCGTCATAGTCCACGAACTGGGCCAGGCTCACCCAATCCGCGAGTTTGTCGGCCCCGCCATACCCCCGATCGACGGCCTCGTGGAAAACATCGCTGACGAAATGCAGGTCGAAATCGTGCAGCGGCCACATGCTGCTGGGCGGCCACAGCGCCGGTAGGGGCATCATGGCGCGCACGCTCTCGAGCGCCGGAACCTGCGGCGACCCCATCTCGCTATGCAGCTTCACCGGAGCGTTGGCGAAGTAATGCATCCGCGGCAACACGCGGTACGGCCCCTCGCCGCTCACCACTCCATGCGCCGAATTCGAGATGTAGTGCAGGGCGGGATGGAGTTCCTCCTGCAAGGACCGCAGCCCGTCGTCCAGCGGCTTCGGCGGATTGCCCTCGTTGCGGCCGCAGTAGAGCCCCACCGAGGGATGGTTGCGAATCCGCAGCAGGGTGTCGTGTGCGTTGGCGAGGAACAGTTCGTTGTTGTCCGGATCCGGGCCGTCCCAAGGATTGGCGAGCCAGAAGTCCTGCCACACCACGATCCCGTTCCGGTCGCAGGCCTCGTAGAACGCATCGTCGCCGATCTGCCCCACCCAATCGCGAATCATGGTGAAGTGCAGGTCGCGGTGATACCGCAGCGCGGCCTCGAAATCGCGCGCGCGATACCGTAGCATCGACTCCGCGAATCCCCAGTTCCCCCCGCGCGCAATGAACCGCCGCCCGTTGATCCAGATCTTCAACGCGCCGCCGTCCTCGCTGTACGTGAACTGGCGCACTCCGGCCTGGAACGACACCCAGTCTGAGGCCTCGAATTGCAGTTCCACCGGATACAAATAGGGATCGCCATAGCCGTTCGGCCACCACAGCTTAGGGTTCGGCAGATCGAAGGTAACCTTAACCGTCTGGTGGGCAAAGGCCTCGAGCGTCACCGCCGTTGTGAATTTCACCGAGCCGTCCAGCCCTATCCCCCCGAACTGTGCCTCGCCGAATTGCCCGCGCAGCGTCCCGCTCACCGGCGTCGCGTCCAGATTCCGCAGCGTCGCCTCGACCGTGACCTGCGCCCTCGAAATATCGGGCAGCGGCAGCGTGGTGGTGACAAACGGATTCTCGATCTTCACCGCGCCGCTCTCGCTCAGAGAAACGCCGGCCCAGATGCCCGTGTCGCGCCCACGAATGGTCGACATCCAGTCCCAACCGATCGAAGCGTGATACGTCGGGTTATCCGCGCCCAGCGCGCCGCCATTGGCGATATCGCTTTCGAGGTTCTTCTCCTTGACGCTCCCCGGCGTGGCATTCTTCTCGACGCGCACCGCCACGGCGTTCAGCGCCCCGGGACGTATGCGGTCCGTCACGTCGAAGCGTCCCCGCATGAACGCGCCCTCGATGCGCCCGATCTTGGCGCCGTTCAGAAACACATCGGCCTTCCAGTTGATGCCGTCGAAGTTCAGCCAGACGTGGTGCCCCCTGGACACCGCCGGCGCGACGAACTCGTCGCGATACCAGAAATCCGCGTAGAAGAACGAATCCGAAATCATGTTCTGGTTGTCGCCGTAGTTCGGATCCGGCACCGCGCCATCGTTCCAGTAGCTCACCAAGGTTGTGCCGGGAACTGTGGCGATCATCCAGTCTTCGTTCCGGTATCCGGGCTGCGAGACTTCCGCACCCGAGCCGCGCACCAGCGAGTCCCGCTGCACCCGCCACGCCCCGAGCCCGGCCGCCACCGGCTTCGCCTTCGGTACCGGGCCGCCCCGCCCGTACACTTCGAGCTCGCTCAGGATGTACCCCTCGGGCGACTGCGGCCGCGTCATCAGAACTCGCACGTACCGGCCTGTCGCTGGCTGCGCGAGCTTCACATCGTCAACCGCGGACAGGGGCGCGAGCGTGGCCCACTCCTCGGCGTCGTCCGAGAATTGAATCGATCCCGCCGCCGCGCGCCGTATCCAAAAGAGCGCCACTCGGTCGAAGGTGCAGCGCGCCCCCAGGTCCACGTACACCCACTCCTCCCCGCTCCCCGCGCTCATCCACGCGCTGGTGAACTGATAGGGGCCGCCCACGCCCAGCCTCTCGCTGTGGTCGAAAAACGCGACCTCGTTGGCGCGCCACGCCTGCACGTTGGGCGCCTCGAACGCCACCCGGTAGAAGCGGCTCCGCGAAGGCGCCGCCAGCGCGATGGACCATTGGTAATCCCTGGCCGCCCTCTCCGCGCCCGTCTTGCGGGCCAGTTCCTTCCACGTTCGCTCGTCGTCCGATCCCGAGACCGTGCACGTCCAGCGGGCCATGTCCCGCGGCGCGAATCCCTGCGGCCGCGCGAACACATCCAGCCGGTCCACCTCCGGCGCGCCGTCGCCCCCTTCGAGCCCGACCGTGACCCACGGATGCGGCCCTTTCAGTTCGACGCCGGTCACCAGATTGCGATCGAGAACCAACTCCCGTTCCTGCTTCGTCAGCAATCCTCGCTCGCTGACCGACGTCGAGACCCACCGCGGCAGCCGCGTGTCCCTGATCCCGTCCGTGACCAGTTGCGCCGTGAGGTTGTAGTCGTAGCTGCTCGAATGGTACGCCGGCCGGTGCAGCGCCAGGTTGCGGTACGTCGTGGCGTCCGTAACCATCGTGGGCCCGGCATACTCCGCCGGACTCCCCGGATACACGCCCACCCCGCGCGTATACTCCTGCGCCCCCATCCCCATCGCCGCGCTCAGACCGATCAACAGGATTCGCCTCATGCGTTCCTCCGTAAACCTTCTAAGAGTAGCTGTGCCGTGGGGCAGGCGTCCACGCCTGCAGCGGGTCTCCAGACCCGCCCCCGGGTTTCTTCATTTTTCCTGCAACAAACGACAACAAGGCGCGTATATCCTACTGAGCCGATCCGGCTCGAAAAGGAGAATTGTGCATGAGCGACCGAGCCTCCCGGCGAACCTTCCTGCAGACTAGCGCCCTGGCTGGCAGCGGATTCCTGCTTCCCGACGAGGGAGCGCAAGCGCAGTCCGCCCCGCCCAACGAAACCATCAAGACCATCCGCAGCCTGCGCTCCACGCACGGCAACTTCCTCGACAAGCCCGTTCCCGAACCGGCGCTCGAGACCATCCTGCAGTCGAGCCTCCGCGCGGCCAACGCCTCCAACAATCAGAGCTACTCCATCGTCGTCATCAAGAACCGCCAGATGATGAAGTCGGTCTGCGGCTACCAAGGCGGTTGCGTGCTTCTTTATTGTGCCGACTACACCCGCTTGAAAGTCTGCGCGGAGACCATGGGCTACAACTATGATCCCGGCACCATGGAGGGCTTCGTTACCGCGAGCACCAACGCCACCATCGCCGCGCAGACCGCCGTCATCGCCGCCCGGTCCCTGGGTATCGATTCCCTGCTGACCAACGGCATCCATCGCGGCGACATGGAGCGGCTGTGGAAGCTGCTCGAGCTGCCGCAGACCCACTGCTTCCCCATCATCGCGCTCGTTCTGGGCTATTCCACGGAGCCGGGCCAACTGAAGGGACGCCTCGACGGCCCCGGCGTCATCCACAGCGAGAAGTATCACACGCTGACCAAGGAAGAGACGGGCGCGATCATCCTGAAGTACGACGACAAGCAGCGAAACCTCGGCCTGAACGACGACTGGGCCGCCAAGGGCCACAAGCACTACCTGGACTGGTTCTTCAAAGACTGGATGCGCGTAGGCTCGAAGCCCGCCGTGCAGCAGGAGACGCAGATCCTGCGCCTCTTGAAGCGCACCCGCTTCGTCGAAGAGCCCAAGGCCTGACTCCGTGGGGCAGGACTCCAGTCCTGCAGCGGGTCTCCAGACCCGCCTCCGTCCAACTTCCTGAAACAAAGGAAGCCGGACATGAGTGTCCAGCGCAGCTCTGGAGAGCCGCCCCACTCCGGCCGTCCGCATCCGGGATCACTCTTGCCTGCCGAGAGTCCGCGCCACAAGCTACTACCGCGCCGCAATCTCGACAGTCGCCGGCCTCAACCCCGCAGCCGACGCCGTCACCCGGATCGCGCCCGCCTTCCCCGTCGCCGCCATGATCGCCAGGCACATCCCGTTGAACGCCTTCCGCCGGTTCCCCTGGTAGCTCTCGTGGCTGGTCGGATTGCCGTTGTCTACGCCGATCAGCCTCGCCTCGCCCTCCACCTGGAACACGACCTCGTTGTCGGCGGTCGGCACCACGCGCCCCTTCGAGTCCACGATCTCGACTGTGAGATGCGCCACGTCGCGCCGATCCGCCTCCAGCGTCTTCCGATCCGCGGAGATCGCAACCGCCGCCGGCTCCTCCGTGGTAGCAACCTCGACCGTCGCCACGACCTCGCCGTCTCGCGTGCCCACCGCCCGAAGCGTGCCCGGCTCATACGGCACGTCCCACGCCAGGTGCAGGTCGCTGGTGGTCCGCGCCGCCCGCGAGCGCGCCGGGAAGTTGCCGTACTCACCCTGCATGCCGAGATGCGGGAAATCGTAACCCTTGACCCCCAGCGACCGGCCGTTCAGGAACAGCTCCACCGTATCGCAGTTCGTGTAGCAAGTCACGGGCACAAACCGTCCCTCTTTGCCCTTCCAGTTCCAATGCGGAAACAGGTGCAGCACCGGCTGGCTGATCCACTGGCTTTGGTAAAAGTAGAAGCCGTCCTTCTTGAACCCGCAGGTGTCGATGACGCCCGCTGGCGCGCCTTTCATCGGCCACCGAGCCTCGCCCAGGTAGTCGATGCCGGTCCACATGAAATCGCCGGCCACATAGTCGTAGGTCCGCACGAACTTCCAAAGCTGCTCCACGTCCAGGTTCCGCCCCGGGATCATTCCGAAGAAACTGCGCGGCCCAGGCGCCCCTTCGGCGAATAACCCGCTGTAGTCGCCGCGAATGCCGCCCATCGCCTCGCTCTCGGTCCCGATGACGCGCCGGTGCGGAAACGCCTGCCGGTCGATGCTGTAGTATTTCTCCCGCCGGTCGCGCCAGCGGTCCACGTAGTTGTAGCCCACCACGTCGAGCTGCGCCAGAAACTCCGGCCGCGCCCGCTCCTCGAGCGGGTCGGATTCGACGTGATCGCAGCCCGCCGTCACCAGGCGAGTCGGGTCCTCGCGGTGGAAGATGTCGAGCAGTTCCTTCAACGTCTCCGCGCCTCGCGGCGCCTGCTGGTCGCCGATCTCGTTGCCCGCGCTCCACAGCACCACCGAGGGATGGTTCCGGTCGCGATGGATGAAGTTCAACAGGTCGCGCTCGTGCCACTCGTCGAAATAGATCGAGTAGCCGTAGGGACCGATCTGCCCCTTCGGCACCCGCCACTCGTCGAACGCCTCGTTCATCACCAGGAACCCCATCCGGTCGCACAGGTCCAGAAACTCCGCCGAGTAGGGATTGTGGCTGGTGCGTATGGCATTGCAGCCCATCTCTTTGAGGATGGCCAGCCGCCGCTCCCACATGCGCTCCGGCACCGCGGCGCCCACCGAGCCGGCTTCGTGGTGCAGGCAGACGCCGTTCAGTTTCACCGGCTCGCCGTTGAGCAGGAAGCCTCGGTCGGCGTCGAACACCGCTTCGCGGATGCCCAGCGGCGTGTCGTACTCGTCGATGACGCCGTCTTTGTCGCGCAAGGTGCTGTGCGCGCGGTACAGCGTTGGCTCGCTGACGGACCAGAGGTTCGGCGACGCCACCACCATCTGCTGTACGAATTGGTAATCGCCGCCGGCCGAGACCTGCTGCGACGCCTCGGCGGTCGCAACCGCGCGCCCGTCCCGGTCCAGAATAGCCGTGGTCAGCGTGCACGCGGAGGCGTTCGCGCTCTCGTTGCGGACCCACGTCTCCACCTGCACCGTCGCCTTGTCCTTCGCCACCCGCGGCGTGGTGACAAACGTGCCCCAGTAGCCAA
>CAZBQQ010000038.1:33072-35885 GCA_964493965.1 uncultured Solibacteraceae bacterium
CCGACGGCGCTTTCTCGTCGAACGGCCCCTCGATACTCCAGTCGTGCGGCAAATCGAGGCTCCGCCAGCCGCCATCGGAGAAACCCGGCTGCTGCGCGCCCGCCGCATCGCCCTTGAAGAACTTCCACCCGAAGTCGAAGCTCTCGCGAACCCGCGCCGCCGGCTGGTCCTGCCCGAGCGCTGGCCGCAGTCCCACCACAAACGCCGCCGCCCCCAAGAGCTGCCGCCGGCTGAGTGTCACCCCGTGATCGTGTGCCATGTCCCTCAGTATCGCGCTTGGAGGCCAGCGTGTGACTACCTCAGCGGCAAACGCCGGATACGTACGCTCTCAAGATCCGCCGAAACAGCGGCACCCTCGGAGAGGGCGGTCTCGCATTGAATGCAGACGGATCGGATCAAGTCGGCCTGGCCTCGAGCGTCCAAGCCCTCGGCACGCAGGAACACCACCGAAGGACGCCCCTGGCCGCTCACGGCAAGGTGTGCGTGGAAATCGTGGTCCAACGTCACACACACCCTGTTGTCGTTACGAGCCAGTTCCAGAATATGAATGTCCTCGGCCCGTTCGAGTCCGATTTCGGAGACATGAATCGCGTCCAAACCATGCCGGCGAAGGATCTCAGCCGCACGCGGAGCGAGTCCCTGGTCCAGTAAAAGCCGGATCATGCCACGCGATCGATGCTCAATCGCTCGTCATCGACCGTCGCCGCCGCGTATCGCAGGGCCTGCTGGAGGTCTTCCGACTCGAGAGAAGGGTAGTCGGTGAGCAGAGCGGCGCGGTCTGGGTAAGTCGCCAGCAATTCGAGAACGCGACGCACCGAGATCCGCATCCCTCGGATACAAGGCTTCCCGCCGCACTTGCCCGGCTCGACCGTAATCCGGTCAAACGGGTCTACCATCGCCATGTGCTCAGTTTAGACCATACGGCGCTCTCGCGGACACGCAGAACAAATCGCGCCTCCGTCCGTATATCTTTTTCTATGCGCAACGCACTCGTAGTTTTTGCAACCCTGACAGCCGTCGCCTCCGCGCAAACCGAAGCCGGGCACGCGACGTACAAGCCCGAGCAGATGCAGCGGTTCGAACAGCAGGAGGTCACGGTTCCCGATTTTCAAGCGTCAGGCTTCATCCTCGATCTCGGCGGAGGCGGCGAAGGCATTATCGGAAGGGTCAAATCCACCCAGGTGGTTGCCATCGACCTGATCAAGCGCGAGCTGGCCGAAGCGCCTCCCGGCCCGCTCAAGATCGTGATGGACGCCACGGACCTGAAGTTCCTGGACGGCAGCTTCAACACGGTGACGTGCTTCTTCACGCTGATGTACGTGCCGCAGCCGCTGAAGCACAAGGTGTTCGAGGAAGCCATGCGCGTGCTCGCTCCGGGCGGGCGGTTCCTGGTCTGGGACGCCGTGATTCCCGCGCGCATGGATCCCACCAAGGAACTCGTCGTGTTCCCCATGCGCATCAAGCTTCCCCACGAGACCGTCACCACGGGCTACGGAACGCCCTGGCAGGACACCGCGCGCGACACCGCCTACTATGTCGAACTGGCGACGAAGGCCGGTTTCAAAGTCGCCGCCCGCCAGGAGAGCGCGCACAACTTCTACCTGGAACTGCGCAAATAGCGGATCACTTCTTAGGCTCGACGAGCGCCTGATACACCACCGGGCGGCTCAGGTGCTCCACATCGGGTTGCCCGGGGCCGAACATCCGTTGCGTCATGCCTACGAAGATCAAATCGTTCGTGGGATCGACCCAGAACCAGGTGTCGGCCGCTCCCAGCCAATAGAACGTGCCTTTGCCCACAACTTCTTCAGCTTCGAGCGGATCGGTGAAGACCGCGCAATCATAGCCATACCCCATGCCGGGGCGCATGATCTCGTTGCCAATGGAGAACTCGCCCGTCATCAGCCTGGGAGCGAGATGGTTCGACGTCATGAGGGCGACCGAGGCCGGCGAAAGGACGCGCACGCCGTCGAGTTCTCCCCGGTTCAGAAGCATCTGCGCGAAGCGCAAGTAATCCTGCGCCGTCGAGACCAGTCCTCCGCCGCCTGAGGGCATGCCGGGCTGCGTCGCATAGCCGCGGTCCGGGCCACTGGCCACCAAGGCGCCGTCCTTGTCGCCTCGGTAGAGCGTGGCAAAGCGGCCCTCCTTCTCTTTTGGTACGTAGAAGCCACTGTCCTTCATCTTGAGGGGCTCGAATATGTGTTGCCGCATGAAATCCGGCAAGGACTGGCCCGACAACTTCTCGACGATGTAGCCCTGGATATCCATGGAGACGCTGTAAACCCAGCGACTCCCCGGCTGGTAGAGCAGCGGAATCTTCGCCAGCCTGTCAATCATCTCCTGCAGGGATTGAGACTGCATGACGTGTTCGCCCACGTACATCTTATCGACCGGCGTGCTCCCGAAGAACCCGTAGGTGAAACCCGCTGTGTGGCTCATCAGCTCACGCATGGTGGGGGCGTGGACGGGGTCTTCGAGAATCATCTGTCCGCTCGGATCGAGGCCCTTGAAGACCTTCAGATGGGCGAACTCGGGGATGAACTTCGATACGGGATCCGAGGGCTGCCATTTGCCCTCCTCATAGAGGATCATCATGGCAACCCCCGTGACCGGCTTGCTCATGGAGAAGATGCGAAAGATGGTGTCCGCCGTCATGGGCGCGCCGCTCGCGACATCCTTCTTGCCATAAGTGCGCTCTTCGACGACTTTGCCGTGGCGCGCCAGAAGTGTCACAACTCCGGCGAGCTCTTTCTGATCCACCTCGCGCTGCATAGCCGCGTGAAGGCGATCGAGTCGCCCGGACGAGAAGCCCA
>CAZBQQ010000039.1:0-35735 GCA_964493965.1 uncultured Solibacteraceae bacterium
CGTGGGCCGCTGCTACACGCGCGAGGAACTCGTCGCCGCCCGGGCGGAATGGAAGCGCCAGGGGAAGACCGTCGTGTTCACGAACGGCTGTTACGATATCCTCCACCCCGGTCACATCCGCCTGCTCGAACAGGCGCGGTCGCTGGGAGACGTCCTGATCCTCGCCCTCAACAGCGACGCCGGAGTCGGCCGCCTCAAGGGTCCCGGCAGGCCGATCGTCTGCGAACGGGACCGCTCGGCGCTCGCCGCCGCGCTCGCGGCCGTCGATGCCGTCGCCGTGTTCGACGAAGACACGCCGCGCGAGCTCATCGCCGCCGTGCTGCCCGATATACTGGTCAAGGGAGCCGATTGGGCTCATTGGGTGGCGGGCCGCGAGGAAGTCGAAGCCGCGGGCGGCAGGGTTCTGACGCTCGCTCTCGAGCCCGGCTGCTCCACCACAGGAATCGTGGAAGCGATACTCTCGCGTAAGCCGCTTTGACTCATCCCGCCATTCGAGACCTCTTCAACGGGCTGGGACGCCAACCCGCGTTCCAGGAACTCGTGCGCTCGCTGTTGGCCGCCCACGAAGGCGACGCTTCGCCCCACCTCGGCCTCTCCGGCCTCACCACCACTGCCAAGGCTCTCTACGCCGTGCTGCTCTGGCAGGCCCTCGAAAGGCCCCTGGTAATTGTCGTGGACGGCAATCGCGAAGCCGAAGCGCTGGCCGAATCCATCGAAACATTCTTCGAGCTGCTGGTTTCCGGCCGCGGCATCCCGCACCCACAGCTTCTGCCCGCTCTCGACGTCCTGCCCGGGCAGCGCCTCTCTCCTCACGCCGAAATCAGCCAGCAACGCGCCCGCAGCCTGTGGCGCCTGGCCACCGAGCCCGTGCCGCTCACCATCACGCCGGTAGCCTCCGCGCTACTCCGCACCGAGCCCGCCGACTTCTATCGCCAGCTCGCCCTCACCCTCCGCACCGGCGAAGAGATCGCGTTCGAGGACGTCGTCGCTCATCTGGATAGCATCGGCTACGAGCGCCGCGAGCCGGTCGAGATGGCCGGCGAGTACTCGGTGCGCGGCGGCATCCTCGACGTCTTCCCCCCGGATGCCGGCCGCCCCTACCGCATCGAGTTCTTCGGCGATCAGATCGAATCGATGCGCCGCTTCGAGCCTGACACCCAGCGCTCCGTGGTTAAGGTACAAGAAGCGACCCTCCTGCCGCTCATCGAATACCCGAAGTCGCACGCGCTGTTCGCGGAGATTTCGGAAGCGGCCGACGTCCCGATCTCCGACACCGGCGAGCCCTTCCCCGGCTGGGAGCTGCTGGTGCCGCTCGCACGTCCGCGCGCCGGCTCGTTGCTCAACCTGGTCGAGCGCCCTGTGGTCCTGTGGGACGAGCCGGAGCAGTTGCGCGGCGCAGCCGAGCGCCTCTGGAAGCGCCTGGAAGATTCCGAGCGCGAGACGCCGGTCCCGCCCGAGAAGGTCTTCTTCCGCTGGGAAGAATTCGAGGCGCAGGCCTCGCACGCAGCCCAGGTGGCGCTGCGCGAACTGGAAGTCTCGCCCGACGCCGCCGCGCTCCACATCGCCACCCGGCCCGCCATGACGTTCCAGGGCAACGTCCAGGTGGCCGTCGCCGAGGCGCGCGGCATCGTCGAAAAAGGCGGGCGCGTGGCATTCTTCGCCGCCACCAACGGCGAGCTCGAGCGCCTGGCCGATATCCTGCAGGAGTACTCGGTCCCGTTCCAGCTCGGCCTCGAACCCTCGGGCTCCACGCCGTCCTACCTGGCCGAGCGCGCCTATCTCGCGGGCTCCGTCGCCAGCACGCACCTGGTCCGAGGCCTGGTCCGGCGCGGCGTGACGTTTCCCGACGAGCGGCTGACAGTCTTCGGCTCAGAAGACCTATTCGGCGCCTCCGAGTGGGGAGCCAAGGCGCCCGCGTCCAAGGGCAGCCTGGGCGCGTTTGCCGCCGACCTCGCCGACCTCAAGCCGGGCGATTACGTGGTCCACGAGCAGCACGGCGTGGGGCGCTTCCTCGGCCTCCGCCAGATCGCGCAAGGCGAGCAGAGCGGCGACTACATGCTGCTCGAATACGCGGGCGAGGCGCGTCTCTACGTGCCTCTCACCCGCATGGACCTGATCCAGAAGTTCCGCGGCGCCGGCGAGCAGGCGCCCACGCTCGACCGCCTGGGCGGCGCCACCTGGGCCCGCACCAAGACAAAGGTCAAGGCCCGCATGCGCGACATGGCCGACGAGCTTCTCAAGCTCTACGCCGAGCGCAAGCTCTCCGAAGGTTTCGCCTTCTCGGCCGACGGCAACTGGCAGCGCGAGTTCGAAGACGCCTTCGAGTTCACCGAGACCAACGACCAGCTCACCGCCATCCGCGACATCAAGCGCGACCTCGAGCAGCAGCAGCCCATGGACCGCCTGCTCTGCGGCGACGTCGGCTACGGCAAGACCGAAGTGGCCATGCGCGCGGGCTTCAAGGCCCTCGGCGACGGCAAGCAGGTGGCCGTGCTCGCGCCCACCACGGTGCTCTGCTTCCAGCACTACGAGACCTTCCGCCGCCGCTTCGCCCCCTTCCCCGTGCGCGTCGAGATGCTGAGCCGCTTCCGCTCGAAGAAAGAGATCGAGGCGGTGCTGGCCGATACAGCCGACGGCAAGGTCGACATCCTGATCGGCACCCACCGGCTGCTTTCGAAGGACGTTGAGTTCCGCGACCTGGGCCTGCTGATCGTCGACGAGGAGCAGCGCTTCGGCGTCCGCCACAAGGAACGCCTCAAGCAGATGAAGAAGAACGTAGACGTGCTGACCATGACGGCCACGCCCATCCCGCGCACCCTCCACATGTCGCTGCTCGGACTGCGCGATCTTTCGGTCATCGAGACGCCGCCCAAGGACCGCCTCTCCATCCAGACCGTGGTGGCGCACTACGAGCCCGGCCTGATCAAGACGGCCATCGAGCAGGAACTGGGGCGCGGCGGCCAGGTCTATTTCCTGCACAACCGCGTGGATTCCATCTGGGCGCGCGCGGCCCAGATTCAGGAGCTGGCGCCGGCGGCCCGCATCGGCGTGGGCCACGGTCAGATGGGCGAGGCCGAGCTCGAGAAGGTGATGCTCGGTTTTATGCGTCACGAGTTCGACGTCCTGGTGTGCACCACCATCGTCGAGAACGGCCTGGATATTCCGCTGGCCAACACCATGGTCATCGAGAACGCCGAACGCTACGGTCTCAGCGAGCTGTACCAGCTACGCGGCCGCGTGGGCCGCTCGAACCGCCGCGCCTACGCCTACCTTCTGATTCCCCCCGACACCGAGCTCAGCGAGCTGGCACGCAAGCGCCTGGCGGCCCTGAAGGAGTTCAGCGACCTGGGCGCCGGTTTCAAGATCGCCGCGCTCGATCTCGAGCTGCGCGGCGCCGGCAACCTGCTCGGTGGCGAGCAGCACGGCAACATCAACGCCGTGGGCTTCGACATGTACGTGCGCATGCTCGAGGAGGCGGTGCAGGAGATTAAGGGCGAGGAGGTTCCGGTCACGATCCACGCCAACATCAACCTGGGCCTGGACCTGCGCATCCCCGCCGACTACATCGCCGACGAGCACCAGCGCCTGCGCGCTTACAAGCGCGTCGCCGAGGCGGACTCCGCGGAGCGGGCCGACAGCATCCGCAACGAGCTGGCCGACCGCTATGGCCCGCCGCCCGAGGCCGTGTCCTACCTGCTCGAATACTCCGTGGTCAAGAGCCTGGCCGAGCGCATCGGCGTGGAGCATATCGATCGCCGCCAGGGCGTCCTGAACGTCAAGTTCCACGCCGAATCCAAGGTGGATCCGAGCAGGCTCATGGCGCTGGTCAGCGGCACGAAAGCGGCCCAGTTCACCCCCGCCGGCGTCCTGCGCCTTCCGCTCGACGGCCTGACCACGCCGGACCGCATCCTCGGCTTCCTCAAACAGAGTCTGTCCGAGTTGGCAATCCGGGCCTGACGTGGCGCAGGCTCTCAGCCTGCCGCGCCGAGACTCGTCTCGGCGCCCCCCTCCACTTTACTTTCTCGCCCCGCCGTGCGCATAACGGTACACGTGGTCCGTCGCGTCAAGGTCAAGCCCAACTCGAAGAACCCGCGCATCGAGGAAGCCGCCGACGGCAGCCTCACGGTTTTCCTTAAATCCCCACCTATTGAAGGCCGCGCGAACGAAGAGCTGATCGAGCGCCTGGCCGGACACTACCGGGTTCCTAAATCGCACCTCCGCATCAAGCTGGGTGCGGCCTCGAGGAACAAACTGGTCGAAATCGATACGCGCTGAGGGGTGCGGGTGCGCAAGCAGCCAGTGCCGCGCTGGACATGGATTGCGCGCTCTGATTAGAGTATGATCTGCTGGGCGAGGGCCCAGTCCGCACCATCTGGCGGCAAGCTGAATCGTTGGGGAGGAGGATCCACGATGGAAGAGACTTTCCACTTGTTGGAGCGCCGTGCGTATCCAGCCACTCTTTCGCTGGTGATTCCGATGTACAACGAGGAGAGCGTCGTCGACCTTCTTCGCGCGGACGTCAGCAAGCTCCTCGAGGAACTGAAGTGCGAAGCCGAGGTCCTTCTGGTCAATGACGGCAGCTCCGATCAGACCCTTCCCAAGATCGCCGCATGGGCCGCCGCCGACAGCCGGATCAAAATCGTCCACCTCTCGCGGAACTTCGGCCATCAGCTCGCCGCGACCGCGGGGCTCGACTACGCGCGCGGCGACGCCGTCATATTGATCGACGCAGACCTTCAGGATCCCCTCGTCCTGGTTCACCAGATGATCGACCGCTACTGCGAAGGATACGACGTGGTGTACGGCCAGAGAGAGGCGCGCCGCGGCGAATCGGCTCTCAAGCGCTTCACCGCCTGGGCATTCTACCGGCTGATGCGCGCCATGGTCTACCCGCGTCTTCCGCTGGACACCGGCGATTTCCGTCTCCTGTCCCGCCAGTGCCTCAACGGTTTGCAGAGCATGCACGAAACCCACCGCTTTCTACGCGGCATGGTCGCGTGGGTCGGGTTTCCCCAGTGCGCGGTGAAATATGTGCGCGCACCCCGCGCCGGCGGGCATACCAAGTATCCCTTGCGTAAGATGCTGTTCTTTGCCTGGACCGCGGCCACCTCGTTCTCCATTCTGCCGCTGCAGATCAGCCTGCTGCTCGGCGTCTTAGTCGGTCTGGTCGGTGTCGAAGAGGGAGTCCGCGCGGTGCTCGCCGCCGCCCTCGGATGGTACACCGTTGCGGGCTGGACCTCGCTCATGGTCGTCACCTGCGCTGTCGGAAGCGCCCTCCTGATCAGCATCGGCATCCTGGGGCAGTACACCGGCAAAATCTACGAGCAGTCGAAAGAGCGCCCGCTCTATCTGGTTGCGCGAACCTTCAACGTCACTCAGGCCGGCCGCGCCTCCGGAGGCCAGCGTGAGTGAATCGAAGCCTGAGTTCGACGGCCTTTCAGGGGACTACGAGAGGTTGCTGTCGGACCCGATTCGTGAAGGGTTCACCGGCGCCACGCCCGGGTTCTTCCATATTCGCAAGCGCGATTTGATTCGCGACTTCTTCCGCCGGCAACAGGTCGACACGCGCACGCTGTCTTTCCTCGATGTGGGTTGCGGGAAAGGTGAGCTCTTGACATTGTTGCGCGACGACTTCGGCCAGGTCTTCGGGTGCGACCCGTCGGCCGGCATGCTAAGTGCCGAAGGTCTGAGCGCGATGGGAATTCACACCCGCGTGCAGCACGATCCCCAAAGGCTCCCGTTCGACGATGGCCAGTTCGATTTCGTCAGCGCGGTCTGTGTGTACCATCACTTCCCTCCGGGCCTGCGCCCCAACCTGACGGCGGAGGTTCGTCGCGTGTTGAGACCCGGCGGCTGGTTCGCGCTGATCGAGCACAATCCGTACAATCCCGTGACGCGGTTGATCGTCGCTCGCACGCCGGTCGATGCCAATGCGGTCCTCTTGCGGCCCTCGGAATCCCGGCGGCTCTTGCGTGGCGCCGGATTCCGCGTCGAAGCCCAGCGCTACTTCCTCTACTTTCCGGAACGGCTCTACCGCAGGTTCCCCCGTTTGGAATGGACGCTCCGAAGGATCCCTCTGGGCGGCCAATATGCGGTCTTCGCGTGCGCTCGATGAGCCAGGCCCATCCGCTCTGCGCGTCTGGAGAGGCCGCCGCGGACCGGCGCCTGAGAGCCGCAGCCGAATCGGAGGCCGCGCCGCGTAGTATACTTGCGGAGAACTGAAACCATGCTGCCTCGACTCCAGGCTTTGCTCCAGCCCCTGCCTTGGCCCGTCCAGCTTTTGCTGTTGGCCCTGGTGATTGTCGCCGGTTATTACGACATACGCTACCGCCGCATCCCCAACTGGCTCACGCTGCCCGGCGTGATCGTCGGTCTCGCGTTGAACGCCTTCCTCGGGCAGACCGTGTTACGAGGTCTGGGCGACGCGGGACTTGCTGTCGGCCTGGCCCTGCTTTTTAACTTCCCGCTCTATCTCCTGCACGCGCGCGGAGCAGGCGACGTGAAGTTGCTGGCCGCCATCGGCGCCCTGGTCGGCTGGAGAGCCTGGGTCGAGATCTTCATCCTTTCCGGCATTCTGGGCGGCGTGCTCGCGGTCATCCTGATGCTTGCCGCCGGACGTTTCCACAAGACCCTGTGGAACACCGCCAGCATCCTCGGCGAGATGCTGCACTTCCGCGCCCCGCACCTCAAGAGTGAGGAGTTCGACGTCAAGAGCCCGCTCTCGTTCCGGCTGCCGCAGGGCGCCGTGATCGCCCTCGGCTGCTGCGCGTTGCTAGGCTTCCAGGCGTTCCTGCGCTGACCACCGCAGAGCCAGGACCCCGAGCGCGGCGAGCACCACGGTCAGAATCTGGAAGCGCGTAGCCGCCGCGACCGGCTGAGATACGACCGTTGCGACGCACAGCGCCAGCATCCAGCCCTGGAAGACCGCGCGATCGGACTCCGCGCTCTCCCGCCCGGGCTGGTACACCGCGCGGGCCATCACGAGCGCGGGGATCACGATCAGGATCGTGTCATAGATCGGCATGTAGACGTTGAAGACCAGAGTCCACGCAAGGGTCGCGGCCCACAGAAGACTAGCCTCCCGAGTGCCGGGCCGAGAGCGCGCCCACCGCACGGCGAGCCAGGCAAAGGCGGCTCCCATCAGGATGAATGCCGCGCCCGCGCTGGCTGTCGAGTGACCGCCCGCCAGCTGTCGGACGAAGGTGTGGATGTCGACGAACTTGAACAGGGGCAGCGGAGACGGATTGCGAGCCGTCCACTCCGCCCGCACCCCCAGCGCCTGCACATACGCGACGCATCCCTCATACCCGACTGCCGCCAGCGATAGCGCAGCCACAACGCAAGCACCCACTGCGAAGCCCAGCAGCGTTCGAAATCGCCTGCCTATCGCCAGCATAGGCACTGCAAGCACCAACAGGGGTGGCTTGTAGAGGCACACTGCCAGCGCGGCGCCGGCGGCCATGGGATATCCTGCCAGGCTCCACCGCGTGCACAGGGCGAGCGCGCAGAATCCGACCGCGGAGACCTGTCCGCCGGCCAGACACTCGATGCTGAATGGCGGGAACGAGCAACAGGCCAGCAAGGCAATCCGGGAAACGTCGCCGAAGCCCTTCTCAGCCGGCCACACAGCCCAAAGACCTGCCAGGTACAACAGGACCGAAATCGCCACCCAAATTCCGTAGCTCCACGCGAACGGCAGCCGCGCCAACGGCCGGAACACCCAAGCGAAAAATGGCGTATTGATGTACGCCTCCACGGTCTCCCGAGGCATCTCCGGCATCACCGCATGATGGAGACGGTACTGGAGGGATGAGTCGTAGAGTCTGGAGTGCGGGTACTCGTTCAGGATCTTGCCGGCAACGTAGAACGAAATGTAGTCTCCGCCCGGCTGATGCCCCAGGAAGGGCCGGTCCATAGCGCCGTATCCGATCGACAACGCCACCAGCGCCGTCGTCACAACCAGCGCCACCCAGCATGCAGCTCGTATCTCCCGGACCCCGGGCGAGGGCCCAAACACCGCCCGCGCCGTATCGCCTGACCAGAATGGTCGCCGGTTTGACACATCAGGCATCATACCGCGGCGCCGCTCCACGCCCGTCTATTTATACCTGCGCAGTAGGTAGAGTCCGTCCTGGTCCACCTTCGTCGCATCAAAGCCCCCCTGGCAATGCCATGCCGCACAGTACGTCGGGCGGAACTCTTTATACGCGTACGCGTCCGGAAACCCAGCGCCGGAAAAGCTCAGCGCCGTAGTGCCGGCAAGAACGACCAGCCCCATGATCGCGAACAGAACCACGTAACCTTGAAGGAACGCTCTGGCCATCTCCCCCTGCGCAAGCCGCCGGAGCGAAAGCCCGGAATACGCGATGAGCAGCGGAATCACAGGCAACCAGAACCGTGGGTCCGCGAAGGGCCAGACAAAGATGATCGCAACGTAGGCGATGAAGTAGGCTTCGACCACGCCGAATTCCTTCCGCCGCGATCGAACCCCGCCGCAGACCAGCGCGAAGACCAGAACCCCGACAATCAGCAAAATATTCTGGCCGTTCTGCGGCAGAGCGGCAGCCGGCACATTGAGGGCTATCTGACCGAGCTCTTTAAAGCGCTGCGTCACAATTCTGACCGCCATGTCACTGAGCGCCCCGTCCTTGAGAGCTCCCGTGAAGTCCCGCAACGTCGAGGTACGGTAGACTACACAGCCAACCAGAGCGCTGGCGGCAGCGGCAATAAGTACGGCGGCGCCCTTCATCCGGGGGGAGAGCTTCATCACATGCGCTCGCACGTCGTATTCAACAAGCAGCAGATACACCGCCGCGGGAATCAATGCGACGCCGACCCTGCGGACGCACACCGACGCAATGAGCAACACTGCTGCCGCAATCGTTCTTCCTAAGCGGAAGCCCGAGGACCGCGGCCGCTTCATCGCTGCCAGACAGCACATCGAGAGCCCGAAAAACAACGGGTCGCTTAACGGAATTGCGGAGTACTTCACAAAAACAAACGACAGAAGTGGCAGCGTGCAAACACCGAGTGCGACGTCCTCGCCAAAGCCCTCTGCTCGTATTAGATAGCGAACCGCAAACAAGCCTGTCACCAGCGACAGAACACTGAGGCTGACGATTACCCAGACATGCGCCATATGCAATCGGATTAGAAGCGCCAGCAGGGCCGGATATCCCGGGGGAAACACCGTAGGTTGCCCGTGATACAGAAACCCGCCTCCGTGTTCCGCAGTCTCCGCGACCACAAGAAACACAAGCGTATCGGGGTGCAGGCGAAGCGGGGTAGCGGCCTGCAGGAAGTAAATGGCTACTAACATCAGGATGACCCCGAGTTGGATCCTCACAAGACTGGGCCGCGATGCCCGCTTGTCGCCTGTGGGAGTCACCGTCTCCATGCCTCCTCCCCCGCCGGTGGGTGCGTCATCGGAGCAATCGATTCGGGATGGTAGGCAATGAGTTTGGCACCATCCCGATACAGCGCGGCGGTGCCGTAGGTAAGTGAGGCAAGGGCAGGGTTCGGTATTGGCCAGAGCGTTTCCTCCCTGCCTCGCCCGGCAGGGTCAGTCCTGCCGCCAGCGGCGGTGCCAGGCGAGCCGGTCTTCTGTGATCGCGCCTGCTTCGGTAAATAGCCACTCATGGCGCTGCTCCGTGCGCGAGGATCCCTTCCCTTTGCCGTCCGGGCCAAGTCTCGATTATACGTCCGACGTCGCCGCGCCCCTGCCCGGAAGCGGCGCATGTGCTATACCTGCAATGTCGGAAAGGAGGAGGCTTCTGAGCGAGCCGGTGGGCCCAGTTCCGCGGTCGGATGAGGTGGTGCCTCGACCTTCCGTTTCGTCCTCCTCCTCCGCGGTGAAACGGGGTGGGGCTACGGTGCCACTCCTGGGGTATCTCCCCGCATGGATCATCTGGACGATCGCTCTGATGGGCCTGCTGGCGAATGCCGCACAGTGGTCTCAGAAATACGGCCAGATCTCTGTCGGAGGCAACGACTTTCTCGACTTGTACGCCGGTGGCAAGCTGGCAACGGATCCTGGTCTGTACGATCCCGTCCGCGTCGCGCAAGTGCAGTGGGCGGCAGCCGGGATTTCCGGTAGAGCTTTCCTGTTCTCCCGTCCCCCGGCATTCGCTGCGCTTCTCGCTCCACTCGCGTTGCTGCCTTATCGGTCCGCCTATTTCCTGTTCCAGGCGCTCTCGCTACTGGCGGTAGTGTTGGCCGTCCTCCTCTGGCCGGCTGGGGGGCACCGCGCCGCGATCGCCTTTGCCTGTTGCTGGTCCGTTCCGCTCTCGGCCGCCCTCGCCAATGGTCAGGATGTCCCCTTCCTGCTGCTCTGGTTGTCGATCGTGGCGCGCCTCATGGACAGGCGCCCGGGACTTGCCGGGATGGTCGCCGCTCTGTCGATGGCCAAACTCCATTTGTTTCTCCTCGTGCCCCTCTGGATCGTTTCCCAGAAACGCTGGCGGCTCGGCGCCGGACTCGCCGGTGGCCTGCTGGCCTGCGGGGCGGCATCCTTCGCACTGCAGGGTCCCGACTGGATTCAGAGGTATATCCACCTGGTTCGCAACCCGATACAGAACACGGACGAAGCGGCGATGCCGAACCTGCACGGTCTGTGCTCCGCGTTCGGGCTGCCTTGGGGCGTCGAGTTGGCGATGTGCGGAGTCGTCGCATGGCTGGTCTGGCGGGCGTGCCGCCGCACTCCGGAGAACGCCTGGGTGGCAATGCTGGCCGGTTGCCTGCTCGTCAGCCGGCACGCCTACACGCAGGACTGTCTGATCCTGCTGCCTTCTTTGGTGGTGATGCTGTATGCGCAGGAGAAAGCGCTGCCGCGGCGCGCCCTGGCCGTGATTCTGTTGCTGCCGGTCACGTATATGCCGGCGGTCGCCCGGTATCCCGGCGCGGTCATCGTACCGCTGGCAATGCTGGCCTTGGTGGTGATGTGCGCGGTGAACCCGGCGGCGCCAGCCGATTTGCGGAAGGTACCGGCCCCGGTGACGGCATGACCGCCTCAGGATGACGGCAGGACGGCGACCAGTGCCCGCCGACTCAGGATTCCGTTCGCAGCCTCGAGAGCCGCCTCAACAACCCGTACTGGAACACGGCCAGCGCCACGATGGCCAGTGTATAAACGTGAACGCGCAGAAAGGCGATCACCGGCGGTGGCACCAAAGCCGTGACCCACACCAGAGCGACGATGGCATGGAAGTGCCGTGCCGGCATGACTTCTTGGCCTCGCCGACACAACACCGCGGCTGTTAGCACGGCGCCCGCCACGAGCGACACCGAGTCGTAAGTCATCACGTAAAGGTTAGCGACCAACGACGCGGTAATCGTAACCGCCCAAGTGATTTGACGCTCTTCCGCGGTCGCCTTGTCGAACCCGCGCCAGTGCCTCGCCAGCGCCAGCACTACGGCAACAAACGCCGCCCCGGCCACCAAAACGGGCAGGTGCTGATCGGACCCGACGATTCTCCGGACGAAATGATTCAGATCGATGAGCAGCGGCCACGCCGCGGGCCACGGCGTCGTTCCACCCGAGGAGAACCGCCCGTACGTGGACATCAGCGCCAGCCAATCGGACACCGCCTTGGGGCCCGCTGCGAGAGTGGAAAAGGCGAAAATGCCGCCCAGCCCCGCCCCGAATCCAAGCAGAAGGCGGAGGTTCATGCGCACCAGGAGGAATGGACCGAAGAGCAGGAGAAGACTCGGCTTGTAGCAGCATAAGGCCAGCGTCGCTCCAGCCGCCACGTGTTTGCCGCTCAGGTCGAAGCGAACGCACCAGGCAATGATCGCAAAAGCAATTGCCCCGATCTGGCCGCCGACGAACGACCACAGAGCGAACGGCGCGAAGGATAGGCCAAGCAGAATGGCCGCTTTGCGGTGAGGCTCAGGAAGGCATCGCAGATACGGACCGAGCGCGCAGAGGCCGACTCCGAAGATCAGGATCGAAACCACCCACCATGCTAGGAACGCAGCACGGTATGGGAGCAGAGCGAAGGGGCGGAAGATCGCAGCGAGGTGCGGCGCGCAAACGTACCAGAGCGAGGAGTCCTTGTTCCCCGGTTCCAGGCTGCGAAACAGCCGCGTCTGCAGATCCAGGTCGTAAAGCGAAGCCGCCCCGTATTCGTTGAGAATCTTGCCGGCGACGTAAAACTCCGCGAAATCCGCGCCAACGTGCTCGGTGCGAACAGCGGCACTGCCTCCCGGAGTGCCGGTCACCTGCAAGACCGCGAACGCCAGGGTCATACAAAACATGACCGCGCACGCGAACGAGACTTCTCTCGGCTCGAGCCCTGCGCCAGGTACTGAGTTCGTTTGCCTGCTCACAGGATGGCTCCGTTCAGGGTGCGGATACAGTTCGGGTGGAGCTTTGCGTGACTTCTCCGGCTGGTGGGCGCAAACAACGGTGCAGGATTTGTCAGGGAGAAGACAGCTTTCCCGCTACGCGGCGATGAGGTCGAGGCCACCACGGCAGCTCAGCCACCGCCACGACCGATGGAACATCGCAGCCTATCCGGGACTCCGGAAAGCGTCGAAACAACGAACCACAAGGCGGCGACGCCGGTCCACTTATGTGGCCTCCTGCGCCGGCCGCCTCCGGTCCGAGTCTAAGCCGATCAGCGCGAAGTTGCGTGACCCAACGCCCGCCTCGCGTGCGCCCAACAGCCCGGCACCCGCCTGGCGTGGCGACTGAGCCCGCTTCTCCCGGCCGAACCGGCTTCCCCCAACAACTTCAGCCCTGGATCTTACGCTTGCGGCGCCGCATGATGAGCAGGATCAAGATTACACCAGCGACCACCCAAAGAACCACGGGCAGTATTTGTGCACTAGTCATTGTTATTTCTCCTTTCCTAAAGTAAAGCGCGCTCGGACTCGTTCAGACTGCTAGCCGGTACCACCCCTCCCCATCCGAGCCATTCCTCTGACCATCTGCATAATTCCGGGGCCCGCTGCCACCAGCATAATGGCCGGCATGATGAAGAAGAAAATCGGGAATGTCAGCTTCACGCCCACCTTGGCCGCCCGTTCCTCCGCGGCCTGCCGGCGTTTGACTCGCATGAACTCGGAATGCGTTCTAAGCGACTCCGCAACGCTGGTTCCGAACCTGTCGGCTTGCACCATGGTGGCAACCAACTTACTCAGTTCCGATTCCCCCGTCCTCGCGGCGAGGTTCTTAAGGGCCTCCACGCGCCGCTTGCCGGCGCGCATCTCCAGCGTCACCAGGCCGAGCTCGTCGCTCAGATCCTTGTGCGTAAGGCGCAGTTCCTTGCTGACGCTGTTGATGGCCTGGTCCAGGCCCAGGCCCGCCTCCATGCAAACCACCATCAAGTCCAGCGCATCGGGTAGAGCGAACCGGATTCGTTCCTGCCGGCGGCTGACCAGCATGTCGAGTCCAAGGTTGGGCAGGAAAAAGCCCGCCGCTCCCAGGGCCGGCCATACCATAAGGCGCAGCATGGGGTTCTGGATGTGAGCCCAGACGAACCCGGCGACGATCACGAATCCGATCGCCATCAGGACTTTCACACCGAAGTATGCCGTCACTGCGCGATCCGAGCGGTAGCCGGCGGCAATCAATGTCCGCCGCGCCATACCAGCTTCCTGCGGAGAGAGCGGGACTTTCTCGCCAATCGTTTCGACGATACGGACGATCCACGCCCGGCCCGCCGCATCCGAAGTGTTGACCGCCATCGCCGGCGTCTCTTCCAGTGTGCCCAGCCGCTTCTGGAAGCGCGACGGCCGGGCCCACGTGAAGTAGCCCACCGCCGTAATCACGATCGTCAGAATCAGGAACAACGATAAGCCGAGTACCATGACTTACACCTTGATGTTTACGATCTTCCGAATAGTGAAATGCCCGAGGATCACGCCGATGACCACGGCGACGACCAGTTTGCGGCCGAGCGGGTCGGCCATCATGCCCTGCAGATAGCCCGGAGCTACCGCCAGCATTCCGAACATCAGAACCACGGGCATCAGAGTCAGAATGGTTCCGGTCATTCGACCGTGCGCGCTCGCCGACTTTACCTGGCCCTTCAGCTTGAAGCGCTCCCGGATGACATGCGCCAGGTTGGTCAGGATCTCCGCCAGGTTGCCGCCTGTTTCGCGTTGCAGCAGGACCGCCGCGACGAAGAACTTCAAGTCGAGCAGGGGCATGCGCTCCGTGACATTTCTCAGAGCGACCTCGATCGGAAGACCCAGGTTGGTCTCGTTGTACACCTTACGGAACTCGCCTGCCAGCGGCTGCGGCGATTCCTCCGAGAGCATCTCCAGCGCAATCGAAAAGGCGTGCCCGGCGCGCATCGCGCGGGACAGGAACTCCAACGCTTCCGGGAATTGCTCCTCGAAAGCGGCCATGCGCTTCGCCCTTTTCCGGCCCACGTAGAAATACGGCAGCATGCCAAACACGATACCCAGCGCCGCCATGCTTAGCTCGGTGGACAGAAGTACCTTGAACCTGGCCCCCAGGAGCGCGCCCGGTATGGCGCAAAGGAACATCGCCAATAGAAGCGTCTTCAAGGTCCATGACAGGCCGGATTGCTGAAGCTTCACCTCCAACTTCTGCATGAAGTTGAAGCGGCCGATAAACCGCATCACGGCGGAGGCCGTCTGGGCCGCGTCGAACAGCACTTTGGTCTCTGCCTGCTGGGTCTGGCCCACGGCAGTTTGGAGCATCTCGGTAACTTTTTTCTTCTTCTGCGTCTCGACCACGTTCACGCCGAACGCAATCACCACCATGATGATGGTGAACATGACCAGAAAAATCAGCACAATGAATGTGGAGCTCATGTGCGCCTCAGTGGATCTCAACTGCCGTCTGGAACACCGATGTAGCCAGCGTGATCCCCGCTGACTTCAGCCGCTCGTAAAACTTCGGGCGGATACCGGTGGGCCGGAACCGGCCCAACACCCTTCCGTCTTCCCTCACCCCCGTCTTGTCGAAGACGAAGATGTCCTGTGTCGTAACCTGGTCGCCTTCCATTCCGACGCATTCCGTCAGATGCGTGATCCGGCGGCTGCCGTCGCTGAAGCGCGCGATCTGAATGAACAGGTCCACGGCCGACGCTACCTGCTGGCGGATCGACCGCACGCCCATGTTCGCATTGGCCATGCCCACCATGACCTCCAAACGGCCGATGGCGTCGCGCGGGCTGTTGGCGTGGATGGTGGTCAGCGATCCGTCGTGACCGGTATTCATCGCCTGCAACATGTCCAGTGCTTCCTCGGAACGCACCTCGCCCACCACGATCCGGTCTGGCCGCATACGCAGGGCGTTGACCACCAACTGGCGAATGCGGATGGCGCCCTGTCCTTCGATGTTCGGCGGCCGCGCTTCCATGCGCGCCACGTGCGTCTGCCGCAACTGCAACTCCGCCGCGTCCTCGATGGTGACGATGCGCTCGTCTTCCGGAATATAGCCCGAGAGCACGTTCAACAGGGTGGTCTTGCCGGCGCCGGTGCCGCCTGAGATGATGATGTTCAACCGGGCCTTCACACAAGCCTGCGCCACCTGCAACATGCCTTCGGTCATGCACAGGTTCCGCACCAGTTCCTCGGCCTGCAGGGGATCCCGCCGGAAACGGCGGATCGAGAGGAGCGGGCCGTCCACGGCCACCGGCGGAATCACCGCGTTCACGCGGGAGCCGTCCGGAAGCCGCGCGTCCACCAGCGGCGACGACTCGTCTACGCGCCGTCCTACCCGCGAGACGATCTTCTCGATGATGCGCAGCAGGTGGGCGTTGTCCTTGAACTCAACCGGCGTGCGGTGGAGTTTGCCGTGGCGTTCCACGTAGACCAGGCGCGGCGTCGTGACCAGGATGTCCGATACCGAGGGGTCCTGCAACAGCGGCTCGAGCGGTCCAAGTCCGAAGACCTCGTTGAGGACCTCTTCGGTGATGCGTTCCTTCTCGAGCCGGCTCAGCGGCGTGCTCTCTTCTTCGAGAAGCTTCGCCACCGCCGCGCGGATCTCGCCGCGAACGCGCTCGCCACCTAGCGAGGAAAGAACCTCGAGGTTGATTCGCTCCAGCAGCTTGCGGTGCAGAGCGAACTTCAGTTCCTGGTACTCGGGCGATGGAGATTGAACGTTGAACAGCCGGTTCACCCACCCCGAGTCCGCGGACTTGGCCGTCACCGCGAAGTTGCTTGTCATCTGATGCGAAACCCTCCCTGCAAAAATTCAAAACGCCCCCCGGCTTCTCCGGGCTGCGGCAGGGGCTTACCGTCTCCCTGCCTGCTTCACGCCTGCGTCATCAGCCGGCGCCGCCGCCCTTCTCTCTGGAAGCCGTCGGTTCGAGGATCCTCGCCTCGCGTGTTAGAAGATCGAAAGACCCATCCTCTGCTTACCCTTCTCCTTCGGGTTCGGGGCCTGTACTCCTGTTATCTTCACCGCCAGGCCCCCCAATGCCTTGCCAAGCTCCGTCCCCGCCGACAGGAGGTTGCCTTCCGAGTAGGCCTCGAACAACTCGGGATAGGAGTTGGGCAGCATCTCGAAGATGGGCAGACCCAGCACCTTCTGCACCTGCGCCAGATCGAAATCGATCCGCTTGGGAGCGCGGTTCACAACCAGCCGCAGCCGATTGCGGCTGTAGCCCGTGTCGAGCGCGGCCTGTACCACTTGCTTGGTCTGGTGCAGAGCCGGCAGGTCCAGCGTCGAGATCAGATACATTTCGTCAATCTCTTCGAGGACGCTCGCCGTCAGCGTATTCAGGCCCCTGCCCATGTCCACCACAATCCAGTCGTAGACCCCACGGGTGAACTGTAGCACGTGCCGCAGAGCCTCGCCTGCCAGGGGCTCTCGCAGGGTCGCCGTCGCCGGCGCTGAAATTACTTCCAATCCCGGAATTCCGTTCGACACCAGGGCCTTCCAGTAGCTTTGGTCCAGGCGGTGTACGTTGCGGACAGCGTCCAGGACCGTATAGGAGGACTTGGACTTCATCAGGAAGCCGACCAGCCCCGACTCCATGTCGAAGTCCGCCAGAAGCACTTCCTGCGTTGTGGCGCGCTGGATCTCCACCGCCGTGTGGGATGCGACGGTGGTAGCGCCGCAGCCGCCCTTGGCCGAAATGAAACCCAGCGTTTTGCCGCGGTGCCTGCCCGGCGCCGCCTGGGCTTTGGAACGCTCGGCTGAGAGACGCTCCAGCGCCCTGCTCAGCCCCGCCTCGATGGGCGGGTAAAGGAACTCGCTCGCACCCGCCCGGATCGCCCCCAGGATCACCTCGGGATCCGCGGTATCGTTCAGCGCGATGATCTGGGGGGGCGCGGAGCAGGTCTTGATTCGCCGGACTACGTTTTCAAAGGGCTCGGACAGCCGCGTGAGGTCAATCACGAGGACATCCAGCCGCAACTGCTCAACTTGGTCGAGGAACGCCGAGGTGTCGCCGACTGACGGTTGCTGCAGCAGGACCCGGACGGGCAGGCCCTTCAGACAGGCCTGCACCTCCTGGAACAAGCCCTGCGTGGCGATCACCAAACCGATTCGAAGCGGATCCATCTCTCCTCGCTACGGAGCGGGCGTTGTCGGCGTCGGGATAGGCGACGTCATCGTGCCCGCGTTTTGCGGCACCGCGACGTTCGGTAGCGCGATCAGATTGATCGGCGAAACCGGCGCCGTTGCCACCGTTCCTGCCTTCTCCAGTTCCTTCAGTTGCTCCACTGGCACTGCTTCTCCCGCGCCAGCCATCGCGGTCGATCCCGTCACCGAGATCGGCGGCGTCCGCGGCGGATCTTTATCCGTCTCTTTCATCGGCAACTGCGGCAGCTTGATGTCAGGCAGAGGCTGACCAGCCGGGATCGGCCTGACCAGTTCCGGCGTCACAACCACCAACAGCTCCGTGTTTGTCTTGTTGCGCGACCTCGATTGGAACAACTTCCCCAGGACCGGGATGTCGCCGAGGCCCGGGATCTTCGACAGGGTCTCCGTTGTCCGGTTGTCCAAAAGCCCGGCGATGGCGAAGCTCTGACCGTCTTCAAGCTCGATCTCGGTTTGCATCCGGCGTACCGAGAGGCCGGGCACCGAGAACCCCGAAATCGTAATTCCAGCCGCCGGATCGAGTGAGCTCACTTCCGGTGCTACCCGTAGCCGGATGGTCTTGCGCGGCGTGACCGTGGGAACGAAGTTGATCCTGACTCCAAACTCTTTCCACATGATCGTAACCGTGCCCAGACCGCCAGCCGCACTCTGCACCACCGGGATCGGAATCTCGCCGCCGGCCAGGAAACTCGCCGCCTTACCGTCCATCGTCAGCAGGTTCGGTTCGGCCAGGATCTGCGACAGGCCACGAGACTGCAGAGCGTGGATGGTCGCCATGATATTGTCCGTCGGCCGCCACGCGAAGATGTTGCCCAGGTTGCTCAGGGTCCAGCTCTGGCTCACTCCCGCAACGGTCGCGCCAAACGGGGTGTTCTGCGAAACGGTGCTCATCGCCGGCGGGGCAAACTGGTTAGTCGACACTTGCCCGATGGTTTTTCCCACCCCCAGGCTGGTGAGATCGAGCCCCAGTTGCTGGGTGACGTTACGGTCCACGTCGATGAACCGTACTTTCAGAAGGATCTGCTGTTGCACGGCGGGCAACTTCACGCGCAGGAGGTTTATGGGTTTGCCCAAGGCGCCGGCAATCGCCACGGCGCGATCCGCCGAATTCATGTCGCTGACTGTGCCACGCACGAAGACGCTCTCGCCTTCCTCGGCCAAAATGACATCCTGTCCCGGCAGCTCCTTCTCCATCTGCTGCCTGACGAGTTCGAGCCGCTCCGTGCCCGCCCTCACCCTCAGGTCGAACATCAGACGATTCCCGCCGGCCTGCCAGACAATAAGGCTGGTCTCGCCGGTTTCCCTGCCGTTGACCAGGATCTGTCGCGGCGTGACGGCCATCGCTTCGGCCTTCTTCGAGTCGCCGACCGATATGCGCTCGATGTTCACGGGGCTCTCTACAACCAGCGATTTGCCCACCGTGACGAACAGGTCACGGGCGGCCGCTGCGGGTGGCGCCCCGGCCTGCACCCCTGAAGGGGTATTCTCGGCCGCCCGGAAACTACCGGGCAGCATCAGTGTGGCAACGGCACCTAGAGTGATACAACCCAGCTTCGTACGGCTCACCGGCCCTCCTCAGAAAACTTCACCGTGCTGCGACTATTACCCTGAATCACTTCGACCAACACAGGAGGAGCCTCCTTGACGGGGGGCGCCACCACCGCGGGCTTGACGACCGGGCGCGGCGGCCTTCTGTCCGCGACTTCTGTCGCAATGGGGATCTTCATGCCCGTGAAGAGATGTGCCACGGACGTCCCCGGAGTCTTCACTTGCTCGGTGTCGGTCGGGTTCCGAAGAACCAGTTGAACCCTGGTCTCCTTGGTAGCCAGGGTCAGCAGTTCGGCGTCGTCCGGCTTCACCAGGAGGTTCACTACCGTCACGGAAATAGGCTTACCTTCCGGATCCTTCTCCAGGTTCTGGCCCGCCGAGAGGACGATAACATTCTGTAACAGCGTCTTCTCGAGCGTGCCGGTCGCCTGGCTGCCTCCTGGCAGCGTCCCGGAGATCAGCACGTCCACGCGCTGTCCCGGTACGACGAACCCGGCCAGGCCGACGATCTCGTCGACTCTGACGGCAACCGCTCGCGACCCAGGCGGGATTGTGGCGGCCAAACCGGCCCCGGCTCCCTTGGGCGCCAGGCGATCCTCTACGATGGGCTCGTTCTGAAAGATCCTGGTAGTAACTCCCCTGCCTACCCACGGGCATACATCGCCCGTCTTCTGGGCCGCCTTCGGTGGGATGGCACCGGCCCACGCAACTGCGGTCACATCCGCAGGCTGCACCATCGAGCCGACGGCCAACTCACGCGAGGCCGCCCACACCTGGACGGTCGCGACCTGCTTGGCCTCTCTGGGCCCGGAACCGCCAACTACCTTGATCACTACCAGCGATGCCAGGCCGGCAACGACGACGGCGAACGTAAAAACAGCGATGAGCCGCTTATTCATAATTGCTCCTCAACCCCTCCGGTGCACACCGGAAGCTTCTTGGCCGAGCGCGAACGCCTCGGCGCGGTGACGAACGGAGGGGCGTGCCTCGCACGCCCCTCCGGCTTTTTGGTTAGCTGGCAGCCTGCGACAGCTTGCCGCTGGCATTGGCCCAGATGGACGAAATGCTCGAGCTGGCGGTGATGAACAGCGCCGCGGCTGCGAGCGCTACGAAAGCAAGAAGCAAGGTGTATTCAATCAAATCCTGGCCTTGTTCGTCTTGCATGAAGTTCTTTAGCATTTTAGTTTCTCCTCGCGTAGGATTGTGATCCTTAGATCACGGGTTTTTGTGTTTGCGATCGCGCGATCGCGGGTAAGTCCGCCGTCAGTCACGGCGGGAATCATTGTCCTCTGGGGCAGCGGTCCAGCCGATTGCTGGCCGCCGGCGACGCGTTCGAACACGATCGCCACGTGGTCGTCGTAAACCACGCGCCAGTGGCTCGATCCTTTGAGGACGCTGGCCACGGAGGCATTCGTTGGCAGGAGCACGGTCCGCACACGGAATTCATCGAGCGTCTTCTCCCAGTTCCATCTGGATTCGATCACCTCGAGATACCGCTCGCCGAGTTTCTCGCCGTAGAAGTCGCTTCTGCCATCCATGAAAACTCTAAAGTTCGGGTAGTGCCGATAGATCAGGTAGTCTCCCCACTGATCCGTCGTGAACACGCCAGCCGCATATTCCGGGCCGCCCAGCATCTCGGCAGCCTTCACGGGGAACTTCTTGGGATCGAAGCGGGCCTGGAACTTCGGCCCGGCCTGCATCCAGAACAACCCCGTCAGCGCCAAAACCGAAATCGCGAGCCACACCGGAACACGCCCGACACGCTCGATCGCTCCAATCTCCGCGTTGAATCCGGCCAGGCCCCCCGACATCCGGCGCAGCCGTTCCGCCACCTTCGCGCCGCGCAGCCAAGGCCCCAGTTCCGTCAAAAAGGCCGCCAGGATGGGGGCCGCCACGATCATGAAGATCGGAATATGGCGCCTCGAGAAGAGGCCGGCGTGACCCCAGGCAACCAGCAAAATGGTGTACGCGAAGCGGCGGCGATAGGCGTACCAGGCCGCGGCCACCGACGCCACCAGGATCGTCGCTTCCACGTACCTCGCCTCCGGATATTGGAAGCTGTACGGCAGGAATTCCATGATGCCCGATTGAATGGAAGCGTCGGTCAGGTACTTCGCAACATGAATATGCAGGTTCCATCCGTAGGGGTTGATGAAGGTGGCCGCTCCGCAAGCCGCCGTCAGCCACCCGTACCGGCGCGCACTCGCCCAGGCTCGCGCTCGCGTCTCGGGCTCGGCTTCGATCGCCGCCCGAATCGCCTCGCCCGCCCCGTAAGCGCCAACCAGGATCAATCCGGCCACCCAACCGCCGTGCAGATTGGTCCACAGCGCCATCAGCACCGGCAGCCAGAAGATCGCTCGCGTCCTGGCGACCTGGTCGTGTTCCAACACCCACAGGAACGAGATGATGAAGAGCCATGTGGTCAGATGGGGCCGCGCCAGCCAATGCATCGACGAGCCCGCCACCGCCGCCAGCGTGACCGCAATCGACACCAGCGCGTTGTGCGACTTCCACCATGCCAGCTTGTACACCAGCACGAAGATCATTCCCAACAGGACCGTGTTTACCAGCGTCACGGCCGCCAGGCCCCAGTGCAGTTGCAGCCAGCCGAAAATCACGTCCCAGAGCCACTCCCAGGCAAACCAGGGCTGGCCTGCTTTGGTGTAGGAGAAGATGTCGTGATCCAGCACGCGCCCGTGGGCCAGCATCCACTGTCCCGCTCGGATGTGCCAACCCGTGTCCCCGTCGGACAGCAACGACATCGCGCCGTCCCATCGGACGTAGATGCAGATGATGGGAACCAGGAAAGCGACGTCGGCCAGCGAAGGCAGGAATCGCGCCACGGGGCTCACCGGCGGTCCCGCATTCCGCTCCGGGTTCGAAGCGGACGGCGGGGCATCCAGCACGGCCACCGTGCCTTCTTCCTCGCTCCGGCGGGTTGTTACATCACCGAGCATCGCGCCTCGTTGTTCTGTGTGTTCTTCGCACTGAACCGGCCGTTCGTGTAACTGCGGAACTGCATCTGGTTCACTTGCATCGCAACCAGCGGCTCGCCCTTGTCTCCCGCCGATACCCGCGCCACCACGGCCTGGCAGTGCATGCATCGGCGGCCGAACGCGTGATTCGCCGGCAGCTCGATGTCGACGCTCAGAAGGTCTCCCGGGGTCGGCAGCTCCACCGCCATACCTTCCGAACTCCACGCTACTAGGATTCCGCTTCGGCTCATATTCTCAGTCAGGCCGACACACAGACGCGATCGAGTCTTTACCGACTCGACATGACACGGGAGCCTTACCTCCACCCGGGGATCGGCACGTCTGTCCATTAAGCCTGTTGTAAGGGATACACCCGATAACATCAGCGATCAAGACCCCAATTGGAGTACAGTTTTATGTTGACTGTGGTTAACCAGAGAGTATAAGATCGTAAATGCCAGTAGAACCTCTGGCTTACGAGCCTCTTTGGGGCTAGTAGCGTGCTCCCGCATGGGGGAATGGCGATTAACCAAGGTGAACGGAATGTCTCGCAGTGGGATAACTTATCGGACTCAGGGGTGGGTATCAGATACCCCCCAATGGGGACCTACTGAAAGACGTGTTACTTACCATCGCCGAAGGGACTTTAGTACCGACTCTGATGCTCCCCGCGGCATTCCTCTCATCCGGACTTGGCCCGCTGCGGCCGTTGGAAGACCGGCTCTCGGTAGTCGGCGCATGGAAGGCTAACTATGGCTTGTGTACTTTTATTCACTGATGAGCCCGTCCTCGCGAAGGGTTTCGTCGCTGTTGTATCGTCCGTGCCCGGATTCGAGAACGTCTCCGTGTGCCACACGACTGCGGAACTCGCAGAAACTGTCCCAACACTCAGACCGGACGTCCTCCTCATTGACCTGACTCCCGAGGTGACGTTTGGTATTCTTACCCAGCTGCAGCGCGACATCCCCAACTGCCGCATCATCCTGTGGGTCCGCACCATCTCCACGGAACTGGCCTATCAGGCCATGGAACTGGGCGTGCGCGGCGTGCTGCGCAAGACCCTGGGCCCCGACCTTCTGATCAAGTGTCTGAGCAAGGTTTGCGAAGGTGAGCTCTGGTTCGACAAGAGCCTCACCGCCAGCTTCCTTTCCGCCAAGATGGTGGCTTTGACCAAGCGGGAGAGTCAGTTAGTGGCCCTCCTGTCACAAGGTCTCAAGAATAAGGAAATCGCCAGCACCCTCCAGATCTCCGAAGGCACCGTCAAGGTTTACCTCTCGCGTCTCTTCCAGAAGGTGGGCGTCAAGGATCGCTTCGAGCTCGCGCTCTACGGCTTGAAGAATCTCCAGAATATGGCGGGAGATACTCCCAACGACGGCGCGCCGCCCAGGATGTTAGGGCGAAGCCGCAACCCGGCCCACGCCCAGTGGCTGCGCTCGCTGGTCATGGAGAAGCCCGCCGACCGAGCAACCGAGCAGGTTCCTTTCTGGACTCCGCGTTCTTAGTCCATCAGTTCCGCTAACGGACTGCTTCGAGGCCAGGCGCCGAGGTTATCCGGCGCCTGGTCGTGGTCCCCTGGCTGGCGTCGTCTCAGCACGGCCTGCGTCGGAACGTCGATTTCCGCTACAATTCTCTGAACAAGGAATCTAGGGCGATGGAGATTTTGTCCCTCCAACCTCGCGCGACCGGGACTTTGCCGCACAAGGCTGCTGGTACTAACCCCATTTTCACGTCGCTCCCCCCACAGCGATCGATCGCATGGCCCGGCTTTGCGATTTCCCTGGTTTTACACGTACTGGGCGTACTATTAGTACCTCCGTTAACGATTGTTCTTACTGACGAATCCGACCAGCAGGCATGGATGCGTCACATGAAAATTGTAGACACTTTGCGAATTCGGGTACCTGAGCACCTGTATGTTGCCTCTTCGGGCCCCTCGGCCGTCCCACAAAAGGTACTACTGGCGCCTTCCGTCCAGCTTCGGGAGGCGCCGCCGGCGCCTCCCGCCAGTCGCCTCGCTCCGAAGGAAGGGCCAAAGAGGTCCTCCCGGCGTCACTTCGAGCTGCCCCGGATGCCGCGCCGGACCGACACCACCCAGACCATCCTGCAACCCGAGTTTGCCCCCGATCAGACACCGCCCCTCGCCACAAGGCTGCCGGAGGTTTTCTTCTGGGCGCCGCGGAGGGAGTTACCGCGGTTCGTTAAGCCGTTCGTTGAGCCCGGACATCAGGCAGAGCCGGCCAAGCCGCGCCTCCTCGACGCGCCTCCCGCGCTGGCAGTTCCCCTTTCAGAACCATCCGCGGCGCCTGTCCCCGGGCTCCCCGACCTCATGGATGTGTTCCGGCCCGCCATGCCGCCCGCGTTGCCCGTTCAAACCTCTCAGCCCCAGAACGGCGCCCCGCAGACCGGTGTCTCGGCCGATCGAACGTCGGGCGACCCTACCACCTTGCTCTCGCTCGCCGTCGATCCGCAGCGCATGCGTGAGCTGCTGGCCGTACCTCCCGGCAATCAGCTCGGCCAGTTGCCGGAAGGCGGAGCTTCAGGCCCCGTCGCGCTAACGGCGGCCTCCGGTCAGGGCGGCCGAAACACCGGTTCAGGCTCGGGATCAGGCCCAGGCTCAGACAAAGCCGCCAAGCCGGTCGAGTCCACCACCGCAGCCACGCCGGCTGAACCGTCAGCCGCCGAAGCCGCTGCCGCAGCCACGGCCGCGTTGCGCGCGATGGCTCTCGCCGCAGCCGCGTCCACGCGCATCGTCAACCCTGCCGGCGGCGTCTTTGACGTGGTGGTTCAGTCGAACGGCACCGAGGGCTTCCCCGAGAGCGCCGGAGTGCTTTCCGGCAAACCTGTCTATTCCGTCTACGTGCGTGTGGGCGGCGGTCACGACTGGCTGCTCCAATACTGCATTGCAGGCGAGGAGGAAACCGGTGCGCAGGTGGACGGGTACGTGGTCCGCCTGACCGTCGCCGCGCCCCTCACCGCGCCCTATGCCCGAGTAACCATGCGGCCGCCCGTGAAGCAGCGGCCCGGCCACCACGTCATGGTGCACGGATATGTCACGGTCGAAGGCCGCTTCCGCGACTTGAAGGTGCTTTCCGCCAGCGCCGAGAGCGAAGCCGAGATGGTCGAAGCGGTGCTCGAGAAGTGGGAGTTCCGGGCGGCGGCCCGCAACGGCAAGCCCATCGAGGTCGAGGTCCTGCTGGCGATCCCCGCCGAGTGAGCCCGCTGCTCTAAGAGGCCGCTGCACTCAGAAGACGACCCTCTACTCTTCTTCAGGAGGCGGCGCGCCCGGTTCCTCGCCCAGATCCTCGGTGCGGTTCTCGAACCGGGTACAGTGCTTCAGGAAAACCATTTTCACGATGCCGGTGGGTCCGTTGCGCTGCTTGGCCAGGATCAACTCGGCGGCGCCACGTAAGTCCTGGCGCTCTGGCTTGTAGACCTCGGGACGGAAGATGAACCCCACCAGGTCCGCGTCCTGCTCGATGGCGCCCGAATCGCGGAGATCGCTGAGCTGCGGCCGGTGGTCGCCCTCCTGCCGGATCTCGGGAGCGCGGCTCAACTGCGAGAGAACCATCATGGGAACGTCGAGTTCCTTAGACAGCAGCTTGAGCCCGCGCGAAAGAGTGCTGATCTCCTGGTTGCGGTTCTCGGAACGCCCGCGGCTGCTCATCAACTGCAGGTAGTCGATGACCACGAGGCCGAGGCCGTGCTGCTCGGCTTTAAGACGCCGCAGCTTGGCGTGGATGTCCATCAGGTTGGCGCCGGAAGTGTCGTCGATGAACAGCGGCGCGGCCGAGATGGCCGTGGCCGCCGCCGAAAGCCTCGCCCGCTCTTCGCGGCTGAGGAAGCCGGCGCGGAACTTCTGGCCGTCGATGCGCGCCGTGGCGCACAACAGGCGCGTGAGCAGCGACTCCTTGGTCATTTCGAGCGAGAAGATCGCCACCGGTCTCGGATCCTTGGTGGTGGCGACGTGCTGCGCGATGTTCAATGCCAGCGCGGTCTTCCCCATCGAGGGGCGCGCCGCCAGGATGAAGAGCTCGCCGCCGTGCAGGCCGCCGGTCATCTCGTCCAGCTTCGGAAAGCCCGTGGTGATACCGCTCAGCCGCGTGCTGGGGTCGAGCAGGGCGTTGATTCCGCCCTCGTACTGATCGATGATCTGCCGCGGGTTGACCAGCGCGGCTTTGGCGCCGAGGTCGCTGATTTTGAGCAGCGATTCCTCGGCGCCCGCGAGGATGTCCTCCGGCTCGTCCTGGCCCAGCAGGCAGCGATCGATCAGCTTTTGTGACGCAAAAATAATCCGGCGCAGGACGGACTTCTCGCGTACGATGCGGACGTAAGCGTCCACATTGGAGATGCGCGGCAGGCCGTCGTCGAGCGAGATCAGGTAGGTCAGCCCGTCGCAGGCCTCCGACTCGTTGTGCTTCAGCAGTTCGTTGTAGACGGTGACGCGGTCGATCCGTTCGCCGCGTTCGTGCAACTCCCCCATCCGATTAAAAAGGATGCGGTGCTTCTCGAGCGCGAAGTCTTCAGGCTGTATCGCGCCCGCCACCTGAACAAACTGCGAGTCGTCCAGCAGGATCGAGCCGAGGACGAAGCGCTCGGCGTCCAGATTGACCGGAAGACCCTTATCGAGGATGATGTCGGAGGTAGCCATCGGCGAGCAACTGTCCTATTAAATAAGGCTTCATCCCCAGTGGCAAGCGAGATTTCTCCGCCCTATCCTCACAACGACTTCCGAAGGGCGTCCCGCTGTGGATAACGACAGCCCCATGGAGCCGCCCGGAAGCCCGTGATAAACAGAACTTTGTCTGAGTCATCCACAGGTTGTCCTCAGAAGATGCACGGAACAACACACCCCTAAAATGTTTTTACCACCTTGCGGCGGGAAAGGGAAGCGGAAAAAAATGAGGCCTGGGTGCCAGCGAGGGCTCCCAGGGGCTGGCTGCCGTGAGCACCACCGTTCGGTGGGACTGCCCGGCGCCCGGTGCCGGTGCGCGCCCCCATTCTGTCGCATCCCCTCGCCCGCTTCCGGACCGCAGGCTGGTGTAGAATCCGACTAAGCCGTCATCGTTCAACTGGACAGGGGGTACATGTGGATACTGCGGGCGCAATGTGCTTCGGCGCGGTGATCGGTTGGGTGACCTACTTCACCATGCGCTACAAGAGCGACCATACAATTTCGGATATCACGGCCGTGATCAGTGCGATCGGTGGGGCCGCGATCCTGGCCCTGTTTTCGCGCGAGTCGCACCTGTTCTCCGCCTACGCGATCGGTCTGGCAATCGGATTCTTCGGCTATGTCCTGATCCTCCTGCTGCTCGGCCTGTTCAGCAAACAGATCACGCTGGCGGATCTCCTGGACCCGACCAAGACCAAAAACCCGTTCATGGGTCAGTAGGACCTATGAGCCTGTCGGCGCGGGCGGGGCTGCCTGGAACCCGAGCGTCGAATGGCAATACGGCGTGTAGGCCAGACCGAGCAGGTTGTATTTCCCGAGCAGCGCCAGCCGCTCCTGGCGTATGGTCTCGCCCACCGAGGCCTTCGGCTGCAACATCGCTTTGAAGAAGCGAACCGCGAACTCGGTCGCCAGCGATTCCGGGATCAGAATCTCGGTCCCGATCACGCCCGCTGCATCGCACCACACGAAGGTGCCGACAAATGTCAGCAGGTCGTCGGGCGAGATCTCCACGGTTCCGCACCCGTTGATGAAGACCAGGGGATGAGTGTCCTGCCACGCCAGATCCTGTCCCACCAGGTCGCCGACGAGCAGCGTCTCGTCCTTGCCGACTCCGAGAAATGGCCTCCCGTCCTGCTTCCCGCCGTGACAGTAAAAATAGATCAGATTGGGCGAGGGAGCTTTCCCCATTCCCGAAAGGATGTCGCTCTTGGCGCGCGCGCGGGTCACCTGATAGGGCACGATGCCCGCAAGTTGCCGGTAGTGCGCGTCCTCGAAGGCCAGGGCGAGGCTGGTGCCCATGAAGACGCGGGGGGCTCCGTTCAGGTCCATATGCATCGGCAGGTCGCGGCCCGGCGTTGCCTTGTCCCCCGCAATCGAAGGCGGCTGCTCCAGCACGTGCCGGTAACCCCAGAATCCGGCCGGACAAATCACGTTCGTGTCATCGACGTTTGGACACGAGCCCGCAAGACATGGCTGCGAATCGAGCGGCGTGCCCTGGCGCAGATCGTCGACGAATCGCGAACAGACTTCGTTGCCGGGCCCCGTGACGAGCCGTTTGTCATAGACCAGCGCCCACGGGAAGACGTACTTGGCGGACTTCGTCGACGAGATCTGGATCTCCGACTTACGGACCAGAGCGGCGCGAAGCGTCGCGGCGAACGGCCGGTCTTTGTTCGTCACGATGTCCACGTACAGATCGCGCCCCGCGTATGCCAGTCTCTTGACATCGTCGACGAATTGGCGCGGCGTTCCCTGGTTGGTCGCTCCATCGTAGCGGTAACTGGGCTTGCCGTTCTTATCGATCACGGCGCAGATATCGAGCAAGGTGGAGCGCGCCGCGCTAAGCGAGGCCTTGATCTCTCCTTCCATGAGCGTCAAGTCCTCGCGGATGCCGGTTCCGACCACGGCGAACGTGTGCGTGCCGTCGCCCGATCCGTTCATCAGCAGGTTCAGCGTGCGGGGCGGGTACATCTCAATGTCGCGCATTGTTCCGCAGATGCAATACTCCACCTCGGCGGTGTTGCCCTCTGGATCGAAGTGCGCCGCCTCGGTGATCGAGGCGGTGATACGGATCGATTGCAGAAGGTTCGTCTCGTAGTAAATGGCGATGCGCAACTGCGCGGTTCCCGGCGTTCCGGGAGCGCGAACGCGGAACCGATACATCTCGCTTGGGCCGCTGGGAGGCAGCGTCAGGATCAACTCGCGGTCCAGCAGTTCAAACTCGCGGCTCGAAATCACGACGCGCAGCGGAAGTCCTTCCGCGCGCAGGAAAGGCTTGAGCAGCTGCTCGGGAACTTCGGCCGGGTTGCGGACGATGCTCTCGGCCAGGTGACGCCCCACGTGGACGCGCACATTGTAGCGGGCGGCGCTCTGGAGCGTGCTGTTGGCCGGAACAACGCCGCCGGAACCGATGAACGCGACGTTCACCACGCGCGGCTCCGCGCCTTCGATTTCGGGCTCCCCGCCCCCTGAACTCGACTGTCGCCGCTGGTCGATCTTCGCCGTCGACAAACTCGCGGAGGCGTACGCGTCCAGCGTGTCGGAGAGCGGCAGAAGACCGCCGCTCTCGTGCTCGAAGTCGTAGGTCTGCTGGACAACCTGCTGCAGGGACTGCGCGTTCCGGTGGTACTCGACTGGGAGGTCCGGCTCTTCGGCCAGCACGGCCTGAAGATCGAGAAGCTGGTCCTCGGCCTCGGCGGTCAGTCGCGCGGCGATCGGGCTCAGGCGAAGGAGGTTCTCGGCGCCGTTGCTCAGAAAGAGCCGGCAGACGAACTCCGGGAACGCTCCCGGTGGCTGAATGAACCAGGATTGCGCGGCCGCAAACGCGACGTCCAGCGGCCGGTCGTGCACCAACTGCGCGTAAAGCGTCGAGTAGAATTGCTTCGACGCGGCAGGGGACAGGTTGGTGACGATCACTCCCGGCCCGCCGGCGCGGATCATGCGATGCGCCAGCGCGGACAGCGCCTGCGCGAATGGGTATGCCTCCCACAGCTGGTCGCGCTTAACCTCCGGAATATCGAACGCAATCAACCGGGCATGACCGGTTTGGCTGAGGCCCTCCAGCCCGCCGGTCCGCAGGAGGCCAGGCACAGTGACGTGAACCGCCGAGTACAGCCGTGAGGCGAGCAGCAGCCTCAGGTCCTCGGGGAACCCCGTGACGCGGGTAATCCGAAATGCGCGCCGCAAGCTCTCGTCGGGATTCGGAAGGATGTGGCGCAGTGCCTCTTCGAGATCGAACAGCTCCGGCGGCAGTGCCTCGCCCATTTGCAGCGACAGACATCGGATCGGCAGAGCCACCGTCGTCGAGCTCAACGCGGCAGGCGCGGGACTCCAACGGATAATCCGGCATCCGAAGAGCAGCGGCACCGAGGCAAGGCTCTCCCAGGGCAGGCATTCGAGAAGATCGTCCTGATCGTAGTCCAGCAGAACCCTCGGCGGAGGAGCCGTCGCGGGGGGGACAGGAGTCGCCTTCGGATCGCGCCAGATCCAGGCGGCCAGCCGCATCCCTGCGTCGAGAGGTATGTTCTGAGGCGCAAGGCCGAGCTCGGCATACGGCGCCGTAAAAAGCGTTGTGGCCCCGCCAGGCAGCCGCCATTCAACAGAGTATTCGCCCAATGGAAGGCGACGGACGGTAAGGTGGATATCTTCCGGCATAGCTTACTGGCGACCTTACTCCTCTCCGCCCTGGAGCTCCTCCGGCAGAAACTCCGGCGGGAAATCCTGGAAGCACACCGGCCTCGAAAAGCGCAGAATGGCCGCCGTGCCCACGGAGGTAAAGCGTGGATCGGTGGTGGCCGGATACGGGCCGCCGTGCTGCATCGCCGCGCACACCTCGACCCCGGTCGGATATCCGTTGAACAACAGCCTGCCCGCCTTGCGCACGAGCAGCGACACCAGCGGACGATTCTCGCGCAGGTCTTGCACCGTGCCGTGAATCGTGGCTGTCAGGCTGCCCTCCAGATGACGCGCGAGTTCCAGCATCTCGGCGGCCGACTCGCACCGGACCAGTATGGTCGAAGGCCCGAACACTTCCTGCCGCAGTTCGTCGTGCTTGAGAACCGTCGCGGGGCCGGCTTCGAAAAGAACCGGCCAGGCTTCCATCGACGCCTTCGGGCGGCTCGTCCAGTTGCTCACCCCGCGGATCGATTCGATGCGCTTGACCGCCTCGCGGTACGAATGCGCGATGGCGGGGGTCAGCATGGCGCAGGGCACGCCTCGAAGGAAACGGTTGCCCAATCCCGTGGTGAACCCCCGCAGAGCGGGGCTATCGACCGCGGCCACCAGGCCGGGACAGGTGCAGAACTGGCCGACACCGAGATTGACGGACTGGCTCAAACCCTCCGCAATCGCATCGCCGCGTTCCGAAAGCGCTCCCTCCAGAAGGAACACCGGGTTCAGGCTGCCCATTTCGGCGAAGAACGGAATCGGAACGGGGCGCCGTGCCGCGGCGTCGAACAGCGCCCGGCCCGCGCGCAGCGAGCCCGTGAACGCGCCTGCCGCAATCTTCGGATGCCGCACCAACTCGAGACTCACCTCCGGACTGGAGCCTTCGAGCATGGAGAAGATTCCCGCGGGCAGGCCCAGCGCGGCCACCGCCTTGGTTACCGCCTTGGCCACCAGCGCCGATGTCCCCGCATGCCCGGGATGCGCCTTCACCACGACTGGACACCCGGCGGCGAGCGCCGAGGCGGTGTCCCCTCCCGCAACCGAGAACGCCAACGGGAAATTGCTTGCGGCCCACACCGCCACGGGACCAATCGGGATCACGGTGCGCCGCAGGTCCGGACGCCGGGCGGGCTTGCGATCCGGCAGCGCGCGGTCAATCCGCACGTCTTTCCAGGAGCCCTCGCGCACCAGATCGGCGAACATTCGAAGCTGGTTCGTAGTGCGCGCCCGCTCGCCGGTGAGGCGCGCTGGAGGCAGTGCGGTTTCCGCCGCGGCCCGCTCGATCAACTCATCGCCCAATGCTTCGATCTCCACGGCGATCCGTTCCAGCAGCGCGGCAATCTGCGACGGCGCGAGGGCCGCGTAGAATTCCAGGGCATCATCGGCCGCTGTCGCGGCGCGATCGATCTCAGCGGGCGTGGCGTCGTTGAACGTGTATTCGATCATTGAGCTTGCTCCACCGTGTTCGCGAGCATTCCGATGCCATCGATGCGAATCTCCACTCGGTCCCCGGCAGCGAGAGTAAACGAATCGGGCGGGACGATGCCCGTCCCGGTGAGAAGGAAGCTGCCGTGCGGGAACGAACACTCCCGGTACAGAAACTCGACCAGCTCTTCGAGCCTGCGTTTCATGTCGGACAGCATCGCGTCGCCGGTGAACACGGCCGCTCCCGCGCGCCGGATGGTCAGGTGGATCCCTGTCGACGGCGCCAGCGGCTCGCGAGAAACCAGAATCGCCGGACCCAGCGCGCAACACCCGTCATAGGTCTTCGCCTGCGGCAGATAGAGAGGGTTCTCGCCTTCCAGATGTCGCGAGCTCATGTCGTTGCCGATGGTGTATCCCAGTATCTTTCCCTTGGGCGAGACCAGCAAGGTTAGCTCGGGCTCGGGAACGTTCCACTTCGAATCGCGCCGGATGCGGACGGGCGATTCCGGTCCCACCACGCGGTGCGGCGTGGCCTTCATGAACAGCTCGGGACGCTCGGCGGCGTAGACGCGATCGTAGAAATCGCCTCCGCCGGCGCTCTGCGCCTCCGCCATCCGGGCTGACCGGCTGCGGTAATAGGTGACTCCCGCCGCCCACACTTCCTGCTCCTCGATGGGAGCGAGCAGCTCGTGTGGCACGGGTTCGGCTGCGACGCCGCTCGCGGCCAGTTCTTCCACATACTCGAACAAATCCTCTCGGGTGGTGATCCCGATGGCGGCCTGCGCGGACACCCGGACGGCGAGGCCCGGCGCGGTCTCGACCAGCCAGGAAGAAGCGGTGCGGTAGAGGAGCGCCATGGTTAAATCCTATAAGATTCGCGCCCTTCGCGGCGCGTGCGCCTCCCGTTCGCCTGAGAAACAGCGCCTGCTCTCCCCACTAACATCCGATTGCCTCTCTCTCGCACGCGCAGCGCCGTTCCTGCGGATATTGACTGAAGCGAGGGTCGAAACGTGAGTGCCCGGGCAGGCGTATGCCCTGCTCCAGGCCATGCTCCAGGCCATGACGTGCGGCCCCAACTCGATGAGGCGACAATACGGTCAGGTGCTTTCCTTCAGCACCGCGCCCGTCGCAGGTGTGCAACACTTGGGCATGCCAACCACTGGGACGCAACCGGTTCTCACTGTCAATCAGCCCACACCCAATGCTGTCGTAGGGCTCCAGCCGTTTCACATAGCCGGGCAGGTTACCGATCGCGGTGGATCGGAACCGATCACGATCGATTCGGTGACCGTCCAGATTGACGGCGGACCGCTCATTCCCGCGACTCTGAAGACCATCCACAACAAGACCCTCACGCAGGTCTCCTTCGATACCTCGGCGCAGATCTCCGGCGGCAACGATCCTCACACAGTAACGGTAGTCGCCACCAATGATCAGGGGCAGCGCACGACAAAGACCGTCACTGTGTACACGGGGGCACTCGTCCAGGTCGATGCTCCCGCGGTGCTCCTTGACTTCGTAACCCGGGCCTCGTTTAAGGCAGACGACCCACAGGTCCTCGCGCTCATTGGCGGGATTCAGAGGCAGCTTGGGTCCCTATCGGATACTCTCGCATCCGCGGGCAAAGTGCTCATCGGACCAAACCTCATCGTTCAGGCCCTCACCGCCTACGAGTCCCTTGTGCGTGTCGGATTCTGGATCGAGAATCCCGATTTCCCCGTCGTAGCTCCATCTGCCGCCTTCCCCTTGCCAAGGCTGTCCGATGCCGCGGCCGCTGCCGCCTTTGCCGCCACGACTGTTCTGACAACCCCGGCCCTGGGGACCTTGGCTTCCTTCGCCCTATCGATTCCAGTCACAACCTTGCAGCACCTCGTCGACGCGACCAAGCCCGCGCTCAAAACCCAGGCCGCCCTCCAGGGCTTTGCATTGGACACCGTTACCGTCCAGACAAGTGGTCCGGCCACAGTCAACACCAACGTCACCGGTCATGTCCTGGAAGGCATCCTCCCGGCCAGTTTCACCATCAGCGAGACAGTTGGAACGCAAGCCGTACCGGGTGGTCCGTCGACGCTGCACGCCCCGGCGGTTCAGCATACGGATTCCTCGTCCAGCACCGGCAGCATCCTGGATTGGGTTGCCGGAGTCTTTCTCCCACTCATAGGCGAGATAGTAGCTTACGCGATATTGGCGGACGCGTCCATCAAAGTGTCCAGTTCTGCGAGTCAGAAGTCTGGCTTGGCCGCGTCTTTGGTGGGCAGTATTCCGGCCCGCATTCCATTCGGCAGCAAGGCATTCTCCTTGTCCCCGGGCTCGAACTACCAGTTCCCGGAATTCCCCACGCTCTGCTTTGACTGGGACTCCTTCGTAGCCACAGATTTGGGACTTCTCGGGATTGGCACTGCCGATATTGAGTCAAGAACACAAGCCGACGTCACAGTGCGCCTCGGCGGTCCGGACTTCCTCATCGGCTTTCAGGACAGCATTCAGGAATTGACCGATCCGACCATGAGCTATGTCCTGGACAACCTTGCTCCCGACGCCGGTAACTTCGGCTGGCAGATGTCCGGCGCCGGTTCGCAAGCGGAATCACTCGAACCGCCGAGTCCCGTCGTCCAGGCCGACAACTTTTACCCGCATTTCCCTCTGCCCTTAAAAGTCGGGATTGGAGACTACCACTTCAACTTGGCCATCCACGCCGTCGAAACATGCCAATCGGATCCAAGCAAGACACTCACCGGAGCAGCCTCAAGAGCGATGCTCTTTCGAGTAAAGAAGAGACCCCCGCCGCAATAACGCGGCGTCCCGGAAGCCGCCTCCCGTTGGCATGAGAAAGGGCGCCGGCTCGCCCCACTAACATCTGATTGCCTCTGTTTCGCACGCGAAGCGCGGCCGTTTTCGGCATTGACGCGCACCTCATCGACGTCGAAGTGGATATGTATCCGGGCGGCCAGGCCCGAGACTTCGTCACCGTCGGGATGCCCGACACCGCCGTGCGTGAGAGCCGCGAGCGCATCAAAAGCGCGATGATGAACTCCGGCTTCGGCTATCCCAACAAGGCCGTGACCGTCAACCTGGCGCCCGCGGACCTGCGCAAGGAGGGCGCGGCTTTCGATTTGCCGATGGCGCTCGGCATCCTGGGAGCGATGGGGGTGGTGAGCCGATCGGAAGGCTGGCTGCTCACGGGGGAACTGTCGCTCGATGGCGGGATACGCCCGGTGCGCGGGGCGCTCTCGATGGCCGTTTGCGCGCGGCGCGAGCGGATCGCGAATTTCGTCGTGCCGGCGGACAATGCGGCCGAGGCGGCGGTGGTGGAGGGCGTGAGCGTCTTCGCGGTCAGGCATCTGGCTGACGCGGTGGCGCTGCTGAATCAGCCGGAGCGGTTCGCCCCGATCGTGCGCGCCGTTCCGGTGGCGGCGGAGCCGGACGCTTCCGGCCTGGACTTCCGCGACGTGCGCGGACAGACCACGGCCAAGCGCGCGCTCGAAGTGGCGGCGGCGGGCGGGCACAATGTGCTCATGATCGGCCCGCCAGGCTCGGGGAAGACGATGCTGGCGAAGCGGCTGGCGGCCATTCTTCCCCGCCCTGCGTTCGCGGACGCTCTCGAAACGACGCAGATCCACAGTGTCGCCGGGATTCTGCCCAACGGCACGGGCCTGGTGGGGGAGCGCCCCTTCCGCGCGCCGCACCACACCATCTCCGACGCCGGCATGTTGGGCGGCGGCAGCGGCATCCCGCGTCCGGGCGAAGTGAGCCTGGCGCACGGCGGCGTCCTGTTCCTCGACGAGCTTCCGGAATTTCCGAGAAACGTGCTCGAACTTCTGCGGCAGCCTCTCGAGGACGCGACGGTCACCCTGGCGCGCGCCGCCATGACCCTGTCCTTCCCGGCCCGCTTCATGCTGGTGGCTGCCATGAACCCGTGTCC
>CAZBQQ010000040.1:0-35650 GCA_964493965.1 uncultured Solibacteraceae bacterium
GCGCGGGGGGCCGCAGACGAAGATGTCCGGATGGTCGTGGCTCTCCTCGTTCCCCACTCCCAGGAGATTGCCGTTGTGGCCGGCCACACGGCAACCGGTGAGCGTCCGGTTCGCGTACTTGCTCGACAGGCCGAGAACGATCAGCGTCGATGGCGGCGGGACGGGATAGCCTCGCAACCACGCCGAGTTGGTTCCGCTGATGGGCGTGGGCAGGTGGTAGGCCGGGCCCAGAATTTCGATTGCGCCCTGCTCGCCGTAGTTTCCCGCCAGCACGCCCACATTCGCCCGCTGATCCGGAGGCAACGAATCCCGAATGCCGGCCACCGTCTTGACCAACTCGTCCCAGCCAATCTCCTCGCGCAGATCGCCGTTGCGACGGAGAGCGAAGTCCTTGAGCCAGCCGCCGGAGGCCAGCGGCAGAACGATCGCGCAGGCGTAGAGTCCGATCACCACCAGGCCCTGGAAGAACACGGCCTCGAGCGTGCGGCGTGGCAGCCGGCCGAGCGACGCGGTCCAGCGCTCGCCCGCGACCGCGCCCATCGCCATCAGCATGGGATAGGCCGCCGCCAGGTAGTAGCCTCGCCCTTTCGCCACTATAAACAGCGCCAGCGGGATCAGGTACATCCAGGCCAGCAGTCGATAGCGGCGGTCGCGCAGGAACGACAGCAGGCCGGCGATCCACAGCGGCGCCGCGAACAGATTCGTGCAGATCAGGAACTGGTCGCGCAGAAAGCCGTCCGTACGGCCCTGGCCGACATCGCGCGTGTGAATGTGCTGGAGGAAGTGCAGGGAGATGAATCCATGGCGCGCCTGCCACACCAGGTTCGGCAGAAAGATCGCAACCGCGAGTGCCATTCCACCCCAGAACCAGGCGTTCCCTAGAAAGCGCCGCTCGCGCGTCAGCAGAACGCCGCCCAGGATCCCGGCGATGAAAAACGCGATCGCGTACTTGGTCAGGAGTCCCAGTCCCATTGCCGCGCCGATGGCCAGCCACCAGCGCGGGTTCTCTGTCTTGAGCAGGCGAATCGTGAAATAGGCGATCAGCACCCACCACAGATAGTCGAAGGTGGTGTATTGGAATTCCGTGCCTTCGAACAAAGGCAGGGGCGAGAGCGCGACCGAAAGGGCGGTGGCAACCTGGGCCAGCCGTCCGCCGCCAAGCTCGCGCGCCATCAACCCGGTTACCAGGATGGCTAGTGCCTGGGATACGACGGAAAAGAGTCGCAGTCCCACCAGGGAGAGGCCGAAGACGGCCATGCCGATGCGCTCCAGAAAAGGCGTCAGCGGCGGATAGGCGACGAATCCCCAGTCGAGATGGCGCGCGTCGCTCAGGAACTGAAGTTCGTCGCGATGAAAGCCGTAGCGACCGTTCGTGAGCAGGTGGAGGAGGGAAACGGCGGCCGCGACCGCCAGCAGCGCCACCGTGTCCGATCGAGATTGGGTCTTCAGTGGGGCTCCCTCAGGCCTTCTCCTCGACGGGCTCCGGCTTCAAGTCGGCGAACCGGTAACCGACGTGGCTGTCGGTCAGCAGATAGGCGGGTTCGGCCGGGTCGGTCTCCAGCTTCTTGCGTAGCTGGCGAACGAAGGTGCGCAAATACTCGAGCTCGCCACCATACTCCGGGCCCCAGACTGCGCGGAGCAGGCGAACGTGCGTGATCGGCAGGCCGGCGTGCGCCATGAGGTAGTGCAGGAGGTCAAACTCTTTTGGCGTGAGGTGGACCGGCTCGCCGCCCTTGCGAATTAGCCGGCGGACCGGATCGAGCTCGATGGTTCCAATGCGGATTTCCGCATCGGGATCGACCCGCGTGGCGGAGGAACGCCGCACCGCCGCGCGGATGCGCGCCGCCAGCTCGCGGACGTTGAATGGCTTGGTAATGTAATCGTCCGCGCCGGCATCGAGCGCGGCCACCTTGTCTTCCTCGCTGTCGCGCACCGTCAGCATGAGGATCCCCAGGTGCGGCCAGGTGCGGCGGATCTCCTGACACGCCCGGACGCCTCCCATTCCCGGCATGTTGATATCGAGGAGCACGACATCGTATTGCGCCTCGGGCAGCAGACGCAGGGCCGCTTCGCCGGAAGGCGCCTCTTCGACGAGGAATCCCATCCCCTGAAGCGTGTTTCGAAGCGCGCGCCGGATCGCAACGTCGTCGTCAACGATCAGGACTCTACCCTGCGACTGACTCATATCGTCTCCCTAAGCTACCGGGCAGCGCGAAAAAGAACGTCGTACCGGTGCGTTCCTCGCTCACCACCCAGGTCCGGCCGCCATGCGCTTCGGCGGCCTTCTTTGCGATCGACAGGCCGAGCCCGGTTCCCGACGCCCGATGGCGCGACTCTTCGGCCCGATAGAATCGCTCGAAGATCCGCTCCCGGTCCGCGGGCCGGATGGGCGGGCCTTCATTATGCACGGCGATGACAACCTCACCCAGGTTCTCCTCGGCCGTGACGGAGATGGGGGACCCGGGCGTGGAATAGCGGGCGGCGTTATCGATGAACTGCTCGAGCGCCGCCGCGAGCATCTCGCGGTCGCCTTGGACTTCGAGGGGCGCGGCGCTGTCGGCGACGCGAACAGACCTTCCGCGGAGTTGCTCGCGATGTCGCGCCACAACGTCCTCGATCAGCGTGAGCACGGGCACACGCTCGCGCCTGAGCCTGACCTCGGCGGCATCGATCTTCGCCATCTGCAGCAGCTCGGTAGCCAGGCGGTTCATATGCTCCGCCTGGTCATCGATGAGAGCGGCCAGTTCGGTGTCATCCGTGGTGAGGCGCCCGGCTTCCAGCATTCCCGAGCTGGCGGTTCGGATCGCAGTGAGCGGCGTCTTGAAGGCGTGGGCAAGGGCGTCGAGAACCGTGGTCCGGAGCTGCTCGGTCTGGCGCGCGGCTTCGGCCCGGCCCTCCTTTTCGAAGGAACGGGCGCGCTCGAGCGCGATGGCAGCCAGCGAAGCGATGGGTTCAACCGCAAAGCGACTGAGTTCGGGGCCGCTCAGCGCGATGGCGCCCTCGGGGCTCGAGCCAAGCCGCAACACCTGTGCCCAGGTGTGCCCGCCGGGGCCTTCGAGACTGGTGTTCTGGAAATAGGCGCGGCGGGCGAGTTGTTCCAGATCGCCGGCCCGTGGGCCGGTGGCATCCAGACGCACGGCCGTGGCATCGAAGAGCGCCACAGACTCCGTCTTGAAGATGTCCTGAATGAGGGATACGATCTGTGGCCCGATGGTCTGGCTGCGATCGAGAAACAGAATGCGCCGGCTTAGTTCGTAGAGCTTCTCAACTTGTGCCCGCTGCCGCGCCTCCGCCCGGGCCTGGCCCTGCACGCGCGTGGAGAGCCGGCTCACAACTAGGACGGCTATCTCGAAGGTGCCAAGAGCGACCCAGTCCTGGGGATCTGACACTGTGAAGCTGAACAGCGGAAGGGTAAAGAAGTAGTCGAGGCAACCGTACGCGACCAACGACGTGACAGTCGCTTCCCAGAAACCCCAGATGGCCGAAACCATCACCACGATCAGGAAGTGGAGCGAAACGGAAGTGGAGAGGTTGAGATGCAGCCGGAACGCACAGACCGTCACCACCGCAACAGCGGCCACCCCGGCGATGCTCCCGGGAAGAATCCCCAAGCAAGCTCGTACAGCTCGCCGCCAACTGTCCCAGGCGTTCGCCTTGGCGGGGGAGTCCGATCCGGCAACGAGGCCGCTCACGAGTTCAGTTTTCTCGTCCATGGCTGCTGCCGAGGGGCAACAACGTCACCTTCATTATGCCGTAAGGTACCGGGCCGGGGCCGCTCAATCGACGCGATAACCTGTGCGAGCGTAGGCCCTCATCCCCGAGCCGGCGACCTTGACCCGGATCTTGCGCCACTGGCCGCTGGCGCGGTCTTCGCGTGGAACGTATCCAATGACGTATTGATTGCGGAGGGCCTGATCGATTCGCGCAGCCGCTTTGGCAATCTCGGCGCCGTTGCTGACGACGAAGCTGACCCCGCCAGTCCTTTCGGCGAGGTCCTCGAGAAACGCAAGTCCCCGCTGCGCTTCCGTCTTCATGAGAGGCTTGGGAGCCTGCACGGGGTTGGGGGAGGCCACGGTGGCGATGGTATAGATCTGTGCGTCGGATTCCACAGCCAGACGCAGCAGTTCTTCCCTGGTGTAGCGGCTGTGGTTGTCCATGCCGTCGGAAATGACCACCAACGCTTTCCGGGGATGGGCGCCGGAGCGTAACTCCTGCACGCTCGCATAAACCGTGTCGATCAGGGCCGTGTATCCTTCCGCCTGTTCGGACTCGATCCGGCGCATGGTTTCCTCAGTACTATCCTCGAAACCGGAGTAGGCCCGGGGCGCGCTGGACACGCCGTTGAGAAACAGTTCGTCGCCGGGATTGGCGTCCTTCAGCATGGTCCGCAAGGATTCCTTGGCTGCACCGAGGACCCCTCTCATGCTGCCACTGAGGTCCAGCACGATGCCCAGGGAGACGGGCGCGTCATCCTCGCTGAAGGATTGGATCGGTTGCGGCACCCCGTTTTCGGTCAGGGTGAATGCATTGCCTGAGAGGCCGTTGACAATGGCTCCGCGCCGGTCCATCACGGTGACCGGAACCACGACCAGCGTGGAGTTAGAACGGAAGGCCGGAGCCTCGCGAACGAAACGGCTCTGTGCACCGGCGGGCCAGGCAACGGCCATGGCCAGGGCGGTCACTGCGAATACTTTCCGGGACACGAACTTACGGGCTTTAAGCAACCGCATGAGAGACGCGCTCCTCGTCGCGTTGGCGCAACCTCGCGCTGGCCGCCATTCTCAGATCTCGCAGAAGGGTGGCGGCCCCGATCCAAAACTCGTCATGCCCTTCCTCGCAACGTGCGATAGCCAGGTCCAGGGAGGCCAGGACATCGATAGGGCTGCCTCCGGGCGGCGCAGGCAACGCCCTGACTTCGGCCAGTCGGGGTTCCGACGCTCCGAAGCAGATTGGGTCTTCGCACTCGACTCCGCAGCAGACCGCGAACGCCTTTGCGTCGATGACCTGCACGTAGCCGAGTGCCAGGGCTCGGATAGACCAGTCGTTGATGGCCTTTGAGATCCGGTGTATCGGAATCCCAAAACGCGCGGAGATAGCCGGCTGGCTCCAGCCGCGAACGAAGTACAGAAGGACCATGCGCCATTGCACCTCAGCCGCGGGCTGCCGCAAGAGCACGGGCACCTGCGCAGGGAAGGAGACGATGTTCATGCGGACCGCCCGGCGTAGCAGCGAGCCTCCGGGATGAACGGTGGTTTTCCGAAGAGCATCGCCGACGGCATCCCGCGCGCTCTGCATCTCCCCTCCAGTGGACATACAGAAGTCTAGACCGGCGGACGTGAGGATCGCATAAAGGCCCTCTAAGTCGATGACCGCAGATGAGTGCTATTTGACCTGCGTCAAACAGTTACCCACCTTCGGCCAAAGCTCTGGCTCCGATAACAAACTTTGAGGAGGCCCATAAAATCTTTGGCTAGCGATGTAAAGTCATGCCGCGCGAGCGAGTTACACCTCGCCGGCTCTCACGCGTGAGGAATAGCCTGAGTATCTTCATGCCTTCCTTATGAGGCTTCCTTCACAATCATCGTGAAGTTACAAATCAGGGGTTGACGCAGCCAACTGGGAAGCGTCCAAGATGAGCTCTTCGATCGAACCAACACTGTTGGAGTCTCGCGACGGCATACGAGGAAAGGTGCTGATCGTGGACGACGAATCGGTGATCCGATGGGCGCTGCGGAAGACGCTTCAGGGCATGAACTTCGATATCGAAGAGGCAGAAACCGGGGAGCAGGCGATCGCGCTGATCCGCACGATCCGCTTCGATGCCGTGCTCCTCGATATTGGGATGCCGGGCATGAACGGAATCGAGACGTGCAGGGAAATTCGGAAGCTGATGCCGCTGCTCGGGATCGTGATGCTGACCGTGAAGAACGCCGAAGACGACAAGATCCGGGCGCTCGATGCCGGCGCGGACGACTACGTAACCAAGCCGTTCCACATTCGGGAACTGGCGGCGCGTCTTCGCGCCGCGGTAAGGCGGACCCAGGCGGCGGAGTCCGAGGAAGCGACGGCGATTCGAATCGGAGAGATAGAACTCGATCCGGCGTTGCGGTCGGTGAAGCGAGCGGGAGAGCCGATTCACCTGACTCCGAAGGAGTTCGAGCTGCTCTACTTCTTGATGTCGCACGCGGGCGTTTCTCTGGCACACGCCCGTATCCTCGGCGCTGTCTGGGGGCCAGAGTACGGCGGCGAACTGGAGTATCTTCGCACGTTCGTCCGGCAACTGCGAAAGAAGTTAGGCGACGACGCCGCTTCTCCGAAGTACGTGATGACCGATGCGCAGATTGGTTACCGGTTCAAGGCCAAGGACCACGCTTCCGGAGGCCGGGAATGAAGTCCTCATGCTTTCCTCATGAGTCGTACTCCATACTGAGTGCGACAAACAGAGCTGTTAGCCCGAGTAGCATAGCCGCCCATGAAGGCGGCAGCGCTTGCGCCACGTGTTAGCGCCACACCAGCAGTGAATCACACATCCGACTTGAGAAAGGACACGACATGACTCGCAGCTTACTTGTTTCCGCCGTGGCTCCAGCCTGCATCGCGCTTCAGCTTGCAGTGTTATCCATGCCTGCCTGGGGGCAGGAGTCGTTCGGCGGCGTGAATGGGGTCACTCGAGACTCCGCCAGCAAACAGCCGGTGGCGCAGGTGCGAATCACCGTACACAACGTAAACAAAGGCACGGACCGTACTGCAATTAGCGGCCCTGACGGCACCTTTACGATCGCGAAGCTAGAGCCCGGCCCGTATCAGGTAGCGGCGGCCCGGGATGGGTTCATCCAGTCCACGGTTGATGTGGATGTGGCCGCGCCGGGGACTTACAAGGTCGACTTCCTTCTTGCGGCCGACTATCCGCCGGCCCGGGACGCGGCAGTCCCCAAGGTGGCGGATGCAGCGGTTGTGGACGAGTTGGCGGCGCTCAAAAAGCGGATCGAACAACTCGAAGCGGCGCTACAGGCTCGCTCGGCGCCTGTCGAGCGAACCGAACCGGTGACCGTCGCCGCGGCAGCCGTTCCGGCGCGCGGGCAGGACGCGCAGCAGGCCGCGGCGCCAGCTCCTACACCGGCACCGCAGCACGTGCTTCCTGAAGCCCTGGAGGCTCCGGACCCGTCTCCGAGCCCCGACAACTTTACCCCGTTTGCGTACGGCGACTTCACTTGGCTCAACGGCACCCCGCGGAACAAAGACACGGTTCTGGATACGAAGTTCTTCACGCCGGAAGTCAGGTTCGACACACATTACATGCTGGACACCAACCAGCCGATAGACCACACCATGGGTGGGGCGACGGAGTCATTCCGTTCCGGCGAGTTCCAGGTGGAGCAGATCAGCTTTGGCGGCGACTTCCACTGGCAGAACGTCCGCGGCAGGGTCCTGACCATGAACGGACTGTTCGCGACGACAACGCCGCGCAACGATGGCAGCGCGGGAGTCGGTCAATGGGATGCCCGTGGGGCTTACAAGTACGTTTCGGAGGCATGGGGCGGGTATCACTTCAACGTAAACCACGGACTGAACGTCGACGCTGGGATCTTCGTGTCGTACATCGGTTTGTTCAGTTACTACAACTTCGATAACTGGACGTACCAGCCGTCGTTCGTGTCTTCGAACACGCCGTGGTTCTTCAACGGGCTGCGCGTCCAGTGGTTCCCCACGAACAAGTTGAAGATCGAGCCCTGGGTCATCAACGGATGGCAGTCTTACAACAAGTTCAACGGTCATCGCGGCCTGGGCGGACAGATCCTTTATCGCCCTCACGAGTGGCTCTCCTTGGTGTTCAACAACTACGGCAACGGCACGGACACATTGGGCAATCCCGGCCGCTCGCGCATCCACACCGATGACAGCGTCGAGGTCAGGTATTTCAACAAGCCCGATAGCACAGGCATCGACAAGATGGCCTTCTCCTTTACGGGTGACCTGGGCTGCGAATACGGCGGCGGAGTCACGTGCCACGGCGGCAAGGGCGGACCGAAGCAGGCGTTCCTCGGTTGGATGGTCTACGACCGGACGTGGTTTAACAGGGATAAGTTCGCCGTGACGTTCGGCGGCGGCATGATGAACAACCCTGGTCGATATCTGACGTTGCTGCCGCCCATCAACGGCGCGGACGCCATTTCGGGCTCGCCTTACTTCACGGCGAATCCGGGCGATCAGGCCCACATGTGGGATGCGACCGCCAATTTCCAGTACATGCCGAAACAGTACATCACGTGGTGGGCCGAAGCCGGATATCGCCATTCGGACGTTCCGTACTGGACGGGCCGCGGCGGGCTCACGCCGCCGGGCGGCGACAACGGTTCGCCTGGGAGTTTTGCCTGCATGTCGGGCGCCTCATCCGGGACGAATGTCCTGTCGGCGGCGTATGCGGCCTGCGGCGGAGCTGGGAGCGTGTGGTTCCCGGATCTTCGCAAAAGCCAAACCACGTTCAGCGCCGGGGTCATGGTGAAGTTCTAAGTGTGTTAAAGGGGGCGGGCGCGGGCCCGCCCTCGGAGGTTCTTATGAAAAGCAAAACTTTGACGGTTGGTCTTCTTTTCGCCGCCATCCCATCCGTGCTGTCTCTTGGTGGCTGCGGAAACGTACAGGCAAACACAACGGCGGAGAGGCCGCCGGCGGCGAAGGTCGTCTCCGGCTTCGACGTCAACATGTTCTCGGTCGAACATCCGGAGCAGTTTCCGGTCGCGACGGCGTCGTCCGAGTCCGCCGCCCCGGAACTGGTGGTGACTGGCACAGTCAACCCGGACATCTCCCGCAACGTGCCGGTGATCTCGCTTGCATCCGGACGCGTCGTGGCAATTCACGCCCGCCTCGGCGACACGGTAAGAAAAGGCGAGTTGCTGCTGACCGTCCGAAGCGACGATATCTCCGGCGCCTTTTCGAATTACAGGAAAGCGCTGGCGGACGAAACCCTGTCGCGCACGCAGTTGGAGCGCGCGCAGGACCTGCACAGCCACGGCGCCATGTCCCTGAACGACCTCCAGGTCGCCCAGGACACGGAGGACAAAGCCAAGGTTGACGTGGAGACCATGGCGGAGCACCTGCGCCTGCTCGGCACCGACCCCGATCACCCAAATAACATGGTCGACATCTCTGCGCCGGTCTCGGGAGTGATCACCGACCAGCAGGTGACGATGGCGGCCGGAGTGCAAAGCTTGTCTTCGAACCCCTTCACAATCTCTGACCTGTCCAGCGTGTGGGTGATTTGCGACGTCTATGAGAACGACCTGCCCAACGTGCGCGTCGGAGACACCGCCGAGGTCCGCCTCAACGCTTATCCCGACCGTGTCCTGCGGGGATCCGTCAGCAATATTGGCACGATCCTGGATCCCACCATCCGGACCGCCAAGGTCCGCATCGAGGTGCCCAATCCGGGAATCATGCGCATGGGCATGTTCGTCACGGCCACCTTCCGCGGCCGCACGAAGGAAATGCACACGGTCTTGCCTGCGGCGGCCATTCTGCACCTGCACGACCGTGACTGGGTGTACGTTCCCGCGCCGGACAAGAAGTTTCGGCGTGTCGAGGTGGCCAGCGGAGACACCTTGCCAAACAACCTGCAGGAGATCAAGTCCGGCATAGCGCCGGGCCAGCAGGTGGTGGCCAATGCCGTGGTTCTGGACCACACGATAGCGATCAATCAATAGGCAGCGCACAACACTTCACGCCTTGCTCCGGAGAACGAAATGATTCGAGCTCTTGTCGATTTTGCGCTCAATAACCGTTTTGTTGTGATCTCGCTCGTGGTTCTGCTCACGGCATGGGGTGTGGTGTCCTTTCATAACCTTCCGGTGGAAGCATACCCGGACATCGCCGATAACTATGTGACGGTCATTACTCAATGGCCGGGAAGGTCCGCGGAGGAGGTGGAACAGCAAGTTACGATTCCCGTTGAAATCCAGATGAACGGGATTCCGCATCTCTCGTTCCTGCGCTCCGAGTCTATCTTTGGACTGTCGTTCGTGATCATGATATTCGACGACAGCTCAGAGAACGACTGGAACCGGCAGAAAGTGTTGGAGCGACTGACGGGGGTGACGCTACCGACGGGCATACAGCCCCAGATCGGCTCGGACTGGAGCACAGTTGGCCAGATCTACTGGTACACGCTCAGAAGCACGAATCCCCGGTACGACCTGATGGAGCTGCGGTCCATCGAAGACTGGACACTCGAGAAGGAGTTTAAGTCGGTTCCGAATGTCGTCGATGTCTCCGACTTCGGCGGAACCGAGCGGGAATACCAGGTGCGGGTCGACCCCAACAAGCTGGTGTCCTACGGATTGAGCATCGGCCAGGTGGAGCAGCAACTGGCCGCCAACAACATCAATGCCGGCGGCAGCTTCGTAGAAGTGGGGCTGCAGCAAATGAATGTCCGGGCGCTCGGCCTTTTTCACAATGTCAGCGACATCGAGCAGACGGTCCTGAAGACACAAAAAGGGACCGCTCTTCGGGTAAAGGACATTGCCGACGTACTGCAAGGCCCCAAGATTCGCCTTGGACACATGGCCCGGGCGAACCACATGGAGGACGGGCGCATCATCGACGAACCCGACGTCATCCAGGGCATTGTGCTGATGCGTAAAGGCGCGGATGCGGGGCCGACGCTCGCGGCGATCCACAAGAAGGTGGACGAACTCAACAACGGGATATTGCCTCCCGGTGTGAAAGTCGTCCCCATGCTGGATCGCGCCGATCTTCTGGGCTACACCCTGCACACGGTCATGCATAACCTGGGCGAAGGAATGATCCTGGTGACCCTCGTCCTTCTCCTGTTTCTGGGGAACATCCGCGCTGCTCTGATCGTGGCCCTCACCATTCCGTTCTCCCTGCTGTTCGCGTCCATTTGGCTCGATGCCAGCCACATTCCCGCGAACCTCCTCTCCCTCGGAGCGCTCGACTTCGGGATGGTGGTGGACGGAGCGGTCGTAATGGTGGAAAACACGGTGCGACATCTAAGCCGCCAGAGCCGCAGCGGAACCGCGAGACCGATCGCGCAAATTATCCGCGATGCAGCCCACGAGGTCCAACGCCCGGTCTTCTACGCCATTGCCATCATCATCACCGCCTACATGCCGATCTTCACGCTGCAGCGAGTGGAAGGCCGGCTTTTCAGGCCCATGGCGTTGACGGTTGCTTTCGCTCTGCTGGGGGCGCTGACCTTCTCCATCCTGATCGCGCCGGTCCTCTCGAGCGTGCTCTTCCGCAAGGGCGTTCGCGAGTGGCGCAACCCTGTGCTGGTGTTTTTGACCCGGGTTTACGAAACGAACCTGCGTTGGGCGATCAGGCATCGCTGGATCACGGTCAGTGTTGGGATCGCCACTCTCGGCGTGTCCGCGTATCTCGCGTTCAGCGGAGTCATCGGTTCGGAATTCCTGCCGCACCTGGACGAGGGCGCTATCTGGGCTCGCGGAACCTTGGCCGACAGCACCAACCTCACGGAGGGTACGCGCTTCACGGATCAGGCTCGCCTGGTGTTCGCGTCCTTCCCCGAGGTGACCAAGGTGGTGTCCGAAGTGGGACGACCCGATGACGGAACCGACACCGGCGGATTCGGCAACACCGAGTACTTCGTGGACCTCAAGCCCAAGGACCAATGGAGGCCGGTGTTTCACCGGAACAAAGAGGAACTGATCGGCGCGATGAGTCGCGAGGTGGGCAAACTGCCAGGGGCTCTCTGGAATTTCTCGCAGCCGATCGAAGACAACGTGGGCGAGACCATCACCGGTACAAAGGGCCAACTGGCGCTCAAGCTTTTCGGGAAGGATCTGAAGACTCTCGACGAGAAGGGTGAAGAAATCGTCGCCGCGATGTCGGGCGTTCCCGGCCTTGCGGATCTCAAGCTTTACCACGTTCTCGGCCAGCCGAACCTGAACTTCACGATCGACCGCAGGATGGCAGCCCGCTTTGGGATCAACGTGGCCGACGTGCAGGACGCGGTTCAGACGTCCGTGGGAGGCAATGCTGTCAGCCAGGTGCTCCTCGGCGAGGAGCGATACGACGTCGTAGTCCGATATCAGGCGCCGTATCGCGACACCCAGAAGGCCATCGCCAATGTCCGCCTGCTTTCCCCATCCGGCGAGCGGGTGTCTCTGGCACAGCTAACCACGGTGGAGGTAAAGGACGGCGCCTATGACATCTACCGTGAAGGCAACAGCCGGTACGACGCTGTAACGTTCAGTGTTCGCGGCCGAGATCTCGGAAGCACCGTTGAGGACGCCATGAACCAAGTCCATCAGAAGGTGAAACTGCCTCCCGGCTATCACCTGGAATGGTCTGGAGAGTACGAGAGCGAAAAGCGCGCGGCGACGCGGTTGATGATTGTCGTGCCGCTCACGCTTCTGGTCATCCTCATTATTCTCTACACCATGTTCCGTTCGTTCAAGTGGGCTGGTTTGATCCTTGTGAACGTGCTGCTCGCGCCCATGGGCGGCTTGCTCGCACTGCTGATTACCCACACTAACTTCAGCGTGTCTTCGGGCGTTGGCTTCCTGGCGCTGTTCGGTGTCTGCGTGCAGACCGGCGTCATCATGCTCGAGTACATCAACCAGCGCCGCGCGCGGGGCCACGCGATCGAAGACGCGGCGGTGGAGGGCGCGGTCCTGCGGCTTCGTCCCATCATGATGACCATGCTCGTGGCGACGCTGGGTTTGTTGCCTGCCGCACTATCCCATGAGATCGGTTCCGATTCGCAGCGGCCATTCGCCATCGTGATCGTCGGCGGTCTGATTTCGGCACTGATCATGAGCATCATCCTGCTTCCAACGATTTATGTGTGGATCGCCAGGGAGGGAGACAAGCTTCCGGATCCGGAGGAGTCCTTTGAAAGCTAGACGCACACTCTGGGCGGCCTTCGCGCTGCTTCCGACTCTTGCACTCGCCCAAACGCCTCCGGCGCCGGTCACGATCACACTGGACCAGGCCACACAGATGGCGCTCGACCACAACCATAACCTGCTGGCCGCGCGGACGACCATTCAGCAGAACCAGGCCCAGGAGATCACGGCCAACCTCCGCCCCAATCCGACTTTGTTTACGGACTGGGAATACCTGCCGCTGGTCCACCCTAACGGCACCAGCTTTCTTGATTACCTCCACGATTCGACGGAGGGCGACGTCGGCATCAGTTACCTGTTCGAGCGCGGCAAGAAGCGCCAGCACCGGCTGCAGGCTGCGAAGGATGCCACGGCCGTGACGCGTTCGCAGGTAGCGGACAACGAGCGCAGCCTTACATTTCAGGTGGCCCAGTTGTTCATCAATGTGCAGCTCGCGCAATCGACCCTCGATCTGGCGGATCAGGACTTGAAGAGCTTCGAAAAAACGGTGGAGATCGGCGAGAGGCAATTCAAGGCCGGCGGAATCAGCGAGAACGACTATCTGAAGATCAAGCTTCAGTTACTGCAATTCGAGCAGGATGTGGACCAGGCGGAACTGGCGAAAACGCAGGCGCTCTCCGATCTCCGTCAGCTGCTGGGCTATGAATCCGTTCCCGCCGATTACGCGGTAGCGGGCACGTTCGACTACCAGCCGCTCATTCTCACGCTTCCGGAGTTGCAGGCGAAGGCAGTGGAGAACCGGCCGGATCTGCGGGCCGCCGTGCAGGGGGTCACCGCCGCAGGCAGCCAACTCGAACTGGCCAAGGCAAACGGGAAAGTGGACGTGACGGGTTCGCTCAACTACTCGCACGTCAACGCGATCAGTACCGTCACTTTCAATATCAGTTTCCCGCTTCCGATTTTCGACCGCAACCAGGGCGAAATCGCACGAACGCGGTTCGCCGTCACGCAGGCGCAGCAGCAGAAGGAGGCCGCGCAGGGGCAGGTCATGACCGACGTGCGGGACGCTTTCGAGGCACTGCAGTCTACCGACCGCGTGGCTCGATACTATCGTTCCACCTATCTCGACGTGTCGCAGAAGAATCGCGACATCAGCGAATACGCATACCGGCGCGGAGCAGCGAGCCTGCTCGATTTCCTGGACGCCGAACGGAGCTATCGCGCCACGCAACTGGCCTGGCGCCAGACTATCGCCGTCTACCTGACCGCACTCGAGCAACTTCGCGAGGCGGTGGGAGCCAGGAGCCTGCCGTGACCAGGGAAGAGATTCGCGCGCGCATCCTGGGGGTCGGGATCATACCGGCTGTAAGGGTGTACTCCGAAAGCGAAGCGCTGTTTGCCGCCGAGGCGGTGTGCAGCAGTGGAATCCCCATCGTCGAACTCACCATGACGATACCGGGCGCCATTGGCGTGATTGCGCAATTGACGCGGTACCGCACGGATATCATTGTGGGCGCCGGTACGATATCGGATGTCGAAACGGCGTGCCGCTGTCTCGATGCAGGCGCCAGTTTTCTGACCACTCCGGGCCTCGATCTGGAGATCGTCGATTTCGCGCTGAAGCGCAACGTGGCGGTCCTGCCGGGGGCTTTGACTCCCGGCGAAATCATGGCGGCGTGGAAGGCCGGTTGCGAATTCGTCAAGGTGTTCCCGTGCGCGCAACTGGGCGGTCCCGATTACATCCGGGCCCTCAAAGCGCCGTTCCCGCAGATCCCGCTGGTCGCCTCCGGCGGCGTCAACCAGAAGAACGCGGGCGACTACATCCGCGCCGGAGCGGCCGCCCTCGGCATAGGCCAGCACCTGATTCACCAGAACGCGATCAAGAAACGGCAACGGGAGTGGATTCACGAATTGGCGCGGCGGTACACGAATATGGTGAACGAAGCGCGGGGGTCCGAAACCGTATGAGCCTGACGCTTTTCGGATTTGTGGCTGTGACGCTGATGCTGGTTTTCTACGCGCTGGAGAAACGCAACAACTGGTTCGTACTGGCGTTCTCCGGCTCTTGCGTGATGGCTTCGGTCTACGGCTTCCTGCAGGGAGCCTGGCCTTTCGGCGTCGTTGAAGCGATCTGGTCCGGCGTAGCGTTCGGGCGCTGGCTGGAGACCAGGCCGACCCTGCGGCGAGACTGAGCGGCGATTACTTCCCGGGTGCAGTCGGTGGCGCGGGAGCAGGCGGAGCGACCGGTGGCATTGGAGGAGCAGGCGGAGCGGCGATTTCGAGCAGCTCGACCTCGAAGACCAGCGTCGCGCCGCCCGGAATGGCCGGCGGATGACCGCGGTCGCCGTAAGCAATCCCTGAGGGGCAGGTCAGGCTGGCTTTGCCGCCCACCTTCATCTTCTGAACGCCCTCGGTCCAACAGGGGATCACGCCGGTGAGGGTGAACTCAGCTGGAGAGTTGCGTTTGTAAGAGCTGTCGAACTCGGTACCGTTGGTGAGCGTGCCCTTGTAGTGCACCTTGACCTTGTCGGTGGCTACGGGGGAGGCTCCGGTTCCCGCTCTCAACTCGCGATAAACCAGGCCGGTTGCGGTCTTCTCGGCGCCCGGTTCGGCTGCGGCCTTGGCCAGGAAAGCCTCACCGGCGGCCTTCTCGCGCGTAGCTGCCTGGGTGCCACGTTCCTGGGCGAACTTGCTGATCTTAGGTCCCCAGGTATTGAGGTCGACCGCCCCCTTGCCGGCGGCGGCATCCGCAAAACCCTTCTTGACGAGATCGACCTCGGCCGGGCTCAGATTGAATGTCCCGAGCGACTGGTACATATACATTCCGAGGGCGTAGACGATTTTCTCGTCGTCGGTGTCGAGTCCCGGGGCGGCTGGCGCCGACACCGCCGGTTTGGGAGGCGCCTGGGGCGCCGGTTTCGGAGCCTGCGCCAATAGGACGACAGGTAGGGCCAAAAGGAATAACCGCATGCTTTTAGGGTAACATCCTTTGCCTGAAGGATCTTTGCTTATGCGCACAGTTCGGTGCTGGCGCCTATGACGGAGCGGAGCCGGGCGCACACGCCCTGGCGCGGTCGAGGAGAAGGCTGCGCTCGCGCGCGTTCTGGGTGAGCGTGGCGGCGCGCTCGAACTCGGCGCGGGCCTCCTCGAGGCGATCGAGCTTGGTGAGGAGGTCGCCGCGCACGGCAGGCAGCAGATGATAGGTCTTGAGCAATGGCTCGCCCGCCAGGGCTTCGAGGAGTTCGAGGCCGGCTTCAGGACCAAACGCCATGGAGACCGCGACGGCACGGTTCAGCTCTACCACCGGCGACGGCATCAGTTGAGCGAGAGCGTCGTAAAGCGCGGCGATGCGGTGCCAGTCCGTTTCCGCCGCGGTGCGGGCGTGAGCGTGGCAGGCGGCGATGGCGGCCTGAAGGGCGTAGGGGCCGAGCCCACCGCCGAGTTCCTCGGCGCGCTGTAGCGCCGCCAGGCCGCGGCGGACCAGGACGTGGTCCCAAAGCGTGCGATCCTGATCGAGCAACAGGATCGGCTCGCCGGTTGGACCGACTCGAGCGTGAGCCCGGGAGGCCTGAATCTCCATCAGGGCGACCAGACCGTGGACTTCGGGTTCCTGCGGCGTGAGTTCGGCGAGGATGCGGCCGAGGCGGAGGGCGTCTTCACAGAGGGTGGGGCGGATCAGGTCGTCTCCGGCGGTGGCGGAGTAGCCCTCGTTGAAGATGAGGTAGATGACTTCGAGGACGGAGGAGAGGCGCGCGGCGAGCTCGGGGCCGCGAGGGACTTCGAAGGGGACGTGTTTTTCGGCGAGGGTGCGTTTGGCGCGCACGATGCGCTGAGCGATGGTGGGTTCGGGGGTGAGGAAGGCGCGGGCGATCTCAGCGGTGGTGAGGCCGCCGAGGAGACGCAGGGTGAGGGCGGCGCGGGACTCGGTGGAGAGGATGGGGTGACAGGAGATGAAGACGAGGCGGAGGAGGTCGTCTCCGATGGGGTCGTCGAGGGTGGAGTTGAGGTCAGGCACGGTTTGTTCGAGTGCGGCGAGGTCGCGTGCCAGATCTTCGTGTTTACGCCCGGCGACCGCGTTGCGGCGGAAGAGATCGATGGCGCGGCGTTTGGCGATGGCGGTGAGCCATGCGCCGGGGTTTTCGGGGACTCCGGTTCGCGGCCACTGTTCCAGGGCGGCGAGGAGGGCTTCCTGCCCAAGGTCTTCGGCGAGGCCGACGTCGCGGGTGAGGCGGGTGAGACCGGCGATGACCCGGGCCGACTCGATGCGCCAGACGGCTTCGATGGTGCGGTGTAGATCGGTAGCGGCCACCGCTACCGATCACACCAGTTTTGAGCGCGTCTGTGCAAGGGGGGCTATTTCTTTGCTGCCTGATCTGCCAGTTGAGCGCGGAGTTGTTTTTCCTGCTGAATATCTTCTCCGGAGAAGGCGGATGCAAAGTCTTCTGGCTCGAAGACCTGGCGGATCTCGACCTCGGATTCGCCTGCCTCGCAGTTGGGGCTGCGCTTGACCCACTCGATGGCCTCTTCGAGGGACTTGACCTGCAAGATGGAGAAGCCGGCGACGAGTTCCTTGGTTTCGGCGAAGGGACCGTCGGTGACGGTGCGGTTCTTGCCTGAGAAGTGGACGCGAGCGCCTTTGGAAGAGGGGTGGAGGCCTTCGTAGGCCAGCAGGACTCCGGCTTTTACAAGCTCATCGGTGAACTTGTTCATGTCGGCCATGAGCTGGGGATCGGGGAGTGCGCCTTCTCGTTCGGAGTCTTTGGTGGCTTTGACGATAGCCATGAATCGCATTGTTTCTCCTTGTGTCCTTAGATTTAGAGCATGACTGGCTCGCGAGTGCGGATGCGTTCCAGCTTGACTCTGCCAGTACGTCGAATGAGGGTGACCGGAATCGACAGGTGGGTGGAGTTTTTATGTTCGAAAATCCTGACCCCTCGCAAACTTGAGCCGCCGGCATTCAAACCCTTGGAGCGGCACATCTGGCGAGGCTCGCACCCGCCGTCGCCGGCTACGAGTAGGAACTGCTTGGCGTATTCGACGGCCTCCTCCCTGGAGCGGGCTTGGAGGATGGCGAAGCCGCCGACGAGTTCCTTGCATTCGGTGAAGGGACAATCTCTCCTTGGTTTGATGTTGGTTACTTCCTCTTCGCGAGCTCCTCATTCAGCTCGCGCTCGCGATCGACAGCCGGGCTGGGGGCGAAGTCTTCCAGTTCGAAGTACGGCCGAAGCTCGATCTCGCAATCCTCGCCCGGATGGGGAGAGGGGGCGCGCCTGGCCCACTCGATCGCTTCTTCCCTGGACTTCACCTGGATGATCCAGTACCCGCCGATGAGCTCCTTGGTCTCGGTGAACGGGCCGTCGATGACGGTACGCTCGTCTGCCGCCGAGATCCGGATGCGGACGCCCTTGGACGAGGGATGGAGGCCGGCCGCATCGAGGAGCACGCCGGCTTTCATCAACTCTTCGTTGTATTTACCCATTGCCGACAGGAGCTCTTCACCCGGCATGACACCGGCCTCCGAGTCCTTGTTGGCCTTCACAATCATCATGAATTTCATGGTTCGTATCTCCTTCCTACTTACGCGTCGAACGAGGGACGGCGGAATCGACAACGCCGGCGACAATTTTTCGCAGCCGGCTAGGCACGACCGGCCATCGAGCGTGAAAGTAGATCGACGAGTCCGGCGATGTATCGCTGGTCCAGATCGCGCAGGGAGGCGTATTCGCTGATTTCGAGGATGCGGATGCGCGGATCCTTGAGCAGCGCGCCGAGGAGTTCGGCAACCTCGGGCATGGTCATCCCCTGCGCGTGAGGGAAATAGGCCGCGGGCATTTCGTTCTTGTTGAGAACGTCGATATCGAAATGGAGGAGGATCGCGGCGGAGGGCGGGATCGCATCGAGCGCTTGCCTGGCCGCGTCCGCTGGGCCGGCGCGGCGGACCTCCGCGAGCGAAATCGAACGCGCGGCCGGCGGCTCGGATCGCGAAGGATCACTCCAGCCGATCACGGTGACCTGCGAGGACGCGAGCGGCGGGCCGGCCGAGAACGGCGAGCGATGCGTCAGCAGCCACACCGCCAAGGATGCAGCGCTCTGGCAGCGAGCAGGATCCGGGGGAGCGTCGTCAAAATCGCCATCGATATAGAGAACGTGGATGTTCGGCGCGGTGGCGGCGAGGGCCTGCGCGGTTCCCACTACAATGCTGCAATCGCACCCGATCAGCACGGGCAGATGCCCGGGCTCGCCGAGATAGGGTCCGATGCGCTGGCCGACGCAGTCCCAGGCGATGCGCGGTCCGGGCCAGCTCCTGATCGGCGGGATCGAGTGGTGAGGGAGGTAAGTGGGGATCTGGACGTCCCCTTCGTCTACGGCCTTGCAGCCGGCGGACTGCAGCCGCTCGATCAAACGGGCAGCGCGATAAGCCTGCGCGTCGTCTTCGTTGCCGGGGTATAGGGACCCGGTCCTGAGAGGCACGCCCAGGACGTGATAGACGCGCTCCCGCACGGGCACGGGTTCCGAAGCCGAGGCTGACAGGCCGACGGTCGCGCTGGCCAGCAGTTGCCGTCGCGTCGGTCGAAGGCTATCGCTCCCGCCGGCGATGGCGCCCACGACTAGGAAGGGCTCAGCGCCGGTCGCGACCGCGTCGGGGAGCGGAGCGTCGGGCGATTCGTGGGAAAGGTCCTGCTCGCAGGCGAAGAAGCGGACGAAGGGGCGCCGCTTCTGGGTGACGTGGTCGCGGATCGTGCCGCTCAGCATAGGATATTGCGCTTCGAGCGCGTCGAGAACGGAGCGCTGCGTCACCTGGCCCTCGACGGCGAGTTGCACTTCGCCGCTGACCTTGGCGATCGTGCGGAGGTGCGCCGGAAGCACAACACGGATCATGGCAGCGTCTGGACCTCTACCGAAAGCACGGCCGGAAGATCGCGGACGACAGGGGCCCAGCTGTCTCCGGCGTCGGCGGACGCGTACACCTGGCCGCCCGTGGTGCCGAAATAGACGCCGCAGGAATCGAGCGAATCGACGGCCATGGCGTCGCGCAGCACGTTGACGTAGCAATCGCTCTGCGGCAGGCCGTTCGTCAGCGCCTCCCACTCGTTGCCGCCGGTGCGGCTGCGGTAGACGCGCAGCTTGCCCTCGAGCGGGAAGTGCTCCGAATCGCTCTTGATGGGGACGACGTAAACGGTGTCGGGTTCGTGCGCGTGGACGTCGATGACGAACCCGAAGTCAGTGGGCAGGTTGCCGCTGACCTCGGTCCAGGAGTCGCCGGCGTTGTCGGTCCGCATGACGTCCCAGTGCTTCTGCATGAAGAGCACATTCGGCCGCGCGCGGTGCTGGGTGATGTGGTGAACGCAGTGACCGACCTCGGCGGTGGGGTCGGGGATGTACTGGGACCGCAGCCCCTTGTTAATGGGGCGCCAGGTCTCGCCCGCGTCGTCGGTGCGGAACGCGCCGGCGGCCGAGATGGCGATGAAGATGCGCTGCGGGTCTGCGGGATCGAGAATGATGCTGTGCAGGCACATGCCGCCCGCGCCCGGTTGCCAGTGGGGCCCCGTCCCGTGGTTCCGGAGGCCGGCGAGTTCCTTCCAGTTCTGCCCGCCGTCGGTGGAGCGGAACAGGGCGGCGTCTTCGACCCCGGCGTAGACGGTGTCGGGATCGGTGAGCGAAGGCTCGAGGTGCCAGACGCGCTTGAATTCCCAGGGGTGGGCCGTGCCGTCGTACCACTGGTGCGTGCCGGGAGTGCCTTCGTAGACGAACTTGTTGCCAACCGGCTCCCAGGTCTTGCCGCCATCGTTCGAGCGCTGCAGCATCTGGCCGAACCAGCCGCTGGTCTGGGAGGCGTAGAGGCGGTTGGGATCGACTGGCGATCCTTTCAGGTGGTACATTTCCCAGCCCGCGAAGTGAGGGCCGCTAACGTCCCACTGCTTGCGCTTTCCGTCTGACGAAAGAACGAAGGCGCCTTTTTTGGTGCCTACCAAGACCCGTACGGAGCTCATGCCCGATCCCCTTTCCTGAGTTTGCGGCTTATGACCTTACTATATCTTAATGATCGAACTGGGAGGAGTGATGCGGGGAGGGCACAGGGCGGTTCTTAGCCTGCCCGTGTGTATCATGAATTGGGCGGGGGGATTCATGAAGACCATACTGCTGTTGATGCTGGCGTTGTGCCTGCGGGCGGAGGAGCCGGCCGCGGTGGAGGGCGATTTCGTCATCCACGACTTCCAGTTCCGGTCGGGCGAGAAGCTGGCCGAGCTCCGGCTGCACTACACCACCTTCGGCAAGCCCGCACGCGATGCGGAGGGCCGCGTCACCAACGCCGTCCTCATCCTGCACGGCACGGGAGGCTCGGGGCATCAGTTCGTGCGGCCGGAGTTCTCGGGGGTGCTGTTCGGACCGGGCCAGTTGCTCGACGCCACTCGGTACTACATCGTCCTGCCGGACTGCATCGGCCACGGGAAATCCAGCAAGCCGAGCGACGGGATGCACGCGCGGTTCCCGCAGTACGACTACGACGACATGGTTGCGGCGCAATACCGGCTGGTCACGGAGGGGCTGGGCATCAACCACCTGCGGCTGGTGATGGGAACGTCCATGGGATGCATGCACTCGTGGGTGTGGGGCGAGACCTATCCGGAGTCCATGGACGCGCTGATGCCGCTGGCGTGCCTGACGGTGGAGATCGCGGGGCGGAACCGGATGTGGCGCAAGATGGTGATGGACGGGATCCGCAACGATCCGGAGTGGAAGGGTGGCGAGTACACGGCGGAGCCGCAGGCGGCGCTGCGCACGGCGCTCGATATCCTGCTGATCGCGGGCAGCGCGCCGCTGCGCAATCAGACCATGTTCCCGACGCGCCCAGCCGCCGACAAATACCTGGACGAGTACATGACCAGCCGCGCGGCCGGCCTGGACGCGAACGACACGCTTTACCAGGTGAACGCCTCGCGCAACTACAATCCGTCGCCGGGGCTGGAGAAAATCCAGGCGCGGGTGATGTACGTCAACTCGGCGGACGATTTCATCAATCCACCGGAGTTGGGGATCGCGGAGCGGGAAATCAAGCGCGTGAAGAACGGGCGGTTCGTGCTGCTGCCGATCACCCCGGAGACGCGGGGCCACGGGACGCACACGCTGGCCGCGGTGTGGCAGGGGTACCTGGCGGAGCTGATCGGTGCGCCGGGTCAATGATGCCGGCGGTTACGGGACCGACCTGGCGTATGTCCATGACGCGGGGTTCAGCGAGTATGCGCTGGGGGCGGCGCCGGGCCTGCTGCGCCTGTTGAGGGACGGCCGGGTCGGGAGCGGACTGGTCACCGATCTGGGGTGCGGAAGCGGGCGATGGGCTCGCGAACTGAACCGGGCCGGGTACGAGGTGTTCGGCGTGGACCAGTCGCCGGCGTTCATCAGGATGGCGCGCAGGATCGCGCCGGGATCGACGTTCGCGGTGGGATCGCTGTCGAGCGTCGAGTTGCCGGCTTCGGATTGGCGGCTTTTCGCGCCGCGGGGTTTCGTCGGTAGGCTGCATGGTTCAGAGGATGGCAATTGGGGGGCCATTTTGAGGCGCGGATAAGTGCTCTATTTAATGGGCGGAGGTCGGGGCGGGGAGGGAAAAATTGCACGGTAAGGAGAATAATCCGAGCATTGCTGAGCGATGATAGAATATCGGATCGGAGATAGCCCTATGATTCGCCTCGGCCGCACCGTTTTCCTCTTGCCGGGATTGCTTTCCTGCATCTTCCTGGGCCAGGCTGCGTGGGCCCAGACGTATACGATTCAGACGTTGGCCGGTGGCGGAGCGCCCATCAGCGGGCCGGCACAATCAACCGACATCGGCCCGGTTGGCGGCGTGGCGGTCGACCGGGCCGGGAATATCTATGCGTCCCTCTGGGCGTGGAGCCTCGTGGTTAAGATCGATCCCTCTGGCAAACTCACACGCTTTGCCGGTAACGGTACGCAAGGGTATGGTGGCGATGGTGGTCCCGCTCTCTCCGCGCAGCTCATTGGTCCGTACGCAATCGCGGTCGACACGCAGGATAACGTGTACATCAATCAGGTTGGCGACGCCTACGGCACCGGGGCAGCCATTCGAAGGGTCGACGCCTCCACGGGCATCATCAGCACGGTGGCGGGCCAAGCTGCGCCCTACGAGGCAGGCATTGCCGCGAGCACATCCGGAGATGTATATGTCTTCGGGCCATGGCAGGTCTCGAAGATCGACGCCGGCACTGGCGCCATCACGAGTGTGGCTGGGAACGGACAGCCGTCTAACTGCTATGCCGATGGCCATGGCGATGGCGACGGCGGGCCGGCCACCGCCGCGCAGCTGAGTACGTGGGGGCAATTGGCGGTCGACGCTGCCGGTAATGTGTATATCAGCAGCTGCAACCGGCTTCGACGGGTCGACGCGGTAACGGGGGTTATTACGACTATTGCCGGCCTCGGTACGAGCGGTCCGGGCGACGGCCTTCCCGCGAGTCAAGCCACCTTCGATGGGCTGCAAGGCATTGCTGTCGACAGGCTGGGGAACATCTACATCGCCGACACCGACCGCGTCCGCAGGATCGACGCGGTCACGGGGATCATTGCGAGCCTCACCAACACGATCGGTCTTAACGTCTCGTTTGTCGCCGTGAACGCCGCTGGCAACCTGTGTGTTGCCGACAGTTCCTTGATTCGGAGGGTGAACGCCGCGGGAAGCATCAGCACCGTGGCCGGAAACTACCTGAATCGTGGAGGCGGCGATGGCGGCCCGGCGGCGGGTGCGGAGTTGAATCAGCCGAACGGTGTTGCCGTGGACTCTCGGGGGAATGTCTACATCGCCGAAACCGGGAACAACAGGATCCGAAAGGTCGATGCCTCCACCGGGATCATCACGACCGTGGCTGGAACCGGGACGGCCGGATTCAGTGGAGACAACGGGCTCGGCCCGGCCACGCAGCTCAATTATCCCATGGGGCTCGCTCTCGACGCCGGCGGGAACCTCTACATCGCGGACGCGCAAAACTACCGGGTCCGGCGGCTCGACGCCGCCACTGGCATAGTCACGACGGCGGTTGGGAGTGGCACATACGGCGACGGCGGCGACGGAGGGCCGGCGACGCGAGCGCAACTGGCGATACCTTACGGTCTTGCCTTCGACAGCGCCGGCAACCTGTATATAGCTGACTACGCCGGCCGCGTGCGCGAAGTCCGCGCCAGTACTGGCAACATCAGCACTCCCGTGCCCTACGGTTTGGGGTCGCCATGGGGCATTGCGGTCGACAGCACCGGGAACATCTTCGTGGCGGACAGTGCGCTTCCGGGGATCTGGAAGCATGACGTGACGACTGGGACTCTGACTGCCTTCGTCTCGGACGGTTCGTTTCCCACTGGACTCGCCTTGGATGGGTCCGGCAACCTATACTTCGCAGACATGAACGCCTGCCGGATCCGCAGGGTGGATGCCACGGGCACCGTCACCACAATCGCCGGCAGCAATTGTAGCAGGCAGACGCCGGGTGACGGCGGCCCCGCACTCCTCGGTTATCTGAGCTTCCCCGCCGGCGTTGCCGTGGACGCCGGCGGCGAAATCTATGTGGCCGATTCCTACTGGAATAACGTGCGCGTTCTGACACCTTCGGACGGGCCAGGCGGCTGCTCGATTCAGGTTTCGCCCACGAATTTGACTTCCTCAACCAGCGCCACCAATCTGTTGGTCTCAATCCAGTCCGCTCTTCCGAGCTGTTTCTGGTCCGTCACCTCGCAGCCCGGGTGGATCACTCCGTCCCCGTATTCGGGGTTCGGCCCTAAGACGTTGACGCTGGCGGTGGCCGCCAACACCGGGCCAGCTCAGTCGGCGTCGTTCCAGGTGGCGGGAACACCTGTCCAAGTGAGCCAGGCTGGATCTTGTGCGTGGACGCTCAGTCCGGCCTCCCGGACATTTGCGGCGGAAGGCGGTTGGGTTACGGTCAACATCACCGGCTGTCCGGGCGTCGCTTGGACGGCGTCTCCCCAGGGGTCCGGGTGGTTCTCCAACAGCGGAAGAGGCAACGGAACGGGCGATGGTAGCGTGACCTACGCAGTGGGCGCGAACACCGGCGACGCCCGGTCGGCCACGCTGACAATTGCCGGATTACCCTTCACCATCCAGCAGAGCGCGGTGGGCACCACTGCACCCGGTCTGCGGTTTATTGCCGTCGCGCCGTGCCGCGTCGTGGATACTCGCAACCAGGACGGGCCGCTCGGAGGCCCGACGCTGGCAGCCGGCACCCAGCGTTCGTTTCCTGTCGTTCAAAGCGCATGCGGTATTCCCGTCGGCGCGCAAGCCTATTCTCTTAACGTGACGGTGGTGCCGAAGGGCATGCTCCCCTATCTGACCCTGTGGCCCTCCGACCAAACGCAGCCTCTCGTCTCAACGCTGAATTCCTGGGATGGCGAAGTGGTGGCGAATGCGGCCATCGTTCCGGCGGGTGCGGATGGTTCCGTGAGTGTATACGCGGCCGGGGCAACCGACGTCATTTTGGACATCAACGGGTATTTCGACGGCTCCGACTACGTGAGCAACTCCTGGTTCGTCTTCGACGATGCGAGCTCGTTCTGGTTCTACCCGGTCACTCCGTGCCGCGCCGCCGACACCCGGTGGCCCGAAGGGCAGCTTGGAGGACCGACATTGGCGGCGTACGACACGAGGGACTTCTATCTATCGCCGAGTGGGTGCGTGACGCCATCACTAGTTGCTGCGGTGGCTCTGAATGTCACCGCTGTGCCGCGCACCGGCTATTTGGGATACCTCACGATCTGGCGGGCTGGCCGGGACCGTCCGAACGTCTCCACTCTGAATTCCTGGGAGGGGAAGGTGGTGGCAAATGCTGCGATTGTTCCGAACGATGACCTGGATGTGCTCGTCACGGATCCGACCGATGTAATCCTCGACGTAAACGGCTATTTTGCTCCAGGTCTCCCCGGCACTCCGGGCGCGATGTCGTTCTATCCGGTTGCTCCATGCCGCGTGGCCGATACGCGGGGATCCGCGGGGCCGATCATGCAGGCGAGGGAGACGCGGCCGTTCCCGGTGCCGGCGAGTGGCTGCGGCGTTCCCACCACGGCGGGCGCCTACGCGCTCAACGTCACGGTGGTGCCGGACGGACCGCTCTCCTACCTGACCACTTGGCCAACCGGGTCGGCACAGCCGTTCGTTTCGACCCTGAATTCGTTTGACGGCAGCGTGGTGGCCAATGCCGCGATTGTGCCCGCGGGAACCGATGGCGCCATCAGCGTGTACGTCACGGACCGAACGCACGTGATCATCGATATCAACGGGTACTTCGCGCCGTAGGGCCGGGCCGCGGTGGGGTAAGGCGTGCGCCACAATAAAGCAATGGCCCGGCCCCGGATCTTCCTCATCGACACCTTCGGTTTCATCTTCCGCGCGTACCACGCGCGGGGGCGGATGGCGGCTCCTTCGATGCGCACCGGCGCGGGCGTGCCCACCGAGGCCGTCTACATCTTCAACAACATGCTCCGGAAGCTCACCGGCGCCTACAAGCCGGAGTACATCGCCTCGGTTTTCGAAAGCGCCGGGCCCACGTTCCGCGAGCAGGAATTCGCCGAGTACAAGGCCAACCGGGCGGAGATGCCGCCGGACCTGACGGTGCAGATCCCGTACGTGCGGCGGGTGCTCGAAGCCATGCGCATCCCGATTCTCGAGTACCCGGGTTTCGAGGCCGACGACGTCATCGGCGCGATCGCGCGGCGCGCCGAGCAAGCCGGCTTCGACGTGGCCATCGTCTCGAGCGACAAAGATATGCTGCAGCTCATCGACGACCACGTCTCGATGTTCAACCCGATTCAGGAAGACCTGTGGTACGACGCGGCCAAGGTGGTGGAGAAGATGGGCGTCAAGCCGGAGCAGGTGGCTGACCTGCTGGCGCTCAAGGGCGACGCCATCGATAACATCCCGGGCGCGCCGGGGATCGGCGACAAGGGCGCGCGGGACCTGATCGAACGGTTCGGGTCCGTCGAGGGCGCTCTCGATCACGCGGCCGAGGTGGAGCGCAAGATGTACCGCGAAAGCCTGGAGCAGAACCGCGAGCGCATCCTGCTGAGCAAGCACCTGGCGACCATCGACGTGACGGTTCCGATCGAGTTCGCGATTGACGCTGTGCGCGCGCAGGCCCCGGACACGGCGGCGCTCAAGCGGGTCTACCGCGAGCTGGAGTTTTTCAGCCTGATCGAGCAGTTGGGGCCGGAGGAAGATACGCGCTCGCGCGACTATGCCGCGCTCGAAACCGGGGAGGCGGTGGACGCGTATCTGGCCGCGATCCCGTCGGGCGCTCTCGTGGCGGTGGCCGTGGCCGCGGGCGGCGAAGCCGAGGGCGACATGTTCGAGGCGGAGCGGCATCCGGCGGTGGGCCTTGCGGCCGAGCCCGGCGTGGCGCGGTCGGTGGCGTCCGGACTGGTGGAGCGGCTGCGGCCGTTCCTAGAAGATCCCTCGCGGCGGAAGGTGGTGCACGATGTCAAGCAGGCGTACCTGGCGCTTGCCCAGTGGGGCATCCACCCGCAAGGCTTCGGCGACGACACCATGCTGTACGCGTTCCTGCTGAACGCCGACCCGGGCGGCTGTTCGCTCGAGATGCTGGCGCGGCGGCGCCTGGACCGCAAGCTCGATGCGGGGGTGGAACCCCAGGCCGATTGCACCGTGGAACTGGCCGCGGTGCTGGCGCGCGAGGTGGATGAGCGCGGCTTCCGCTCCATCTACGACACCATCGACTTGCCGCTGGCGCACGTGCTGGCGCGCATGGAACAACGCGGAATCCGCGTGGATCCGGTCGAGATGCGGCGGCTCTCGGAAATGATGGACACCGAGGTGCAGCGGCTCACCGGGGAGATCTACGCGCTGGCGGGGCGGTCGTTCAATATCAATTCGCCGCAGCAGTTGGGCAAGGTGCTTTTCGAGGAGCTGCAATTGCCGGCGCCGGTCAAGTACGGCAAGGGCAAGGTGGTTTCGACGGCCGCCGACATACTCGAGGAGCTGGCGGCGGATCACGAGGTCTGCCGCAAGGTCCTCGATTACCGGCAACTGGTCAAGCTGAAGGGTACTTATGTGGACGCGCTGCCCGCGCTGATCAACCCGCGGACGGGTCGCCTGCACACCAGCTTCAACCAGACCGGCGCGGCGACCGGAAGGCTGTCGTCCTCGAATCCGAACCTGCAGAATATTCCGATCCGCACCGAGTTGGGGCGGGAGATCCGCGCGGCGTTCATTCCGCGCGCGGGCTGGAAGCTGGTGGTGGCGGACTATTCGCAGATCGAGCTGCGGCTGCTGGCGCACTTTTCGAAAAGCGACGTGCTGATCGAGGCGTTCCGGAACGGCGAGGACATACACACGCGCACGGCGGCCGAGGTGTTCAATGTGCCGCCGCTGATGGTGACGCGCGAACTGCGGGGACGCGCCAAGGCGGTGAACTTCGGGATCGTTTACGGGCTGAGCGCGTTTGGCCTCGCGGCGCAGCTTGGAATCCCGCGGCACGAGGCGCAGACGTACATCGACAACTACTTCGCGCGGTATCCGGGCGTGCGGCAGTGGATCGATAAGACCATCGCGGAGGTGCGGGCGAGCGGAGTGACCAAGACCCTGGTGGGGCGCGAGCGGCCGATCCCGGATATGGACAGCCGCAACCCGAACGCACGCGGTTTTGCCGAGCGGACGGCGGTAAACACGCCGCTCCAGGGGACGGCGGCGGACCTGATCAAGCTGGCGATGATCCGCATCGAGGAAGAGATCGAGCGCCGCGGGCTCCAGGCGGGCATGCTGCTACAGGTGCACGACGAGTTGTTGTTCGAGGCTCCGCCGGAGGAGATCGAGGAAGTGCGCAAGCTGGTGAAGGCCGGGATGGAGGGGGCGTGCAAGCTGGACGTCCCGGTGATTGCGGACGTCGGCGTCGGGGAGAACTGGCGCGACGCGAAGTAGGGGGGCGAAGGGGCTACGAATCCAGTGCCCGCAACGCGTCCTGGGCCTTCCGCGCGTCCGCCGGCATTCCTAACCTTCGAAAAGCTTGAAGCGCGTTCTCGAAGCAATGCCTGGCCTCATTGCGAACAGGTTTCCCAAACCGGCTGGCCAGCTCGGCATAGGCGTATCCCATGTTGTATTGCACGCTCGCGTAGTCCACGGGGCGGCTTGCTTCCGTCAGCATGCCCAGCGCCCCAAGATGATTGAGGATTGCCAGCTCGAGGTTTTGCTGCCGATCTCCGTCGGGCATTTCCAGAAAGGCGGTGGCCATGGAGAAATGAATGCTGGCGCATGCGTGCGCGTTGCGAAGCAGCGTCGATTTCTCGAGGGCGCGAGTGTAGGCCACAACGGCGAGCCGGTGTTGGCCCGACTCGTGTGCCGCGCGGCCTAATGTAAAGGCGCAATTCCCTTCCAGCGCGTCCGATTGCGTGGCGGCCATCTCCGCGTTGCGTATCGCCCGCTCAACTGCCTCGCCCGCCCTGCCTTTCGCTATGAGCGCCTTGATTGCCTCGTTTTCCGCTTTGACTGCGTCCTCTTGTCCCATTCTGTGATCTCCCAGGGGTGGCTCCGCATGGCGCAAGCCCAGCAGGCGGGGAACGGCGGTGGCCGCGCCATTCACCTCGAAGGACACTCCGATACCCCGCCAGAATACCAGAAATAGGATCAAACGGTGTGCAAATCGCAATAAAATAGCGGCACCAGGGATCGATGCATTCGAGGGATCGCGGCGGGCTGAAGTTTTGCCCTCCCGCCGCCGATAAGTCGTGAAGGAGAATGAGCCATGAGCGAGGTTGAGACACTCCAAGCCGGTCCCGCGCCGCCCAAGCCTGTGCCGCCCAAGAACCATACACCATGGGCCCTGGAGCATTTGCCGCCGTTTTCTCCGGTGGCGATGCGGCTGGTGCAATTGCTCTATCGGGAGAACGTCCACATCCGGGACGTGAGCGAATTCATCTCGGCCGAGCCGGTGTTCTCGGCGAGAGTGCTGCAGATCGCCAACTCGCCCCTGTTCGCACTCGAGCGCCAGGTGAGAACGATCTCGCACGCGGTTCTCGTAATCGGGCTGGAACGCGTCAAAGGTAGCGCCATCACCAGCGCCATGGGCGACTTTGCGGCGCCGGTGCTGAAGAACGCCGCCCTCCGAGCCTGCTGGCAAAGCAGCCTTGCGGGCGCCATATTGGCCGACGTGCTGGCTCGCCCCTGCGGCATCGACCAGGGCTTCGCCTACACCGCGGGCCTGCTGCGCGACATAGGGCGGCTGGCGCTGCTGGTGCAATATCCGGAAGCCTATGCCAACCTCCTCGCGGTCTCTCAGGAGAGCTGTTACGACCTGGTGGCGACGGAGCGGGAACTGTTCGATATCGATCACTGCCAGGCGGGCGAATGGATCGCCGCGCGCATGCCGCTGCCGCTGGAACTGTGTGAGGTCATTGCCCAGCACCACGATGCCCGACTCGATCCGCCGTTCGGACTGGTTCATCTGATCCGGAGTGCAGACCGTATGGCGGATGCGCTGGGCTTCTCGGTGCTGGCGGCGTCCGTTCGGCCCGGGTTCGAGGACGTTGTACAGGAGTTGCCCGAGCAGGCGCGCTCGCGCATGCAATTGGACCCCGCGGAGCTGACCAAACTCGTGACGTCACGAATCGCGATGTGGACCTAGACCGCCGGCACGTGGCTTGTGGCGTGGCCTGTTGCTCCGGCCTGTCTCCGCGGGCTTCGCCCCGAACGTGTCCGCCGGCGACGCTCGCTGAGCACCCGGCCTTTCCGACGAGCGACGAGCGACGAGCGACGGGCGACGGGCGTACCGTAGTATGCTGGCATCCAGGCGCCCATGGTCATCGCGTCGCAGTTGCGGGCCGGCATGGCCGTTCGCTTCGAGGGCCAGGCATACAAAGTCCTGGCCGCCGAGCACCACCTGGGGCAAGGCAAAATGGGCGGCGCCGCACACACGCGGCTCAAGAACCTGTCCACCGGAACCCTGCGGGAAATCAACTTCCGCGCGGAGTTGAAGCTCGAGGAAATCGAAACCCGGAAGGTGCCGATGGATTTCCTCTACGCCGACGCCGAGCAGTGCACCTTCATGAACCCGGAGACGTTCGACCAGATATCCGTCCCGGTGTCTCTGGTGGGGCCGCAGACCGCGCTGCTCCAGACCGACATGCGGGTCGCGGTGGATTTCGTCGAGGGGCAGCCGGTGGGAGTCGTGTTCCCGGAAGTGCTCGAAGTGCGCATCGGGGAGACCGCGCCGCCGTCGCACGCGCAGGTGGATAGCGTCTGGAAGCCGGCACGCCTGGAGAGCGGCGTGGAGGTCATGGTGCCGCAGTTCATCAAGGACGGCGACCTCATCCGCCTGGATGTCGCTAACATGAAGTATATGGACCGCGCCAAGGGATCGGGCAAAGCCTGAAGGGAGATTCATGACATCGCCGCAACAGCCGCACGTACAACTTGTCAAGAACCCGGAGTATCGGGAGAACTACGCCAACAGCGTGCAGGTGCGCGTCAACCTCTGGGACTTCTTCCTGTCCTTTGGCGTGATCACGCAGACCGCGCCCGACGCCGTCGCCATCCAGAACTTTCAAGGTATCTACCTGAGCCCGCAGCAGGCCAAGGCGCTCTTCAACATCCTCCAGCAGAACGTCACGCAGTACGAATCGGCCTTCGGCGAGATCCGCCTCGAACCGCACGGACAGCAGGGCGGAGTTGTCCAGTAAGGCGCCGCACAGGCACTCGGAATCGCGCGGCGCGCGCGGCCGGCTGGGCGGATACGTGTTTTTTCTGGCCGCCTTCGCCCTGCTGGTGGTGCTGATCCACCTGCCGTTTCTGGATCTGCCGTTCTACTGGGATGAAGTGGGGCAGTTCGTTCCGGCCTCCCTCGATCTCTACCTGCACGGCTACTGGGTGCCGCACATGGCCACGCCGAACGTTCACCCTCCGGGGGTGATGGCCTACCTGGCGCTGGTATGGCGGATCTTCGGCTTCTCGATCACGGCGACGCGCCTGGCGATGCTGGCCGCCGCGGCGGTGGCGGTGTGGCTGACGTTCCTGCTGGCAATCGAACTCGGCCGGGGTGTTGGCGGAGCGCCGGCGTTCTCGGCCGTCGCCCTGTTGATGGCCTCGCCCTTGTTCTACACACAGGCCATGATGGCTCAGCTCGATATGCCGGCCATGCTGTTCACCCTGCTGGCGCTGCTCCTGTTTCTAAGGGGCCGCTATCGGAGCGCGGCTCTTGCCTGCGTCGTGCTGGCGCTGGTGAAAGAGACCGGCCTGGTGGTAGCGCTGGTGTTCGCGGCATGCCTGATTGTGGAGCGGCGCCGGCGCGACGCGCTGTGGTTCGCCCTGCCGGCCCTTGCGCTCGGCGGCTGGCTGCTGGTGCTCTACCGCGCTACCGGACACGTGCTGGGCAACGCCGTTTTCACGGACTACAACCTGCTGTTCCCGCTCCACCCGGTGCGGGTCTCGATCGCGCTGGCGCGGCGCTGCTTCTCCATCTTCATCGAGAACTTCCACTGGATCGGCTGGATTGCCGTGGCGCTGGCGTGGCGACGCGCCAAGATGTTCCGCAGCCGGGCGTGGCGCATCGCGGCGGTGCTGGCGGTGGCGCAGACGCTCGCGGTCACGGTGCTGGGCGGCGCGACGCTCGAACGCTACCTGCTGCCGGTGCTGCCGCTGATGTACATCGCGTTCGCGGTAGCCTGGTCGGCGCGGCCCTCGCTGTTCACCCGCGTCGGGCAGTTTGCGCTCGTGGCGGGCTTGATTGCGTGCCTCTTCTGGAATCCGCCCTACCCCTATGCTTACGAGAACAACCTCGCCATGGTTGATTTCGTTCGGCTTCACCAGCGCGCGGCGGATTTTGTGGAGCGGAGCTATCCCGGTCAAACCATCACGACGGCCTGGCCGTTCTCGATCGAGATCAAGCGGCCCGCGAACGGATACGTCACCCGGCGCTTGGCATTTCAAGAGGTTGCGGGGTTCCGACCCGCCGACTTGTGGTCGCTCGACCGGGCCTCGGTGGGTCCCTTCGTGCTCTTCTCGCGCGAATGGGACGCCGGATGGGACCTGCGGCGAGCGCCGCTGGTAGCGCCGCTGATGCGCAGGTTTTACGGCTACCAGCCGCAGATCGCTCCGCACGACCTGGAACGGATGTTCGGCCTGAGAGAGGTGGTCCGGTGGTCCGAGCGGGGCCAGTGGATCGCGGTCTACGAGCGGTGAGGAGCCCCGTGGGGCAGGACTCCAGTCCTGCAGCGGGTCTCCAGACCCGCCTCCGTCCAACTTCTAGGCCGAAGCCCCCCGTCAGCCGCCGTCCAGCACTTCCCGGATTTTCGAGAGCAGGATCTCGGGCGTGAACGGCTTGGGCAAAAAGGCGGTGCCGCTGTCGAGCACGCCGTGTTCGAGGCTGGCGTGATCCGTGTAGCCGGACATGTATAGGACCTTGAGGCGGGGCCGCAAGCGCACGGCCAGCGTCGCCAGGTCCTGTCCGCTCATGCCGGGCATGACGACATCGGTCAGGAAGAGATGGATCGGCCCGGGGTGGCGCTCGCACCACGCCACCGTCTCGGTGGCATCGACGGCCATTAGCACGGAGTAGCCGCGGCTCTCCAGGATTCCACGGACCAGGTTCCGCAACGCGGCGTCGTCCTCGGCCAGCAGCACCGTTTCGGTGCCTCGCTTGCGCTCGGGAGCCGGGGCGCCATCCACGCCGGCAGCGGCGGCGCGGTCCAGAGCCGGAAGGAAGACGCGGAAGGTGCTGCCCTCGCCCGGCGCCGAGGCGACGGTAACCTCCCCGCCGCTCTGCTTCACGATGCCGTATACCGTGCTGAGCCCGAGCCCGGTGCCTTTGCCCCTGCCCTTGGTGGTGAAGAACGGCTCGAAGATATGGAGCTTGGTCTCTTCCGTCATGCCGCGGCCGGTGTCGGCCACGGAAAGGACGACGTAGCGGCCGTGCCCGACTCCCTGCGGGCTGCGCTCGTTGAACTCCGCCACCTCGGTCCGGATGGTGAGGGTCCCGCCCCGGGGCATCGCGTCGCGTGCGTTCACCACCAGGTTCATCACCACCTGCTCGATCTGGCCGGCGTCCACCTTCACGTTGGGAAGCTCCGGCGCGAGCAGTGTCGCCAGTTCGACGTCCTCGCCAATCAGGCGGTGGAGCATCTTGTCGAGACCGGCCACGAGCTCGTTGAGGTCGAACAGTTGGGGTGAGACAATCTGCCGGCGGCTGAAGGCCAGCAGTTGCTGCGTGAGGGCGGCCGCGCTGGCACTGGCACGGTCGATCTCCTCCATCGAGGGACGCAGAGCGTGGTCCGGCTCCATGGTTTCGAGAAGCATTTGCGTGTAGCCGCCGATCACCGTGAGCAGGTTGTTGAAATCGTGCGCCACGCCCCCGGCCAGCCGTCCCACGGCTTCCATCTTCTGGGCCTGGCGGAACTCCTCCTCCAGACGCTTGCGGTCGGTCATGTCGGCGATGACGGAAATGCCGCCGATCACGCGGCCCTCGGCATCCAGCTGCGGCGCGTTCCAGAGAGCCACGTCGATGAGCGTGCCATCCTTGCGCCGGCGCTTACGCTCGATGCCGGCGATGGTTTCGGCACGGTGCAGTCGGTCCAGGTTGCCGCGGAAGAAAGCCTCGTCCTCTTCAGGCACGATGGGGAAGGGCTGGCCGAGGACTTCCTGTTCGAGCCATCCGAACATGCGCTCCGCGGCCCGGTTCCAGCTCTTCACGCTGCCGTCGAAGTCCATGGTGACGATGGCCAGGGGACTCGTCTCGATGACTACGCGGAGCATGTGATTGGCGCGGCGCAATTCGTCTTCGGTATGCCGGCGGGCGGTCAGGTCCGTGCCGGTTCCGATGACGAACTCGACGCTGCCGTCCGTCGCAACGAGCGCGGTGTTCGCCCAGGCGATCAGACGGCGCCCGCCATCGCTTGAAACCCAGTGGTTCTCCACCTGGTCGGGAAAACGCCCCGCCCGCAGCTCCTCAAACGCGGTTCTGGCGGCGGCTACCTCTTCGGCCGGCAGCACGACGTCCCAGAAGAAGCGGCCTCGGACCTCTTCGAACGTGCGGCCGGCGGCTTTCTCGCAGGCGCGATTGAAGCCCAGGATGCGGCCGTCCTTATCGAGCACCAGCACCAGGCTGGCGACGGTGTCCACCACGGCCGCGGCCCTGTCCCGCTCGCTGCGGAGGGCCTGCTCATTGCGTTTGTACTCGGTGATGTCGCGAAAGACGACGACCCCGCCCTCGAGGCCGCTGGCCTGGTCCCGCAGGGGCATGGCCGAGGCGCTCACCCAAATGCCCTCCGCTTGGCCACGGCGCACGAACATCTCGACATCGCGCACCACTTCGCCCCGGATGGCGCGCATCAGCGGCAGTTCGTCGACGGGAAACAGCGTGGTCTCGTCGGACTTGTACAGGCCGTACTGGGCACTGAATTCCGAGGGCGCGACGTCTGTGGGGATCGCGCTCAGCAGCCGCCCGGCCGCGGGATTGACCAGGATGAACCGGCCGTTCCGATCCGCCACCACAACGCCGTCGCTGAGGCTGAGGAGGACGGACTCCAGGATCGAGGCGGCGCGCGGCGCGTGCGGCGTCGACTGGCGGAATTCCCCACTCCCAGACGGCGATGAAGACATACCACCCCTCTTCTCTGTCTTACGCCGACGACGCCCCAATGCTGCCAGCCCCCCTTGGCGTCACCTCGTACAGATTACACCCATAATGAAACAAAATCCATCGTTTTCGTGGCGCAGGCACTCCTGCCGTGGGGCAGGACTCCAGTCCTGCAGCGGGTCTCTAGACCCGCCTCCGTCCAACTTCCTGAAACGAAGCAAGCCGGACGTGGACGTCCGG
>CAZBQQ010000041.1:0-6475 GCA_964493965.1 uncultured Solibacteraceae bacterium
GTGGTGAACTTCAGGGCCATACTTTCAGTTTATTGGAGAACGGATGGCTGCTATCTGGAGTCACGGGGCGGCTCAGTTGCTGGCCAGTCACCCGTGCGACCTGTTGCGTGTGGTCCCAGCTAGCCCCTAAGCCTGGACAGAACCGGGTGCTTGACCCGCCAATACCTGAAGTAGTAGATCGGAGCCATCGACGCCCGCCCAGTCTCGTATTGCAGGGTCGCCTCCAGCCCGGTGTTGAGGCGAAGCTTCATGAACTCCAATTCCGCGCCGCCGTATCCTTTGAAATTGCCGAAGTGATCTGCAAGCACATCCGGCGCGGCTACTTCGACTTTCTGGCCATCGTAGGAACCCACTACCCGGCGCGTGGAAAACAGATACCAGCTCGCCTCCGCCAGGAAGAAGCTCACGAGCGGAGACTCGCCGCTTTCCAGCCGGGTCCGCATGAGAACCTCTCGTTGCGCATCGCCGACCAGCGTGTACCGCCAGGTGACGGCATCCGCACAGTGTTTGCCGATGTAGTCTAGGGCGGTTGAGCGAATCTTCGCATCAGGCCAATCGGTCACGAGCATCTCCGCGCCCCTCACCAGATCCGCACGCGATCTCCCGGCGCCAGGTACAGCTTCTCTCCGCGCTGCACCTTGAATACCGTGTACCATGCGTCGATGTTCCGCACCGTGTACGCACGGAACTGCCCGGGGGCGTGCGGGTCGGTCAGCACCTGCTGGCGCAGCGCCGCTTCACGCGCCTTGGATCCCCAATTCTGACCGAAGGCGACGAAGAACTGCTGGTCGCCCGAGAGACTATCCTGCACCGGCGCGGTCCGGCCCGCGAGGGAAGCACGGTAGCCGTCGAAGGCGGCCGCGATGCCGGCGACGTCGGCGATGTTCTCGCCCAGCGTCTGCCGGCCGTTCAGGGAAAGGTCGGGGAAGGGCTTGTAGGTGTCATACTGTGCCGCGAGCCTGGCAGTGGCGGCGTTGAAATGTGCGAGGTCCGCCGGCGTCCACCAATTTCGTACGCGCCCCTGGGAATCGAACGCGGCGCCTTCGGAGTCAAACGTGTGGCTGATCTCGTGGCCGATGACGGTGCCGATGGCTCCGTAGTTAACCGCGGCCGGCGCCTCCGGATCGAAGAACGGCGGCTGCAAAACGGCCGCCGGGAAGTTGAGCGCGTTCTGCAGCGGGAGATTGACCGCGTTCACCGTCTGCGGCGTCATGCACCATTCCTTGCGATCCACCGCGCTGCCGAGCCGCGCCACGGCGTGATGGTAGCCGAATAGTCCGCCACGCCAGACGTTGCCGAAAATGTCGTCCGCCTTGACTTCGTATGCGGAATAATCGCGCCAGCTCTCCGGGTAGCCGACGCCGACATAAAGGGTGTTGAGCTTGGCCTGGGCTTCAGCCTTGGTGGCTGCATCCATCCACGCGAGCGCCTCGATGCGCTTCCGGAAAGCAGCGATAATGTTCGCCACCATCGCCTGCGCCTCCGCCTTCGCCGCCGGCGGAAAGTAGCGTTGGACGTAGATCTGGCCCACCGCATCGCCGAGCAGGGCGTCGACTAGCGCCACTCCGCGCTGCCATCGCGGGCGCTGTTCCGGCGTGCCCTGGAGAATCTTGCCGAAGAACGCGAAGCGTTCGTCATCGAGCGCCTTGGGCAACACCCCGGCGTAGGCATCGATCAGGTGGAACGCCAGCCAGTCCTTCCACGTGTCGAGCGGGGTGGAGGCGACCAGCGCCGACTCCCCGGCAAACGCGCCCGGCTGCCACACGATGAAGCTCGCCTGCTTGCCCAGGCCGGCGCCGCGGAAATACTCCGCCCAATCGAGACCGGGGGCTTTCGCGGCAAAATCGGCCTGCTTCCAGGTGTTGTTCGCCTTGTGTATGTCCTCGCTCTCGGCCAGGCTGAGGTGCTTCTCCGCGATGGCGTGCTCCAGTTCGACGATGCGGGCAGCGCGGGCGTCCGTGTCCGTGAATCCCGCCAGTTTGAGCATGGCCGAGACGTGGGCCCGGTACTTGGCGCGGATGTCGCGCATGCGATCGCTGTCTTCCAGGTAATATTGCCGGTCGGGCATCTGCAAGCCGCCCTGCATCAGATAGGCGGTGTAGTGTTCGGAGTCGTTGAAGCCGGGCGCGACCCACAATCCGAATAGGTTGGCGGTGTGGAAGACGGCGTTGTTCAGCGCGTCGACGTCAGCTCGAAGGCTTTCGCCCAGGGCCCGGGCCAGCTCGCGCTTGTCGCGAATAGCCGCGATGGATTCAAGGTGCGGCCGCATCGGCGCCAGGCCTTTCGCCTCGATGGCGGGCTCGTCCATGTACGAGTTGTAAAGCCCCGCGATTCTGGCGGCGTCGGAGCCGGCAGGCGCGCCAGCCTTGGCGGCTTCCTCAATCAGGCCGACCGTGCGCTTGTTGCTCAGGTCGTCGAGTGCGCTGAAGACGCCGATCCGGCCGCGGTCCGGCGGAATCTTGGTGCGCTCGATCCAGCGGCCGTTGGCGTACCGGTAAAAGTCGTCGCCCGGCACGACCGAAGGGTCCATGTTGGCCACGGCGATGCCGTGGGTCTGAGCGCCGCAAACGGCGGCGAGCGCGAGGAAGATTCCCGAAAGTCTGGCTTGGTCTGTCATCCTGCCCAAGAGCGTAGCACGCCGGCGTGCCGCGCCTCATCTGCGCGCGAGCTGAGCTCCCAGGAGTTGAGCCATGAGGCCCTCCACCGACTCGCTCTGAGCGGGCGTCAGGTCGGCGGCTTCCCTGGATGCGACGTAACCAGCTTCTTCCACGCCGCGAGCGGCGGCGAGCCTGAGCCAGGCGATGGCTAGCTCCTCCTGATCCGGTGCGTCGAGCAACAGGCAGCCCAGCCTGAACTCGCACAGAGCGACCCCATCGGCGGCGCACAGCCGGTAGTAGCGGCGTGCGTTGCCGAGATCCCGCGTCTCTCCATCGCCTCTTTCGTACCGATCGGCGAGCGTCAATTGCGCTTCCCGAATGCCCAGCAGCGCGGCCTGGCCCATTTCGCCCAGAGCTCTGTCGGTGTCGCGAGAGAGATCACGCCGGGCAAGCTCGTAAAGAGCCGGCCCGTAGTTCAAGGCTGCCGCCTTCTGAAGCAGAGCCAGTCCGTCCCTCAAGTCCCGCTCGACGTGTTCGCCTTTGGTCTCCCACATGCCAAGCACGTACATTGCTGGCGGAAACTTCTTGTCGGAAAGCTCCCGCACCGCCTCGACCGACCCGGCGCGGACGGCGGCATCGAGCTGTGCCTGCCTGCGTTCGCGTTCATCGGGCGGATGGCTCCGGATCCTGAAGTTGACCGCGACCGTCGCCAGCATGTCCACCGGCTCGCCACCTTTCCTGCCGGGCGCGAACCTCCACCACTGGACAACCGTACGCGCCTGCTCGTCCAGCCCGAAACCCAGCGGGCTTACCACCGTGATGTGGATCGGGCGGCCTTTCCGATCGATGATCAGATCGAGAATGACGATGCCCTCCACGTGGTTGGCGCGGGCATCGGCAGTGTACTCAGGCTCCCTCGTGCTCAAGATGCGCGGCGGTGCATCGCCGGCGGGTGCCTGCGCACCCAGGAGCGGCGCCAGCAGGCAGACCAAAGCGCAAAGGCGAAAGCCCCACATGACGCCATTCTATCGCCCCACCACGCCCGCGCCTTCGCGAATGGTCACGAACTGGTTCGCCGCCAGGCGCGCCACGCGCTCCTTCGCGCCGCTCGGCCACGTGATCTCGATCGCCGTCGCCGCCGGGTCGCCGCCCAATCCGAACGTCAGCGCCAGGTCGCTTTGCGAGCAGTAACTCGAGCCGCTGTGGACGGTCTCGGTCTGCCACCCCGAGGCGCTCTCCAGGCGCACCACCGCGCCGATCGCGTCGCGGTTCGAGCGCGTTCCCACCAGCCGCAGCGTCAGCCAGTGGTTGCGGTTGCCGCCGTCGTTGCGCAGCAGGCAGGCCGGGCCGCCGTTGGTGCTCATGAGGATGTCCAGGTCGCCGTCATGATCGAAATCCGCGTAGGCCGCGCCGCGCGCCACCACCGGCCGCGCGAAGTCCGGACCCACCGCTGCCGAGACGTTTTCGAACCGGCCGCCGCCCGTGTTGCGGAACAGCAGCGGCGCTTCCCGAAACGCGATGCGCGGCTGGACGCGCCCGATCTCCTCGTCGATGTGCCCGTTGGCCGCGAAGATGTCGGGCCAGCCGTCCAGGTCGTAATCGAAGAAGAAGCAGCCGAAGGTCAGCGACAGCAGGCTCGCCCGCCCCACCGCCGAGCGCGGCGCTTCGTCCACGAACAGCCCGTTGCCCTCGTTGTGGTACAGCCCCAGCATCTGGTTCGAGAAGTTGCCCACCAGCAGGTGCGTGCGCCCGCTGCGGTCGTAGTCGGCCGCATCCACGCCCATCGCGCCGCGCGCCACGCCGTCCTCGCTGAACGCCACGCCGGCCCGAAGCCCCTCCTCCGTGAAGGTGCCGTTGCGGTTGTTGTGGTAGAGCTTGTTCGGCTGCGTGTCGTTGGCAACGAAGAGGTCCGGCCACCCGTCGTTGTCGTAGTCGATCACCGCCGCGCCCAGCGACTTACTCGAAGCGTCGGCGAGCCCGGCCTTCGCGGTCACGTCTTCGAACTTGCCGTTGCCCAGATTGTGATACAGCTTCGAAGACACGCCTTTGTACGATTCCGGCGTGCAGTAGGATTTCGTTGCGCCGTCGAGCGAGCACCACAGGTCGTCCTTCGCGTTCCACTGCACGTAGTTCGCGACGAACAGGTCCAGTTTGCCGTCGCGGTCATAGTCGAACCACGTCGCGCTCGCGCCGAACGCCGCGTTGCGGATGCCGCTCTCGCGCGTCACGTCGCGGAATTTGCCGCCGCCCTCGTTGTGGAACAGGTGATCGCCGTCCAGAGCGGTGATGTAGACGTCCTCGCGCCCGTCGTTGTCGTAATCCGCCACCGCCACGCCCAGCCCGTAGATCTCGATGTCGAGCCCGCTCCCGCGCGTGATGTCGGTGAACGTGCCGTCGTGGTTGTTGCGATAGAGCGCCGCGGTGGTCCGCCGGCCGTGTGGAACCCAGTCCTTGCCGTTTATGAGCAGGATATCGGGCCATCCATCGCCATCGGCGTCGAAGAACGCGCAACCCGCCCCCATGGTCTCCGGCAGCCACTTCTTCCCGGTCTTGGCGGCGTTGTGGACGAACCGTATGCCCGCCTTCGCCGTCACGTCCGTGAAGTGGACAGCCGGAATCTGCGGAGCCGACGCCAGCAGAATCGTGGCCAGCAACGCCAGGGCCGCGATCGCGGCGCCTTGCGTCGAGACGAGTCTCGACGCGGCAGGCTGAAGCCTGCGCCACATCGCCCTCATTGCGGCCTCCTGACTCCTGTCTCCTGTCTCCTGACTCCTGTTTCCAGCGCCACGCTGTCATGCTCGTGGATCGGCTCCCGCTCGTTGTTGTCCTCCGGGCTCAACAGGCGCTGCCTGGCCGTCAAAGCCTGTGCCGACTCGTCGGCCTTGAAGCGCTTGAACAGAGTCTCTTCCCGCGCCGCGCCGGCCAGATCGCCCAGACCGCGCCGCGCCAGCATCAGGTTGTAGTGCGCCTGCAAGTCCTCCGGGTCCACCGAGAGCGCGCCGTCTAGCGCGCGCACCGCCCCCGCGTAGTCGCGCTTCAGGAACAGAATGCGGCCGATCTGATCGAGCACCACGCGGTCACGCGGATACTGGGCCGCCGCGGTCCGCAGCGACGCGAGCGCGCCGTCGTAGTCGCCGTCTGCCTTCTGAGCCAGCGCCCGGAAGTAGTAGATGCGTCCCAATCGCGGATTGATCGCGAGCGCCCGCGCGATGTACGGCTTCGCCGCGTCGGTCTCCCCTTCCTGGACCAGCGCGCGCGCTATGTTCAGCCACCCGTCGGCGTATCCCGGCTCCGCCTCGGTTACCTTCTGGAACGCGTACTCGGCGCCTTTCAGGTCGCCCTGGAGGAGCAGGCCGATGCCCCAGTCGTTCCAGCGCTCCCGGTCTTCCCGCCGCACCACCGGCTGCCAGGCCGCCGGCGTCTGGGCGCCGCCCAACTCCAGCCGCGCCTCGGCGCGAGCCAGCACTGTGATCGGCAAGTCGGGAATCTCGCCCTTGATTTTGCCCGAAACATTGGCCGGCACGTTTGCTTTTTCGAACGTCCATTCGCGATTGTCGAACGCGGGGCCCACCGGCCCCGGCCGCGGCACTCCGGCATACGCGAACTCGGTGTAGTAGCGCGTGAACTTGCGATGGTTTAGCCGGGCCGCGAGCGTGATAGGGCCCTTCGCGTCCGGCGGAATCCGCACCCGGAAGTGCGCCACATCCGCCGCTCCGGGCGGAATCAACCGCACGTAAAGCGTGCTGCGCGCCTGCCAGGCGTTGCGCTTGTTGATGGGGTTCCCTTCTCCGTCGATCTGAAAGCTCTTGTAGAAATGCGCGCCGCGTTCCACCGCCCCGCGCCCGCCGTTTTCCACCATGCCGCTCCAGTAGATGACT
>CAZBQQ010000041.1:6575-29598 GCA_964493965.1 uncultured Solibacteraceae bacterium
GCGTTCCACCGCCCCGCGCCCGCCGTTTTCCACCATGCCGCTCCAGTAGATGACTCGGCCCGTGGCGTCCCTGGCCTCAAGCTCCAGCCACACGTCGAACGCATCGACCGTGCCGGCCGGGAAGAAGTGACCGATTGCCCGCGTGCGCACCACTACGTCCACGCGCGCCGTCGTCCCCGGCTGGAATCGCGTGCCCGCCTTGTCCAGGGGCGCGGAGATGCGGCCCACATCGCGTAGGAAACCCTGCCCGGTCTGCTCCGCCTCCTCTCCCACCCCAAAGGTCGAGCTGAGCTGTGGACCCTCGCCGGTGCGCCGCATCATCGGCGCCGCCGTTTTCTGCTCCGGCGCCGCGGCGAAGATGTCCACCGTGATGAAGCCCGAGGTGAGGAACGCCTCCTCGGCCTTCAACTGCGCCTCATCGTGGTTGGCGTATGCCACCGCCGTATTGGCCGCCGGGAAGCGATGCAAGTGGACCTTGCCGTCGATGTTGCCGGGGTCCTGCGATGCTACAAGCGGCATGTGGCAGTCCGCGCACGTCTTCGAGCGCGCCGGATAGTAGAACGAGCGCGCGCCCTGTCCCGAAACGCCGCTGGCCTGCCAATTGTCATAGTCGTTGAAACCGCGCACCCAGCGGTATCCGTTCACCGGCACGTCCAGGTGCACCTTGTGGCACGCCGAGCAGAACTCGGCCGCCTGGTCCTTCATGAACGGCTTCATGAAAGTGCGGCGGTGCGGTTCGGGATCAAGGTACGTGAGGAAGTGGTCGACCGCCTGGACCACCGGGTTCCGGCTGCTGGCCAGCTGGTGCAGCGGGGGATACTCGATGGTGAAGTCGCCGTTGCCCATCGAGCCGCCGACGTGCACGATGGAGTGGCAGGAGGTGCACGCCAGGCCGGCCTGTGCCTCCGGATCGTCGATCTGCGGCACGATCGGTTTCTCGAAACGCCCGTTGAAGAAGACCGCGTGATCGTGGCATCCGGCGCACCACTTGCTCGGTTTGGTCCCCACCACGCTTTGCATGTACTCGATCGATTTCCGGTAGAACTGGTTGTTGAAACTCGCGAAGTGGTGCATCGAGCTCTTCCACTGCGCGTAAATGTCCTTGTGGCACTCGCCGCATTTCTCCGAATCCATGAAGAAGTTCGAAGGGATGATGCCGCCCACGTTGGTCTTGGCCGAAGACGGAAAGAATGGAGAGTGCGGCCCGCCGCCCTCGCCGGCCATCGAGAGCGGGGCGCTGGCCGGGTTCACAATGCGGTCGTTCGGGTCGGGGAAGACGCGCTGCCAGGTGCGCGAGGCGAATGGCACCAGCACCAGTAGCGCCAGCGCCGCGTAGAAAGGCCTCGCAAGCCCCGGCGCCCGCCGCCGCACGAAGGGCGCGAGCAATGCCACTCCCGCCAGTGCCGCCGCGATGTGGCCCCACAACGCCCAGTTGTGATCGCGCGTCGCGCCGGCGAAAGTCAGGAACAACCCCAGCCCGGTCGCCAGGCCCAGCGCGCCCGCCGCCTCAATCGGGGCCTCCCGCCATCGACCTCGTAGCAGGAGCACCGCGCCCGCCGCCACTGCCACGCCCAGCACCACGTGCAGCAGCACGTTGCCCATGTACAATACGGTGGGCGACGCGAATGCCCAGATGTAGGCGCTGTTCAGGATGAGAAGCAGGAAGCCGGCGGTAACCCACCTGCCCAGCCCGCGAAACCGCATAGACCCCTCCGGCCAGACCCCGGGGCAGAGCTATCGCCCCTTATCGCTTTCAAGGATAAACCCCGCAAGCCCTTTCGCCAATACTCGAAACCAATTAGCGCCCGGTGGCCGACCTTCAGCCCATCTCCACCGACACCTGGTTTTCCGCCGCCAGTTTCTCCGCGGGGATGAAGTTGCCGGCGAGCGGCTCTCCGTTGAGCACCAGCTTCTTCACGCCCTTTTGAACTCCGGACGGGTTCGTCACTTCGACGTTGACCCGCTTTCCGCGGAATGTGCGGGTGGCCTTGAACCCCTTCCAGGCGGCTGGAATGCAGGGGTCGATCGTGAGGCCGCCGTACTCGGGCCGCAGGCCGAGGATGTGCTGCGCCGCGGCGAAGAAGGACCAGGTGGCGGAGCCGCTCAGCCACGGAATTCGCGAAGCCCCTGCGCGCGGGCTGTACTTGCTGTGGGTGTACTGGCAGTAGACGTAGGGCTCGATCTCGCGGACTTCGGCTCTGGTGTTGTAGGCGCCCGGCAGGTAGGCCCTGTAGTACCGATATGCCAGGTCGCCGTGGCCCAGCATTGTCTCGGCGATCACCGCCCAGCCCTGGGTGTGGCTGAAGATGCTCCCGTTCTCCTTCATGCCCGGGTTGAACAGCGCCGCGAGCATGATGTGGAAGTCGGTCTTCACGAAGGGCGGGTCGCAGATGGCGAGCCCCCATTCGGTCGCCAGATGCTCGTGGGCGGACTGCATCGCCTGCAGGGCCTTCTCGCCGGCGGCGTGCCCGCTGAGGACGGACCAGGACTGCGGGCTCAGGAAAATCTTGCCCTCGGCGCTCTCGTCGGTGCCGAACTTATCGCCGTCAGCGCTGTAGGCGCGTAAGTACCACCGCCCATCCCAGGCGTACTTCGCGAGGTTGGCGTCCAAACGGCCCAGTTGTTCGCGCGCCCACTTCTCCTCGCCGGCCTTCTCGAGTAACTGGCTGACCTCAACATACACTGCCAGTGCGTAGCGTAACTGGAATGCTACAAAGACCGACTCGCCGTGGTGACCCAATCTTATGCAATCGTTCCAGTCCGCGTGCAGCCCGCACGGCAGGCCGTGCGCCCCGGAACGCTCCAGACTGAACTCGATGGCCCGCCGCATGTGGCCGAGGACGGTCGCCTCGCCCTTGTCCGCATAGGGCAGAACCTTGTCGTAGAAGGTAAGATCGCCGGTCTCCTTGACATAGGCCGGGATGGTATTGAATAGCCACATGCAATCGTCGGAGCGATACTCGTCCTCCGCGGGAGCGGCCTCGAACCCGGGCCGGTGAGTGAACGCCTTGACTACGGGCATCGCGCCGCCGGTCGCGACCTGACCGGTGATCATCAGCTCGAGGCGCTCGACAGCCTCGCCCGGAATGGCGTGCAAGACACCGAGTATGTCCTGGACGGTGTCGCGGTACCCCAAGCCGTCGCGCTCGCCGGCGTAGATCAGGCTGGCGGCTCGCGACCAAGCGTATGTCATGAGGCAGTTGAACGCGCTCCACATGTTCAACATGCTGTTCAGTTCGGCGTCGGGCGTCTCAACGGTCAGCCCCCGGATGCGGCCGTGCCAATGGCGCTTCAGTTTGGCCAGTTCTTCGGTGGCCTTCTCGACGCTCGCGAACTCGGCCACCACCCGCTTGCCCACGTCGTGCGCGGCCCCGACCCCGAGCAGCACCAGGAACTCTTTGGTCTCGCCAGGCTCGAGCGCGATGTCGATCTGGAAGGTGCCGCAGCCGTTGTCGCCGGCGGCCAGGGAGTTGGTGCACTGCCCTTGCTCCACCACCACGGGATTCCCGTAGCCGCGGTAGCTGCCGAGGAAGGCGGTGCGATCGGTGTCGTAACCGGATACGTCCGCGCCGACGACGGCCAGGAAGGTGTGGCGTCCCTGGTCCTTCTCGCCAGGATTGTCCGGCATGTAGGGGAGGTTTACATTGGTGCCGTGGTCGATGATGTTGCCGAGGACATCCATCTTCAGGATGTGCTGCGTGTACTGTAGGTTCACCTGGTCGTCGAACGCGCTCCAGTTACCCACATACTCGACATACGTAAATGCCCGCAGGCGGCGCGGCTTGTCGCCGAGGTTGGTGAGCTTGACGTGCCAGCACTCGAAGGTTTTTCCCAGGGGGACAAAGTAAGTCGTCTCCGAGCGGATGCCACTGTACTCAGAGGAAATGACCGTGTAGGCCGTCCCGTGACGGCACTCGGACTTATACGTGTCGAGCGGCTTGCCTACGGGCTGCCAGGAGGCCGACCAGTAGTCCTTGCTGTCGCGATCGTGGAGGTAGATGTAGCGCCCCGGCTGATCCATGGGGATCGAATTAAAGCGCATGCGCAGGAAGCGGCCCTGGGCGGCCGATTGATAGAAGCTATAACCTCCGGCATTATTCGTAATGATGGCGCCGTATTCGGTGGTGCCGAGGTAGTTACTCCACGACTTAGGGGTGTCGGGACGGTTGATCACGTATTCTTTGTTGTTGTCGTCGAAGGTGCCGTATTGCATTGATGAGTCCTTTAGTCCGCTTGCTTGCGCGCGCGGCTCAGTAAATGGTGGCCGCGAGCATGAACACTAAGACCGCATTCCAGTTGATCGCGATTTCGTTGGACGCATAAGATGCCTGCTCGTCTACATAGATCTTCGCCGGCGGCAGGCCGGGGGGCAGAGCCTTCAAGACCGCATCCTGCCGGTCCGCGTTGGGACCTCCGGACAGGAACCCCGGCCACGGCTCAGGCTTCCCGGTGCCTCCGCTCAGACGATGGTGCGGGTGGCGGTAGGCATTCTCGCCGAGCTGCGTCACCCAAGACAGCGAGAACGTGTTTCGGCCCAGCAGGTAATGCAGGGTGTCGAGCGCCGTATCGACATAACGCGGCTTGGGGTAGAGTGCGTTCGTGACCAGCAGTTGCAGGGCGTAGTTTCCGGCGATGGCGTTCGAACCCCACACATAGTCCCCCGTCATCAGGCCGACGCGGTATCCGTTGCGGCTCGCGCGGGCAGTGATGTCGTCGGCCGCGGCCACGGAGCGGCTGCGGACCATCTCCAGCGCGGCGGCGTCCTTGCCGCCCCCGAGGACATAGGTCCACAAACCGAAGGGCGCCACGCCGCTCCATTCCGGCGGCCTCACGCCGGGCGCGAGCGTCTTCGCGTACTCGCCATAGTGGGCCAGGAAGTAGCGCTGGTAGACGTCCTCGCGGGTGGTCCGCCACAGTTCGGCCGCGGCCCAGAGACGCTCGTCTCCACAGTCCTTGTCGCTGTAAGTGCCGGTGCGGATGCCGGGCGGGTCGTGCAGGTAGAGCACGTCGGGATACTTTGCGAGCCAGTCCCAGGCCTTGCGGGCAGCGGCCACGTTCCTGGCGGCGTAGGCCGCGTCGAACGGGCGATAGACGCGGGCTGCGATGGCGGCCACCGCAGCCAGGTCGGCCGTAGCGCAGGAGCTCTTGTAGGGCGCCGTGCCGGTCCCGACGACGTAGCTCGGCTCATCTTCTTTCTCCGGCAGGATGAAGCCGCCGAAGTTCGCCAGCGTCTGTTTCTGCCAGGCGCCGCCGTCGTCATCCTGCATCGAGAGCATCCAGTCCTGATTCCACCGGACTTCGTTCAGGATGTCCGGCGTGCCGTTGCCGGATTCGGGCAGGTTGAGCTTCACGTCCTTGATGCGCGGGCCGAACATCTCCCAGGTCCAGAGCAGCGTCCCGTTGGTCATTCCGGAATTCACCGTGTAGCGGCCGTAGTCGCCGGCATCGTGCCAGCCGCGGGAGGGCGCGCGCGGACCGGTCTTGCCTGAGGAAGGATGGTAGGCGCCGTTCAGGTGACAGGCGGCGTGGGTGTAGCCCGGGAACTCCGGCCCGAGGTCCACGGCGGTGCCGCAGCGCTGGGCGTAGAAGGCCCGCATAGCGAGATAGTAGGCGCGCGCATAGACGTCGGGGCCGATGGCGAAAGTCCAGCTGCGGCCTACTCCGGGGATGTCGAGGTAGTATCTGCCGGTCGCGGCGAGTTTGGAGAAATCGGCCGTTTGGACGCGATCGCCGCTATCGGCGTCGGCGATCGGGGCGGACAGTTTGCCTTCAAAGGCCACCGAGGCATCGGCCGCGCGGCGAACCGTGAAATCGCCGGCCTGAGTTTTCGAGACCACCATCGCCAGCTTGGGCGCGGTGGTCGGGTATCCGGCCTGGTCCACTCGGATCTCGGTCGTCGGCGTGGCCGCGACCGCACAGCAACACACTATAAATGGCAGAACCGCCTTCATTGCTCAGACCCCCAACCTAGTGATTGTAGGACAGGCCCCGTGCCGCCGCACGCGCAGGCAGCACGCGCCGCGCGAACCGTCCATTTGTGGGACTGGGTTCTTCGTGCTTTTTTCGTTGGCTGGCTGCAATCGATTGATGCCGTGGAAGTTGCCTCGCACGGGAACGATTTGTGGCAGGGGGCGGCGCCGTCCCGGCGGGGCAGAATTGCGGAAGCGCCAGAGGGGTTGGAGATAGAGTTCGGCGCCGCGCGTGACCCTACTTCATCTCGACCACGCGCACGAGGCCGATTGTGCCGTCTTTATCCACCCGGGGCTCGTATTCGATCCGCACTTTGCGTGGCGGCTGCTGCGGCCCGCACGTCACGCTAAACGCGCTGGAGGAGCCGCCGCGGACCTCGATCGACTCGGGCTTGTCGATGAGGAGGCGTACGACGCGGCCGCCCGCGGTCAGCCGCAGACGAGCCGTTGTCCCCTGGCAGTCGATCCGATCGAAAGTGCCTTCGATGGTGGCGCGGGCGTGGCGCTGGGCCGCTACCGGAGTGCCCGGGGCCCGGCGCAGGGTGGGTCGCTGAGTGGCCTCCAGGTCGGGCAGCGCGGTGTCAGACGAGTGCCCCTCGATCACCGCCACTAGTTGCTCGGCCGAGGCTTTCTGGTCCTGACCCTGAGCCGCGGCGAGGGCGCGCTTCGCGTTCTCGCGGGCGCCTTCTTTGTCGCCAGTGCGATAGCAGGCGTACGCGAAGTCGTGAAAGAACTGGAAGGGATTCTCGGGGTCGCCCTCCTTCACGCGTCCGAACTGGGCCACCGCTCCCGCGTAGTCCGACGCCGACACGAGGAGGTATCCAAGGCGCAGGCGCGCGTCCTGATAGTCCGCATCGAGCGCCACCGCTTTGCGCAGCAGTTCGATCTGCCTCTCGCGGGGTTGGCCGGCCTGGGACTCCATGGCGCTGTACGCGAAGTACACGTGGGCGTTCTTGCTTCCCAGCTCGACCGCTTTGGCGAACTGCGCGCGAGCCTCGTCTGTTTGCTGCTTCCGCCAGGCCACGAGTGCGAGGACCTCGTGAACGTCGGGGCTGGCGGGGTTCTGCTCCGCGAGCTTGTTGAGGGCTTGTTTCGCTTCGTTCGTCTTGCCGATTTCAGCCAGAAGGTTGGCCAGAATCAAATCCGATTCGAAGGGCGTCACCGGCTTGATCTCGGGTTTCTCAACGGGCTGTTCGATCGCCACGTCGAAGGTGTGCCCGCGATACTCTCCGCCCTCTGAGTACCGGCGAAGGTCGGAGTACACGTGCCACGTCGTTTCGCCGAAGGTGCTCTGGAACGCTTCCTCTGCAGGCGTGCCCGCCAGGATCTGTCGCTTGAGCTCGGTAAAGCCGGCTCCGTACTTCTTTCCGGCGAACAGCATGTGCGTGAGGAGCCAGCTCTCGGCATAGAAGATGCCCGCCTGGGAGTTGTCTCCGTGGTAGTAAGGCGAATTGTGGTCCACGGCAAAGAGGGTCTCGAGGTCGAGCCACTTGGCTTGCTCAAGGAGTTCGAGAGCTCCTGGAATGGGGTCGCCTACGATGATCTTTCCGCCGGCCGGGCGGAGAGTCTGGTAGACCTGCGCGAGGCCCTCGTTGAACCAGAGCGGCACGTTCTTGAAGGGCTTGAGCAGGATGTGGACGTACTCGTGAACGGCGATGAAATACTGCGCGGGCGAGATGCCTTGCATCACAATCCGGTCCGTGCCGGGGCCGCCGCCGGCGTAGGCCAGCGTCCCTTCGTCCGGCTGGTACGGCTTATACTCGCGAGCGGACTGAAAGACGATCACGCGGACGCGGCCCGTCCCGGAGCGGGTGGTGCCGAGGGCCTTCACCAGGAAGCTGTTGACGTGCTCGAAATAGAGAGCGGCCTCGCGTGCTTTCGGCTCGCCGGCGGTGGTGTAGACCTCGAAGTTCGTCGTGGTCGCCTTCACCCAGGACTGCTGGGCGGAGGCAATGGCGGGAAGCAGTGCCAAACCTAGCAGGAGCATTCGGCGCTTCATGGCAATGCGATTCTAGCAGTCTTGGGTGGGCTTCGGCCTGTCCGCTGGCTGCGCGACGTAGACGTGGGAAGCTACGCAAGCTGTTTCAGCGCGAAGCGGGAGGGCGGGCTTCAGCCCGCGCGGAGCTTCAGCCCTGCTCCGCGAGACGGCGGGCTTGAAGCCCGCCCTCCGCAGCACGGCTCCACTTTCACGTTGTGCACCCGCGCGTTTCGGTGCTGGGTGCGCGGGTCGGTGCTGAGTCTGCTAGCTTGGTCTTTCATGAGCGATCCTACGAGGCGCGATTTCGCGAAGCTGGCGGCGGCGTTGAGCGTGAGCCCTTCGGCGCAGGCAGCCGCGGCGCGGCAACCATCTCAATTTCCGGATTCGTTCGTATGGGGCTGTGCCACGGCGTCCTACCAGGTGGAGGGCGCGGTCCATGACGACGGCCGCAAGCCTTCGGTTTGGGACACCTTCTCCCACACGCCGGGCCACGTCGCGATGGACCACAACGGCGACGTGGCGGCCGACCACTATCACCGCTACAAGGACGACATACAGCTCCTGAAGTGGCTGGGGGTGAAAGCGTATCGCTTCTCGATCGCGTGGCCGCGGGTGGTTCCCGACGGCTCGGGCCAGCCCAACGAGAGAGGCATCGCGTTCTACGAGCGGCTGGTGGACGAACTGCTCGCGAACGGGATCCAGCCCTACTGCACGCTATTCCATTGGGATCTGCCGCAGTCGCTGGAGGATCGCTTCGGCGGCTGGCGCTCGCGCGAGACCGCGAAGTACTTCGGCGATTACGCCGCCTTTGTCTCCGGGCGCTTGTCGGACCGCATCGGGCACTTTTTCACGATCAACGAGTTTTCCTGCTTTACCGACGACGGTTACCGCTGGGGCGGCAAGGCGCCGGGGCTCCGGCTCCCCATGCGCGAGGTGTGCCAGTTGCGGCACCACGCGGTGCTGGCGCACGGGCTGGCGGTCGCGGCGCTGCGGGCGAACGCGCGCAAACCCATTCGCGTGGGACTGGCGGAGAACGCGCCCATCTGCGTTCCGGTGATCGAGACCGAGGAGCACATCGCGGCCGCGCGAAAGGCCCAGCGGGAGATCAACGCGCCGTTCCTTACGGCGGTTCTCGAGGGCAGGTACGTGGACTCATACCTGAACGAGATGGGGAAGGACGCGCCGCAATTCACGTCCGAGGACATGAAGACGATCGGCGCGCCGCTCGATTTCGTGGGGCTGAACTGCTACTACCCCTACAACGTTCGGGCGGACCGGCAGTCCCCCGCGGGATACGCCGTCGTGCAGCATCCGTCTTCGTATCCGCACATGTCGTCGGATTGGCTGTACATCGGGCCGCAGATCCTGTACTGGGGGCCGCGGCACCTGAGCGAAATCTGGGGCGTCAAGGACGTGTTCATCACCGAGAACGGCTGCTCGGCGGCCGATCCGCGCTCCCCGGATGGTGCGGTTTACGACACGGACCGCGTCATGTTCTTGAGGAACTACCTGACGCAGGCGCAGCGCGCGGTGGCCGAGGGATGGCCGCTCAGGGGCTACTTCCTGTGGAGCCTCATCGACAACTTTGAGTGGGCCGACGGGTATTTGAAGCGCTTCGGGATCGTCTATGTGAACTACGAGACGCAGGAGCGGATTCCGAAGCTGAGCGCGCATTTCTATCGCGAAACGATCGCGCGGGGTGGGGTTGTTTAAGGGGAGCGGAATGTATACGGCCAGGACTGAACGCTACGACACGATGATCTACCGGCGCTGCGGTTCGAGCGGCGTCAACCTGCCCGCGATTTCTCTCGGGCTATGGCACAACTTCGGCGGAGTCGATGTCCTCGAGAACAGCCGGGCCATGCTGTGGCGGGCCTTCGATCTGGGCATCACGCATTTCGACCTGGCGAACAACTACGGCCCGCCGCCTGGGTCGGCGGAGGAGACCTTCGGCCAGGTGCTGAAGGCGGACCTGCGGCCGTATCGCGACGAGCTGATCATTTCCACCAAAGCAGGGTACGGGATGTGGCCGGGGCCTTACGGCGACTGGGGTTCGCGCAAGTACCTGCTGGCCAGCCTGGATCAGAGCCTGAAGCGCATGGGGCTCGAGTACGTGGACATCTTCTACTCGCACCGGATGGATCCGCAGACTCCGCTGGAGGAGACGATGGCAGCGCTCGACCAGGCGGTGCGGTCGGGGAAGGCGCTCTACGCGGGCGTGTCGAATTACGATCCCGAACGCACGGCGCGCGCGGCCGCGATCCTGCGGGGCCTGGGGACGCCCTGCGTGATCCATCAGATGAAGTATTCGATGTTCCAGCGGACGGCCGAGGAAGGCTTGTTCAGCACGCTGGCCACGGAGGGAATCGGCGGCATTGCGTTCTGCCCGCTGGCGCAGGGCCTCTTGACTGGCCGGTACCTTCAGGGCATCCCCGGCGATTCACGGGCCTCAAAGCCACACGGCTTTCTGAAAAAGGCCGATATTGATGACGCCCGCCTGGCCCAGGTTCGCGGCCTCAACGCGCTTGCCGGCGAGCGCGGGCAGAGCCTGGCGCAGATGGCGCTGGCGTGGGTCCTGCGCGAGGGCTCGATGGCCAGCGCGCTGATCGGCGCGAGCAAGGTCGAGCAGATCGAGCAGAACGTGGCGGCTCTGGCGAACCTGGAGTTTTCGGCCGGCGAACTGGGGCGCATCGATTCTATCCTCCAACCGCGCTAGACTCTTACGTTGGCGCTACGTGTGCGCCAGGTAGGAGGTTGGTGTGAGTATAGCTACAGAGAAGATACCGGTGGCGGACCGGATCTCCCTTAAAGAGAAGATCGGCTATTCGCTCGGGGACGCGGCTTCGAACTTCTATTGGAAGACGTTTGAGTTCTTCCTGATGATCTTCTACACCGACGTCTTCGGCATCTCCGCCGCGGCCGTGGGTACGATGCTGGTGGTCACGCGCCTGGCCGACGCGGTGGCCGATCCCGTGATGGGAGCCATCGCCGACCGTACGAAAACGCGCTGGGGCCACTTCCGGCCCTACGTGCTGTGGTTCGCCCTTCCGTTGGCGGTGGCCGGCGTGCTGACCTTCACTACTCCCAACCTGAGCGGCAACGGCAAGCTGGTCTACGCGTACATCACTTACAGCCTCCTGATGTTCCTGTACACCGCGGTGAACATCCCGTACACGGCGCTCATGGGCGTGATGACGCCGAACTCGCTGGAGCGCACCTCGATCGCTTCGATCCGCTTCATCGGCGCCTTCACGGCGGGCGTTTTCGTCCAGTACTTCACGCTGAAGCTGGTCGGCTTTTTCGGGCATGGCAACGACGCGCGCGGTTGGCAGCTCACCATGGTGCTGTACGGCGTTTTGGCGGTGGCGATGCTGGCGCTTTGTTTCGCCACCACCCGGGAGCGCGTCGCGCCGCCGGCGCAACAGAAGTCGGACCTCAATCGCGATCTCCGCGATCTGTTCACGAGCCGGCCGTGGCTGGTTCTGGTGGGCGTGCTGCTTCTGGTTCTGGCGGCGTTCGTGATCAAGGGGTCGGTGTCGGCCTACTACTTCAAGTACTTCGTCAAGCGGGAGGATCTGCTGGGGCCGTTCCTGGTGTCGAACGGTCTGGCGTTCCTGGTGGCGGTCTCGATCGCTTCGCAACTGGCGAAGGTGTTCGGCAAGAAGCGCCTCTTCATGATGGCGATTGGCATCGGCGGCCTGGTGATCGGTGGCTTCTATATCGCCGGCCCGTCGGACATCGTGCTGATGTTCGCGCTCCAGATCGTTTCCAGCTTCATCATCGGGTTCAACTCGCCGCTGGTGTTCGCCATGTTCGCCGATACGGCGGATGATGCCGAGTGGCGCACGGGCCGCCGCACGACGGGGCTTGTCTTCGCGTCGGCCATCTTCAGCACCAAGGCCGGGGTGGCGATCGGCGCTCTGATCTTCGGGCTCATCCTCGACTACTTCGGCTATGTGCCCAACGTGGCGCAGACGCACCGGTCGCTGGACGGGATCATCCTGTCGATGAGCTGGATTCCCTGCGGCCTGATGCTGCTCGCCACCGCCCTCATGCAGTTCTATCCCCTGAGCGAGGAGCTGATGGTGCGGATCGAATCGGACCTGAAGGAACGGCGCGGAGAGGCCTAGGAATGAAGACCGCGCTGCTGTGCCTGTTCGCTTTATTGTCTTCGGCCGCGGCGGCCGATCTGACCGTGCAGAAGTGGCAGGGCAATGCCATCGACTATTCCGGTTACCGCGCGGGGCAGAACCCGCAACTCAACCGGTTCCCGACGCAGGCGCAGATCCTCGAAGACCTCAAGATCCTGGAGAGGAACTGGAGGCTGATCCGGCTCTACGGCGGGGACCAGCACTCGCAGGATGTGCTGGAGGTCATACGGCGGGAGAAGATCCCGATCCAGGTGATGCTGGGCGTGTGGCTGGACGGCCATCCTGAGAAGCAGGCGGAGAATGCCGCGCAGGTAGCGACCGGCATTCGCCTCGCGAACGAGTACAAGGACATCGTGGTGGCCATCAGCGTGGGGAACGAGATTCTGGTGTCGTGGTCGGACCACAAGCTGACCGAAGACCGGGCTATCGAGTACGTCCAGCAGGTCAAGAAGGCCGTGAGCTGCCCGGTTACGGTGGCCGATGACGTTCTCTACTGGCGGCAGCCGGAGGCGAAGCTGGCCGGCCTGGTCGATTTCATCACCATGCACGCGTATCCCATGTGGGGCGGCGAGGACATCGATACGGCCATGGCCTCGACCATCAAGCATTATGAGAGCGTGCGGAAGGCGCACCCGGGCAAGACCATCGTGCTGGGCGAGGCGGGCTGGGCCACTTATACCAACAGCAAGCAGAACGCTCCGCGCGCCGGCGATGAGAAGAAGCAGAAGCGCTACTACGAGGAACTGACGGCGTGGGGCAAGGCCAACGACGTCACAGTGTTCTGGTTCGAGGCGTTCGACGAGCCTTGGAAGGGGAGCGGCACCGAGGGCCACTGGGGGTTGTTCACGGAAGGGCGGAAGGCCAAGCCGGCCATGCAGGGGCTGTTTCCGGACCTGATGCCAGTGAGGGCGACGTCGCCAGGATACGATGCGCAGGAGGCCAAGTGACGACCGCTTTCATCGGCGAAGCACCGCTGAACCGCTGCCCGCGCAACGTGGAAGGCGGCCACGTTGACATCGGCGGAGAGCGGTTCTACCGCATCGTCAACTATGACGCGATGCCGCCGTTTCTGATGAGCCTGGTGAGCGACTCCGACCACTGGATGTTCGTTTCGAGCACGGGCGCGCTCACCGCAGGGCGGCGCGATCCCGACCACGCGCTGTTTCCCTACTACACCGACGACCGCATACACGACAGCCAGGACCAGACCGGGGGAAAGACCGTTCTGCAGGTCACGCGTGGCGGGCGGACGTCGCTGTGGGAGCCGTTCTCGCGACGGTACGAGGGGCTCTACCGCATCACGCGCAGCCTTGCGAAGAGCGTCTATAGCAACAAAATCGTGTTCGAGGAGGTCAATCACGACCTGGGGCTGGCGTTCTCCTTTGCGTGGATGACGACGGACCGGTTCGGCTTCGTGCGGCGGGTCGCCGTGGCCAACACCGGGGCGGAGCCCGTCGAGGCCGAGATTCTGGACGGCATTCAGAACCTGATGCCGTACGGCCTGACGCGCCGGTTCCAGATGGAATACAGCACGCTGGCCGATGGATACAAGGAGAACGAGCTCGAGCCCGCAACGGGGCTGGGCTTGTTCAAGCTCAGCTCGATTCCGGCCGACAGGCCCGAGCCGAACGAGGCGCTGCGGGTGACCACGGTTTGGTCGGAAGGCATCGAGGCGGCGCACCGGCTGTTGTGCGCGGCTCAGCTTGACCGTTTCCGGCAGGGTCTAGCGGTCGAAGACGAAACGCTGATCCGCGGGCGGCGGGGGGCGTATTTCATTCACTCGCGGCTGGCGCTTCCCGCAGGCGGCCGCAAAGAGTGGAGCATGGTGGCGGAGATCGATCAGGACGCCGCGGGCGTAGCGGCGGTTGTCGCCCTCCTCAAATCCGGCGGAGACCTGCGCGCGCAACTCGACGAAGACGTCGCGCGTGGCACCGAGAACCTGATTCGCATCGTGGCCGAAGCCGATGGCCTCCAGGTAACCGGCGACGACCTCAACTCGTGGCGGCATTTTTCGAACGCGCTGTTCAACACGATGCGCGGCGGCATCCCCGACCGCGGCTACCAGATCGCGCGCGCGGACTTCAAGGCGTTCGTCACGCAGGCCAACCACGCCGTCGCCGCCAGGTGCGCCGCGTTCCTCGACGCGCTTCCGGAGACGGTTCTGCATAGCACTCTGCTGGAACTCGCGCACCAGCGTCAGGACCCGGATCTCGAGCGCCTGGCGCACGAGTATCTGCCGCTGACCTTCAGCCGCCGCCACGGCGATCCCAGCCGCCCCTGGAACATCTTCTCCATCCAAGTGAAGGGCGAGCACGGGGAGCGGCTGCTCAACTACCAGGGAAACTGGCGCGACATTTTCCAAAACTGGGAAGCGCTGGCGCTCTCCTTTCCCGGCTACGTCGAGAGCATGATCTTCAAGTTCGCCGGCGCTTCGACCGCCGACGGCTACAATCCCTACCGCGTCATGCGGGACGGCTTCGACTGGGAGGTGCTCGACCCGCACGACGCGTGGGCCTACATCGGCTACTGGGGCGATCACCAGGTGGTTTACCTGCTGAAGCTGCTGGAGGTCTCGGCGCGGTATCATCCGGGGGCCCTGGCGAGCCTGCTCGGGCGGCGCGTGTTCACGTATGCCGACGTTCCCTACCGCATCAAGCCGTATCCGGCGATGTTGGAGGATTCGCGCAACACGATCGAGTTCGACGCGGCGGCCGACCGCGAGATCCGCCGGCGCGCCGATGCGATGGGCGCGGACGGCAAGGTTCTGCAGGGCGCGGACGGCGCGCCTTATCGCGTGAACCTGGCCGAGAAGTTGCTGGTCCTGGCGCTGGCGCGGTTGTTCAACTACATCCCCGAGGCCGGCCTGTGGATGAACACGCAGCGGCCGGAGTGGAACGACGCCAACAACGCGCTGGTGGGGTCGGGCGTTTCGATGGTGACGCTGTATTCGCTGCGGCGGTTCCTTTCGTTCTGCCGCGAGCTTTTCACCGAGGCAGTCGAGGTTTCCGCGGAAGTCGCCGAGGCGTTTCACCGCGTCGCGGCAGCGCTGGAGCGGCATGCGGGCCTGCTCGATGGCCCGATCTCGGACCGCGATCGCAAGGCCGTGCTCGATTCGCTGGGCGCAGCCGGCAGCGACTACCGCGCGCGGATTTACGCGAGCGGCTTTTCGGGGAAGCAGGCCGGGCTCACCGCGGCCGAACTGACCGCTTTCTGCGACGTGGCGCTACGGCACATCGACCACTCGATTCGCGCCAACCGCCGCTCGGACGGCCTCTATCACGCGTACAACTTGATGAAGGTGGCAGGCGACGGGATCGTGATCCGGCGTCTCTACGAGATGCTGGAAGGCCAGATGGCGGTGCTCGGTTCGGGCGCGCTATCGGCAGGCGAAGCGGCCGCGCTACTCGACGCGCTACGAGCGAGCAAGCTCTACCGCGCGGACCAGAACAGCTACGTCCTCTATCCCGACCGCAGGCTGCCCGGCTTTTTCGAGAAGAACAACATTCCCGCAGCGGCGCTGGCGAAGTCGAAAGCGCTGGCCGACCGCCGCATCGCTATACAGGACGTGAACGGCGTGGCTCACTTCAACGCCGCGTTCCGCAACGCTACGCTGCTCAAGGAGGCGCTCGTGCCGCTCGGCCTGCCGGACGCGGAGCGCGACCAGGTCCTCGCGGTATACGAGGAGGTCTTCGATCACCAGTCGTTCACCGGCCGCTCGGGCACGTTCTACAAGTACGAGGGGCTGGGCTGCATCTACTGGCACATGGTTTCGAAGCTGCTGCTCGCGGTTCAGGAAGCGATGGACCGCGCGGCCGCCTCCGGGGAAGACGCCGCGATTGTCGAGCGACTGCGCAGCCACTATCGTGACATCCGCGAGGGCATCGGCGCGCACAAACCGCCCGAGCTCTACGGCGCGATTCCCACCGATCCCTATTCGCACACGCCCGGATTCGCTGGTGTGCAGCAGCCCGGCATGACCGGCCAGGTGAAGGAGGATCTCATCTCGCGGCTGGGCGAGATGGGCGTCGCGGTCGAAGCGGGACGGCTCGGCTTCCGGGCTCACCTGGTGAACCGCGATGAGTTCCTGAAGGAGGCGCGGACGTTCCCGTTCTACGGTCTCGCTCTCGAGCCCGGTACGCTCGCGTTCACTGTGTGCCAGGTGCCCGTGGTTGCTCACCGGGCGGGGCCTCCACGGATCGAGATTTCGGGCGCCGACGGCTCACGCCGCACTGTTGACGGGCTCGAACTGGACAACGACACCAGCGCCGCCGTCTTCGAGCGCACCGGAATGGTCCGTCGCCTCGACGTGTTCTTCGCGCTGGCTTGAGGGGTGGGGCAGGACTCCAGTCCTGCAGCGGGTCTCCAGACCCGCCTCCGTCCAACTTCCTGAGACGAAGCAAGCCGGACGTGGACGTCCGGCGCAGCTCTGGAGAGCCGCCCCACTACGGCCGGGCGCCCGCATAGTAGCCGGCGCGGGCTTGCACCGTGAGCTTGCGGGGGTCTTTCAGCTTCACTTTCAGCTCGTGAAAGCTGCCGTCCGCCTTCGCGTCGCCGGGCGAGAAGCCGAGGAGGTAGAAGCTCTCCGGCGTCGCGAGCTGGCGGAAGCCCGCGTCGAAGTCGTTGCCGGCCGCCACATAAGTGCCTCCCGTTCCGCGGGCCAGTTCGGTCAACGTCACGGGGTTACCGGGTGGTACGTACCCCTGCTGCCGCCCCATCCCGCGATCCATCGCGTCCCCAGAGTCGTAGGGGTTCACGGGCCGGATGCCGCCACTGCCCACCCCGCCCACATCCAGCGCATCGATGCGCACCTTCGAGCCGATCGCCTGATCGATCAGTTGGGCCATCTCGGCGGTCCGGTCGTGGCCGACGTAGAAGCCGGGCGAGATGAGGATGACGCTGCGCTCGCCAGGTACGAGCGCGACGCGGCGCACCAGCGAGCTGAGTACGGAGAGCTGCAGCACCTCCGTCCTCGCCACGCGGCAGACCGGCGGCGATCCGTAGGCAATATGCGAGACGGCTTCCTGCAGCTTGGCGCGGTCGTCCGTGAAATCGAGGAGCACCCGGCAGGTGGTGGTGACGACCGAGGCCCGGTCGCCCGGCTGCAGGGCCGCCAGTTGCCGCGTGGCCGCATCGCGGACTCGCGTGAGATCGGCGGGGCCCCGAATCGCAGCATCGTCGAACAGAAACGCCACGAAGCGTTCGGGAACTGCCACGCCGCCCCCGGCCGGCGAGCTCGTTCCTGGCAGCGACCTGTCGGGGGCGGTCTGCTGGCCCGGCCTGGTTTCCGCGAAGGAGACGATCTCCTGCCGTTTGCCCTTGTCGAGAAGCTCGAAGTCCTCTTTGTGGAGGCCTTTGACCGCATGCCCGTCGCGGTCGCGCACCACGACGGGCACCTGCACCAGTTTCACGCCCGATTGAAACGTCGGCGTTTCGGCCTGAGCCCAAAGGGCCGGCGCGGCAAGAGCCGTGCTCATCGTGACAACCGCCACCGCACCGATGCGTTTCATGATTCTATTCTTGCTTCCGCGCCCCCGCAGCGTACCCGATGCGGGCCTGCACCGCAAGTTGGCGCGGGTCCTTTACCTTCACCTTCAACTCGTGGAAGCCGGCGCCCGCCTGGGCGCCGCCGGGCGCGAAGCCGAGGAGATAGAAACTCTCCGGCGTCGCGAGGCTGCGGAAACCTACTTCGAGGTCGTTGCCGGCAGCAACATATGTGCCTCCGGTGCCGCTGGTCAGCTCGATCAACGCCACAGGGTGGCTCGGCGGTACCTGTTGCAGCTGCTGACCACCCGTCTGCCGGGTTACCGTGTCCGGGGGGCCCGGAGAGAAGGGGTGTGTGGTCTCTATCGTAGGGCTCCCGGACACTCCGCCCACATCCAGCGCGTCGATGCGGACCTTCGAGCCGATCGCCTGGTCGATCAGTTGTGTCATCTCGGCCGTCCGGTCGTGGCCCACGTAGAACCCGCGGGAGATGAGAATCACGCCGCGCTGGCCGGGCGCGAGCGCGACCTGACGCACCAGCGAGCTCAGCACGGAAAGCTGCAGCACTTCCTTCCGCGCCACCCGGCAGACCGGAGGCGACCCAAAGGAAATCCGCGAGACCGCTTCCTGCAGCTTCGCCCGGTCTTCCGTGAAGTCGAGGAGCACGCGGCAGGTGGTGCTGGCGATCGAGGCGCGCTCGCCGGGCTGCAAGGCCGCCAGGTGCCGTGCGGCGGCATTGCGGACTCGCGTGACATCGGCGGAGTCGCGAATCCCGACATCGTCGAACAGGAGCGCCACCTGACGCGCGGGGACGGTCTGCTCGCCCAGCCTGGTTTCGGCGAAGGACACGATCTGCTGCCGCTTGCCGCGGTCGTACAACTCGAAGGCCTCTTTGAGGAGACGTTGCACTGCATGCCCGTCGCGGTCGCGTACCACGACGGGCACCTGTACCAGGTTGGCGGTGGATTGAGCCTGAGCCCAAGCCGCGGCCGCCAGCAGGAAGATCGCGAGTCTCATTTCTTTGTCGCGATGCCCTCGACCAGGTCGAGGCGTTCTTTCCACGGGTCCGGCTTTGCTACGGGGCCGTCCGGCGTGAAATCCATCAACTGGTCGGTCTTGGCGTCGTAGGCCGGCCATTCCGGCAGTCCTTTTCCGTTGGGATTGCCGGTCTTCGCGAAATTCACCCAATAGGTGTTCGCCGCCTCAGCTGTCGCCTTGTCCTGGGGCGCCAGGTCCTTGGCGTAGCGCGCTTCGACGGTGTCGAAGACGAAGGGGATCTCGGTGGCGTGCGGCGCGCCCTTCCATTGCTTGCGCATCGACAGGGCGACATAGGAGAAGCGGTACTCGTAAGCGGGCTGGCCGGCCGCCGCGAGCGTGCGCACCGTGAATCGCGCCGGCTCGATCATCATCTGATCGGCCGCCACTAGCGTCCCGACCTGGCGCACGTTGCCGGTGCTGGCGGGATCGAACGCCGCCTTGGCCTTGTCGCCATTCGCGCCGAAGCGGCCGAGCAGTTCGTCCATGGTCTTTGCCGAATTGAAGCCGATGTCCTGGCTGTTCGCCCCGGCAATCAGCGGAATCTTGGCTCCGCGGCCCGCGGCGTAGGCGGCATCGGGAGTCTCCACGATCACATGGCCGTCGATCATCGGCCCCGCGTAGGTCGGCGTCATCATGGTGGCCATGTTCAGGCCGTCGGTCACGGCTTCGGCGGGAAGCTTTCGCAAGGCAGCCAGAGCTTCCGGGCCCTCGCCGCTCACGCCCGCCTTCTTGGCGAACGCCAGGCCTGCCGTTTCGGCCGAGGGCATCCCGGTCGGGCTCACCTTACTCAGATAGCGTGGCGGGAAAAGACCGCTGCGGCCTCCGCCGGATTCGATGATAGCCTTCTGAAAAAGGCCCTGGCTGAGAGGCGAGGTGAGCATGGCGAATACCGATCCTCCGCCCGCCGACTCGCCGAACAACGTGACGTTGCCCGGATCGCCGCCGAAGGCCGCAGCGTTGCGGCGCACCCATTTCAGCGCCGCGATCTGGTCCATGTAGGCGTAGTTGCCGTGGGGTTCGGTGGGGTTTTCGCTGGTCAGCGCCGGGAAGCCGAAGAAGCCGAAGCGGCCCAGCCGGTAATTGAAGCTGACGAAGACCACGCCGCGTTTGGCGAACTGGCTGCCGTCGTAGACCGCGGGCGAGCTGCCTCCGTTGACGAATCCGCCGCCGTAGATCCACACCAGCACCGGCAGCTTCTTGGCCGCTCCGGAGGCCGGGATCCAGACGTTCATGTAGAGGCAATCCTCGGCGGGCGTGACGCCCAGCGGCGCGGCGTCTCCGGGGAAGGGCTTTTGCATGCAGTCGGCGCCGTATTCGGAAGCCGGGCGGACGCCGCTCCAGGGCTTCACGGGCTGCGGCGGTCTCCAGCGCAGATCGCCCACCGGGGCTACCGCGTACGGAATGCCTTTGAAGGATGTGACGCCTTGGGCTGTGACGCCCTTCAGGCGGCCGCTGTCAGTCTTCACCACGTCGGAAGCGCACAGGGCGCTGCCGGCGATGGCGATCATTAAAGAGAGAGTCAGTTTGAGGTTCATGTCCGTATCCGAGGATACTACCAGACCCCGCCGGGCGGGTCTGGAGGAGACCCGCTGCAGGCGTGGACGCCTGCCCCACTCACGGCTTGGCTTGCTTGGGGGGTTCCGCGCCGGCTGCCGAAGTCTCCTCCGCCAGCCGCTTCCGGATCTGGCGGACGCGCGCCCGCATACGTTCCGCGTCCCCGGGGCGGTTCAGCAGTCTGAGCAGCTCGGCGTAGCGCTCCAGCAGCATGCCCACCTGGACGCTATCGGGCTGGAGGCTGCCCTCCGCGAAAGCCAGCGCGCGGCGGTAGACCTGCTCCGCCTGCGCGTACTTCGTTTCGCCTACGTAGACCGATGCCAGCTTGTCGTAGTTGGAGAGCGTGGTTCTCTCGCGGATCAGCAGGGCGCGCCCGTAGAGCGGTTCCGCCTGGGCGAATTTCTCCTCCGCGACGAAGGTGCCCGCCAGGTTGTCGAGCGCGGTGGCCACGGTGGGGTGCTCGGAGCCGACCATCTTCTCCCAGATGAGGAGAGATCGCCCGTAGAGCGGCTCGGCTTCGGTGTATTTCCGCTGGGCGTAGCAGACCCAGGCGAGGTTGTCGAGGCTGGGCACCAGCTCGGCGTGATCGGGTCCCAGCGCCTTTTCGCGGATGGCCAGGGCGCGGCGGAAGAGCGGCTCGGCGGCGGCGAATTTACCCTGGTCGCGGTACATCCCCGCCAGTCCGTCGATGGTGGCGGCGACGCTGAGGTGCTCGGCGCCCTGGGAGCGCTCGCGGATCCCTAGCGCGCGAAGGTAGTACGCCTCGGCGTTGTCGAACTTCGCCTGCACGGCATAGAGCGCCGCCAGATTCTCGAGGGTGGCGGCGACCTCGGGATGTTCTCCGCCCAGCGCCTTCTCGCGGATCGCCAGGGCGCGCTGGTAAACCGATTCGGCGTCGGCCCACTGGCGGTTCGCGGTGTACAAGGTGCCCAGGCCGTTGAGGACCGTGACCAGCCGCGGGTCCATGGGCCCCCAGGTGCCTTCCTCGATGCCCAGGAGCCGGTGATAGTGCGGCTCGGCCAGCATGGGTTTGCCCTCGGTGCGGTAGACGGTGATGAGCTGGTCGAGGGTCGCCGCCAGGCGCGGATCGTTTTTCTCGAAGCTCTCCGCCTCGCCGAGCGCCGCCTGCAACTCCTTTTCGGCGTCGGCATAGTGACCCTGTTCGTAGGCGGTTCTGCCGGCATCCATCGCCGCGTCCCAGCGCGAGGGCTGGGCCTGAGCCCACGCGGACAGCACGGCAATCAGCGCGACGGTGAGCCTGGGCGGCATAAGGGGGCACAAGGTCCCTTCCTGCGAGTATACATGCGCGGCTTTCAGCCCGGAGGGCGGGTTTCGGCCGCGCGGGCGCCGCGACTAAAGTTCCGGGCCGCTGACGCCGACAGGATGGTCTGCTGTCTCCGAACCACACCGGGTGGCCGGGACCGGCGCGCGCAGACGAGGTGCGGCATGTCTAACTGGAGTATCGGCGCGGGCGCCTGACCGGCGGCTGCTTACGGCGACGGCGTGCTCCTGGCGGGGTCGGTCCTCGGCTCGCGTCACTTCGGATGAGCGACGATCGCCACGATGAGGTACGTGTCGTCCTCGATAAGAAAATAGAAGCGCCAGTCGCGGTTCACGCGCGCTTGCCAGAGATCGGCGGTCTCGTCGTATTTCTTGGCGCGCAGAGAAGGATGGGTGAGGTTCTTAGCCAGCAGCCGGACCTGCTTCTGGAAGGCCCTCTGGATTGCGGGCGGCGCGGCCCGGTAATCCCTCTCTGAACGCCGCGTGTGTGCCCAGGTCACAGGAGTCAGGACGCTTTGCGGACAGTGGGATGCTTGCGCCCCTTGAGAGAGTCAATCATCTCGTCGACGGTATCGAAGGGACCGCGCACGCGTCCCTTCCGTACGTCTTCGAGGCCCTCGGCGATGGCGCGATCCACCAAGGACTTCGGTGTGAGCGTAATCCGTCCCCGTTCCACTTTCGCCTCGAGGATGTCACCGACGGCCACGCCAATCCGTTCCCGGACGGCGCGCGGGATGACGATCTGGTACTTGTTCTTGACGGTTACGATGGACATGGCAGTTGGATAGTTGAACTGTTCACCTACACTATAGCAGCCACCGCCGTGCTCCGCCGGAAAAATGGGCCCGGAAACCTCGCAGCGCCGCAAGGTACGATGAAGATGACCCCATGCCCGATCGCAAACCCGCCCTCGCGCGCGAACTCGGCCTGCGCGACCTGGTCCTGTTCAATATCGCGGCCGTGGTGGGGATTCGCTGGCTTGCGGCCGCGGCACATACCGGATCGGACTCCATCGGCCTGTGGCTGGGCGCCGCCATATTCTTCTTCATCCCGTCCGCACTGGCGGTGTCGCGCCTCAGCGCGAAGGTTCCCGAAGAGGGCGGCCTCTACGCCTGGACGCGCAACAGCTTTGGCGACTGGCACGGCTTCCTGTGCGGCTGGTGCTACTGGCTGAGCAACCTGTTCTACATCCCCAACCTGCTGCTGGCGGGTATCGGAATGGCGGTCTACGGCCTGGGGTCGAGCCACGCCTGGCTGGGCGACGCGCGCCTGTTCGTCATCCCGGTGTCGGTGGCCGTCCTGTGGATCGGCACCATCACCAACCTTGTCGGCCTGCGCGTGGGCAAGTGGACGCAGAATGCGGGCGCCGTGGCAACGTACACCGCCGGCGTGCTGGTGGTCGGGCTGGGAATCGGCGTGTGGATCATGCACGGTTCGGCCACGCCGCTCGATCTGGCGCCACGTTGGGATTGGAACCGGCTCAACTTCTGGTCGCAGATCGCCTTCGCTTTCGGCGGCCTCGAGCTTGGGGCGGTGATGGGCGGCGAGATTCGAAACCCCGAGCGCAACGT
>CAZBQQ010000041.1:29698-35587 GCA_964493965.1 uncultured Solibacteraceae bacterium
GGCTGCGCGCGCGTGCCGTTCGCCATCGGGCTGGACCGCTACCTGCCCGCCGCTTTCGCTCGCCTCCACCCGCGTTGGAAGACGCCGCACGTCGCGATCCTGAGCCAGGCCGTCGCCTGCACCGTGATCCTGCTCGCCATGCTGGCGGGCGAAGATGTGCGAACCGGCTACCAGTTGCTGGTGGATCTGACGGTGGTGACGTACTTCATCCCCTTCCTCTACCTGTTCGCGACCGCCGCGCGCCACGGACTGCGCCTCAGCGCCGCCGCCGGACTCGTGGTGACCGTAGTCGGCATCGCTTTCTCGCTCGTGCCGCCGGATGGCGTGGCCTCGGTCTGGCGTTTCGAGGCCAAACTGGCCGCGGTCTGCCTGCTGTTTGTGGCGGCCGCTAGAATGGCTTTCTTGAGGGGCAGGCGGGCGCAAGCATGAATTACGAGGACGCAGTCCGGTTCCTGTATTCGCTCGGCAACGAAGTAAAAGCCGCCAAACTCGGGCTCGGGCGGATGTCGGTGCTGCTCGAAGCGCTGGGCGATCCGCACCGCGCGGGCGACTTCATACACGTCGCCGGGACCAACGGCAAAGGCTCGACCTGCGCGATGATCGAGTCCGTGTTGCGGGTGGCCGGAATCAGGACCGGACTTTACACGTCGCCGCACTTGGCCGAGCCCACCGAGCGCATCTCCATTTCGGGCCGCCCCGTGAGCCGCGAAGTTTTCGCCGCGGCGTTCGATCAGGTGCATGCGGCGGCGGAACGGCTCATCGCGTCAGGCGCGCTCGACCTGCATCCCACCTACTTCGAAACCGTCACCGCGATGGCCTTCGTCGCCTTTCGAGAAGCCAAGGTGCGGACGACGGTACTGGAGGTCGGCCTGGGAGGCCGGTTGGATGCCACCAACGTCGTCCTCCCGCGGCTGGCGGTGATCACGCCGGTGGACTTCGACCATGAGGCTTTTCTGGGACGCGGGTTGAGCGCCATCGCGGAGGAGAAGGCGGGGATCATCAAGCGCGGCGTGCCGGCCGTCATCGCGGCCCAGCGTCCGGAGGCCGCTCGAACGCTCGCCGCCGCCGCGGCCGCACTGGGCGTCGAGCCCGTCTGGACCTCAGACTGGCGCGTCGCGGACCTGGCCCTCTATCCGGGAGGGAGCTGCTTCCGGGTCGTGGGGCCGAGGGAATACCGCATCGATTGCCCGCTGGCGGGCGAGCACCAGGTGGCCAACGCGGTGACGGCGGTGGTGGCCCTGGACCAGCTGGGATTCCCGGCCGAGACGATACGCGAGGGCATACGCCAGGCGCGCTGGCCTGGGCGCCTGGAACGCGTTTCGGCGGCGCCCGAGATTATTCTGGATGGCGCTCACAACCCCGCCGGAGCCCGCGCTCTGGCCGCATACATCAATCGCTTCTTCGACGGCCGCCGCGTCTGGCTGATTTACGGCGCGATGCGGGACAAGGCGGTCGAAGAGATGGGCGCGATCCTGTTTCCCCTGGCCGACCAGATCCTGGCGACCGCCCCGGCCATGGCGCGCGCTCTGCGGCCCGAGACGATCCGGGAGCTGACGGATCATCCACAGGTGCGCACCACGCCAGCGCTCGACGAGGCGCTCGAGATCGCCCGCCGCGAAGCCGCACCCGAGGACGCCATTTTCGTCGCGGGCTCGCTGTTCCTGGTGGCCGAGGCGCGACGGCTGCTGCTGGGCACCGAACCGCGCGCGTGAGCAAGCGGACACGAGCGGTTTCGTGCTGCGCGGGCGCGCGCTACGCGCCGATTTGTACTAGAATTGCGATCTGCGGATGAGAATACTCGGGCCATTGTTCGCGTTTTGCCTGGCGCTGTCGAATCTTCCGGCTGCTCAGCCGGATTATTCCAAGGAACCATACGTGTTTGAGAAATTCGTCACGGAGGTGGTTTTCTCGGCCGATGGCACCGACCAGCGAGAGCAGATTACATCGGTACGCGTGCAATCGGAAGCGGCCGTGCGGGAGCTCGGCGTCCTGACGCTTCCTTACAGCAGCGACAACCAACGCATCGAGGTACTTTACGTTCGCGTGCGCAAGCCGGATGGCACTCTCGTCGAAACTCCCGAATCGAATGTGCAGGACGTCTCGTCCGAAGTGGCCAGGCAGGCCCCCACCTATTCCGATTTGCGGGAGAAGCAGATTCCGGTGCGCTCGCTCGGCGTCGGGGACGTTCTGGAATTCCGCGTGCGCTCGAGCCGTACCAAGCCCGAGGTGCCCGGCCAATTCTGGCACGAGTACAACTTCATCAAGAAAGGCGTCGTGCTCGAGGAGACCCTGCGCGTGGTTCTGCCCGCGGACAAGTTCGTGCTGGTCAAGAGCCCCTCCAGGAAGCCGGAGGTGCGCGTAGAGGGCGGGCACACGATCTACTTTTGGAAGACCGCGCGTCTGGAGCCCAGCAAGCCGGAGGACCCGAAAAAGAAGGCACCACAAACGCCGGAGTTTGCAGATGTGCGATTGACCACGTTCAAAAGCTGGGCCGACGTTGGCCGCTGGTACGGCTCGTTGGCGCGTCCCCGGGCGGCAGTGACCCCGTCCATTCAGGCCAAGGCCGCCGAGCTGACCAAAGGCCTGACCACTGCCGAGGAGAAGGAGCGGGCCCTGTACAAGTACGTAGCCGTGAAGTTCCGTTACATCGGAATCTCGTTCGGCAAGGGCCGCTATCAGCCGCATTCGGCCGACGACGTTCTGGCCAACCAGTACGGTGACTGCAAGGACAAGCACACCCTGTTCGCGGCCCTGCTCAAGGCGGCCGGCATCGAGGCCTGGCCGGCGCTGATCGGGGCGGGAATCAAACTCGATCCGGACTTCCCGTCGCCGTCCCAGTTCAATCATCTGATCACGGTTCTGCCGCGGAAGAAAGGCGAGGTCGCATGGCTTGACACCACGCCCGAGGTCGCGCCGTATGGCTACTTATACTCCACTCTCCGCGACAAGCAGGCGCTGGTGATTCCCGACGATGGCCCGCCGACGCTCATGACAACACCCGCCGATTCGCCGTTTCCGGACGTGCAGAAAGTCGAAGGGAAAACGGCTCTGGACGGCAGCGGGACGCTGACAGGCCGGCTCGACGTGACTCTCCGCGGAGACACCGAGCTGCTGATCCGCAGCGCCTTTCATCGGACGCCGCCCACCCAATGGCTGACGCTCGCGCAGAAGCTCTCGGACGCTGAGGGATATTCCGGAACCGTTAGTAACCTGGGCGTGGACAACCCCGAAGACACGGAGAAACCGTTTCACTACTCCTACGACTATTTGCGGAAGAACTACGGGGACTGGGAGAACCGCCGCATCGTCGCGCCGATGCCCCGCCTCGGCCTTCCGTATGACCCGAATGACGAGAAGCCGGAGGAGCCGGTCGACGCCGGCGCGCCTGGCGAGGTGGTCTTCCAAACCTCGACGGCGCTTCCCGAAGGCTATTCGGTCCAGATCCCGGCGGACGTCAGAGAGCAGACCGACTTCCTCGACTACAGGTCTTCGTATTCGCTGTTTAACGGAGTGCTCTCCGCCGAGCGCCGCCTGACTCGAAAGAAGTCGAAGATTCCGTTGGATGCATGGCCAGCGTATGTGAAGCTGGCGAAGGCACTCGAGAGCGATGCGAGCCAGTTCATGCAGCTTACCGGCGGGCACGCGGCCGGAGCCGCGGCTGCGGCCGACAACAACCCCGAGGCCCAAAGGCTTATGCGCGAGGGCTTCGAGGCGCTGCAGAAGCGGGATGTTGCCGCGGCCAAGGACGCCTTCGCTCGCGTGGAGAAGCTCAACCCCAGGCAGGCCGATCTCTGGCGCGGCTATGGCATCGCGTTCGTGATGGACCAGCAGGAAGACAAGGCTCTGGAGGCGCTTCAGAAGGAGCTTCGATACCACCCGGACAGCACCACCGTCTACCCTATGGTGGCGGAACTGCAGATGCGTTCCGGCCACAGCGACGACGCCATGGAAACGTGGCGCAGTCTTCTGAAGGTCGCCCCAAAAGACACAAATGCCGTGTGGCAGATCTGGCGGTTGGCAACGGAAAGGAAGCGCTACAGCGAGGCCGTGGAACCGCTGCGAGCTTCGCTGAAGAGTGTGCCCGACAACGCGAATGTCGAGAGCATGTTGGGCGAGGTGCTTCTCCGCACCGGCAAGAAGGATGAAGGCGTCGCTGTCCTGAAGAAGATGGGAGCGCACGCTCCGGCCTTCCAGATTTTGAACAATGCGGCCTGGGCGCTGGCAGACACGGACGCGGACCTGCCCTTGGCGCGGGAGTACGGAGAGAAAGCGGTCTCCAACCTCGAAGACGACGCCAAGAAGACCGCTCTCACGAGCCTGGCAGATCAAGATCTCGGTTACACGGATGCTCTGTGTAGTCTGTGGGACACGCTTGGCTGGGTGTACTTTCATCAGGGCGATTTCGCGAAAGCGGAACGCTATATTCGCGCGGCCTGGCTGCTGGGGCAAGGGGCCACGGAAGCCGATCATCTGGGCCAGATCTACGAGCGGCAGAAGAAGCGCCAGGAGGCCGTCCACGCGTACCGACTGGCGCTCGCGCGCGACAGCCGCCAGGATGAGACGCGCGCGCGGCTGGAGAAACTCGGCACCGCGGAGGCGGCAAAGGGCGTACCGCCGGGCGAGGAACTTCAAAAGCTCCGGACGACGGCCATTCCCGGCCTGACGAACCGGAAGGGCAGCGCCGAATTCTTCGTGCTGTTCTCGGCCGGCAAAGTGGAGGACGCCCGGTTCATCACCGGCGAGGAAACCTTGAAGGACGCCGGGAACGCACTGATGAAGGCGCCTTTCAACGTCCCCTTCCCCGACGACGGTCCGGAGAAGATCGTGCGGCGCGGCGTCCTGTCATGCTCGGCTTACACAGTACCCAACTGCCGGTTCGTCCTTTTCCTGCCCGCGGACACCAAGAGGTGAACGCCCGCGCGCTGCTACAATCGGTTCGAGACCCTGGAGGAGCATGAAGCACGCACTGTCCACCCACCTGTTTGTCAATCATCGCCTGACCACGGCCTCGCTCGAAAGAATGCTGCACGCGGGCGTCGAGATGGCGGAGATCTTCTGCGCGCGGCAGCATTTCGATTACAACAACCGCGCCCAGGTGATGGAGCTGAGCCACTGGTTCAAGGACTCGGATCTGACGCTGCTTTCCCTGCACTCGCCGATTTACACCGACGACGTGTGGGGGCGCACGGGGCCGAACTCGGTGATCAGCATCACCGAGCCAGTGAAGGCGAAGCGCGTCCTGGTGGTGGACGAGATTCGGCGCGCCATCGAGGTCGCCGAGAACGTCCCGTTTAAGTATTTCATCCAGCACATCGGGGTCAGCGGGGAGCAGTACAGCGACCGCGCGGTGGACGCGGCGTTCTCTTCGCTCGAGGAGTTGAGCGTGTTCGCCCGCCAGCGCGGCGTCGAGATCCTGATCGAGAATATTCCCAACGCGCTTTCGAGCGCGCAGCGGCTGGTCGAGTTCCTCGCGCAGACGCACCTGCACCTGGGCTTCTGCTTCGACGTCGGCCACGCTCACATGGGCGCGGGCGTGGAAGAGGAGTTCGACATCATGCAGGATCGCATCCGTTCCACGCACGTGCACGACAACGACGGCGAGCAGGACAAGCACATCTGGCCGCTGCTGGGCGAGGGCGGCACCATCGACTGGGCCCACGCCATGCAGGTGCTGCGCTCGCGCGAGGACCAGTATCCGCTCCTGCTCGAACTCAAGGAAGTCCCCGACCGCAAACACCAGATCGACGAAGTGCCGGAGATTTTCGACCGGCTGGAGAGCCTGTAAATGAGGATCACCATCGAGGAGGCCGCCCGGCACGCGGGCGAGACCGTCGAGATTCGCGGATGGCTTTACGACATGCGCCGGTCCGGCAAGATCGTTTTCCCGCA
>CAZBQQ010000042.1:0-24719 GCA_964493965.1 uncultured Solibacteraceae bacterium
TGCCTTTACAAAGTCGAGCGCTGAGCTTCGGTTCCGAGCCGCGACCGCGAGGGAGCGGTCCTCTTACTCCGCGAGGTGATAGACTCCCGCGTATGAGAACTCTGCTACTGGCCGTGCCGCTCCTGGCCGCTGCTCTGTCCGCACAGACGCAACTCACCATCTACAACCAGAACTTCGCCGCCGTCAAAGAGACGCGCGCGCTGGATCTCACCAAGGGCGAGAACGAAATCCGCGTGACCGACATCACCGCGCACCTGGAGCCGGAGTCGGTCATCCTGCGCGACCTGCGCCTGCCCGATTCGATCCGCATTCTGGAGCAGAACTACGAAAGCGATCCGCTGAGCGAAGGACTGCTCCTGCGCAAATCGGAAGGCAAGGTGCTGGAGTTTGAGGTCACCGATGCCAACGGACCGCCAAGAATCGTGAAGGGAAGGATCCTGCGCAGCGGCTACGTGCCGCACACCGCCGCCTTCCAGCAGTACGGCGCTCAGTATCAGTACGCGCAACAGGCCTACGCGAACCCCGAAGGCGGCGGCCAGCCGATCGTCGAGGTGGATGGCAAGATCAAGTTCGGCCTGCCCGGCAAGCCGATCTTCGATTCGCTCGAGCCGAAGGCGTTTCTCAAGCCGACGCTGCTGTGGCGTCTCTCGTCCGGCGACGCCGGCCGGCACCAGGTGGAGTTCTCCTATCTCACCGGCGGCATGCGCTGGGAGGCGAACTACAACGCGGTGGCGGCTGAGAAGGGCGACAGCTTCGACATCGTGGGCTGGGTCACGCTCGAGAACATGAGCGGCAAGGATTTCGAAAACGCCAGCGTGAAGCTGATGGCGGGCGATGTAGCGCGGGCGCCGGGTTTCAACCCGCCTCAGGCGGTCTTCTCGTCGAACGGGGCCAATCTGATTGACATGTCGGGCGGTCCGGCCGTCACCGAGAAGACCTTCGAGGAATACCACCTCTACACCCTGGAACGCCCCACGACCGTGCTGGACCGCGAGGTCAAGCAGGTAGAGTTCGTGCGCGCCACCGGCGTCCCGGCCGAGCGCATCTACGTCTACGACGGACTGAAGGTCGATCCGCGCTACCGCGGCTGGGGCTACGAGAACATCCGCGGAACCGCCGAGTACGGCACCGAGTCCAATCCCAAAGTCTGGGCGATGCTAGAGTTCAAGAACTCCGAGAAGTCGCACCTGGGCATGCCGCTGCCGAAGGGCAAGGTGAAGGTCTACCGCCACGACACCGACGGACGCAACGAATTCGTCGGCGAAGACGCCGTGGACCACACGCCGAAAGACGAAACCGTGCGTCTGTACACCGGCAACGCCTTCGACATCGTCGGCGAGCGCCGCCAGACCAACTACAAGCTCGATAACAACGGGCACTCGGCCGACGAGTCCTTCGAAATCAAGGTGCGGAACCACAAGACCGGGCCAGTCCAGGTTAGCGTGGTCGAGCACCTGTACCGCTGGCTCCAGTGGGATATCACGGACAAGTCGTTGGATTACGCAAAGAAAGACGCCCGCACCGTGGAGTTCCGGCCCACCATCGAGCCCGGCGGCGAGGCCGTCATTCACTATACGGTGCACTATACGTGGTAAGCGGTGGCCGAAAACCACCAAGGTGGTGGCGCGTGGCCATGGTGCGCTGCTGCAGTCCACTGATTCTGAAGCGTTTAGCCAATGGCAATGAACCTGCTACTAGGGATAGCGTGAGGCACTTGGCTATGTTAAGAAAACGAACGTTGGGATTGCTCGTGGCGTCGTCGCTCGTAGCGGCCGCGCCGATCTTCGCGCAAGAGGCCGACCCGCCGGACCAGGGTCAGCCCGAAGCAGGAATGCAGCAACAGGCTCCGCCACCGCACGAAGCCCCGCCACAGCAGGGCTATCCCCGGACGGCTCCGCCCCAGGGACAGGGATGGCACAGGTTCGGACAAGGACAGCCCATGGCGGCGCCACTGCCGGCCAAGCTGACGTTGCCCGCCGGCACATGGATCACCATCCGCACGGATCAGCCGCTATCGAGCGACCATAACCAGCCCGGCGATTTCTTCGCCGCGACCCTCGCTCAGCCCCTGGTGGCCGACGGGGTCGTCGTGGCGCGCCGCGGACAGATGGTGGGCGGCGTGGTCACCGAAGCCGTGAAGGCAGGCCGCGCCAAGGGCGTCTCCCACCTGCGGCTGGAGCTGGCCGAGGTCAGCATGGTGGACGGCCGGCAACTCCCGATCAAGACGCAGTTGGTGGATCGGCGAGGCGATACCTCGTTGGGCCGCGATGCGGCTGCAATCGGAACCACCACCGGCGTCGGCGCGGCCATCGGCGCTGCGGCCGCCGGCGGATTCGGCGCTGGCATGGGCGCGATCGCCGGAGCCGGAGCCTCCACCATCGGCGTCCTGCTCACGCGCGGCAGGCCGACCGTGGTCTATCCCGAGACGCCGCTGACGTTCCGCCTGGAGACGCCGGTTGAGATCTCCACGGTTGCCGCGCCGGACGCCTTCCAGCCGGTCAACCAATCGGATTATGGGCAGAGGATGCAGTACAGGGCGACGGGGCCCGGGACAGCGCCTTCGCTCTACCCCAACTACTACTACTCGCCGTATTATTCGCCTTGGGGCTACAGCCCGTATTGGTACGGCGGCTACTGGGGCCCGACCTTCTTCTTCGGCGGCCGCGGGTTCTACGGCCGCGGATTCTATGGCGGCGGGTTCCACGGAGGCTGGGGCCACGGCGGAGGCCGTCGCTAACGGTCCCCTGCCCGCCCCACCTGCAATACTGGGGTTGATCGGCATGGTCAACCCCAGATTCCCTTCCCTCTATCAGATCAATACGCGCGTGTGGCTGAATGGCGGCACGCTCGACGACGCGCCCGACGCGGAGCTCGACCACATCGCCGCCCGGGGCTTCGAGTGGGTATGGCTTCTGGGCGTTTGGCAGACCGGCGAAAAGGGCCGCGAGGCCGCACTGGCCGAGCCGCCGTTGATGGACGACTACCGCCGCGCGCTTCCCGATTTCACCGAGCGCGACGTCTGCGGCTCCTGCTTTTCCGTGGCCGGCTACACGGTCGCGCGCTCGCTCGGCGGCGACGCGGCGCTGGCGCGCATCCGCGAGCGGCTCCAAAAGCGCGGCCTGCGCCTGATGGTGGATCTCGTCCCCAACCACACCGCGCTCGATCACCCCTGGGTCCGCGACCATCCCGAGTTCTACGTCCACGGCACCGAAGCCGACCTCGCCCGCGATCCGCGCAACTACTACCGCACCGGGTCCGCGGTGCTGGCGCACGGCCGCGACCCATACTTCCCCGGCTGGCAGGACACTCTGCAGTTGAACTACGCCGAGCCCGCCATGCAGGAGGCGATGATCTCCGAAATGCTCAGGATCGCGGGGCAGGCCGACGGAGTCCGCTGCGACATGGCGATGCTCATCCTCCCCGACGTGTTCGAAAAGACCTGGGGACTGCGGCCGCCGCCCTTCTGGCCCCACGCCATCGACCGCGTCCGCGCGCAGCACCCCCAGTTCACCTTCCTGGCCGAAGTCTATTGGGACCGCGAGTGGGACCTGCAGCAACAGGGCTTCGACTACACCTACGACAAGCGGCTGTACGACCGCCTCCGCGATGGCCACGCGCCTCCCGTGCGCGAGCACTTCCTCGCCGATGCCGCCTTCCAGCGCAAGTCCGCGCGGTTTCTGGAGAATCACGACGAGCCCCGCGCCGCCGCCACATTCCCGCCCGCGATGCACCGCGCAGCCGCCGTGCTGGCGTTCCTCTGCCCCGGCCTGCGGTTCTTCCACCAGGGGCAGCTCGAAGGCCGCAGAGTCCGCCTGCCCGTGCAGCTCTGCCGCGAGCCGGCCGAACCGCTTGATCAGGATCTTGCCGGCTTCTACGATCGCCTGCTGGCCTGCCTCCGTGATGACGTCCTGCGCGATGGCGAGTGGGAGCTGGTGGAACCCGTCCCCGCATGGAACGGCAACGGCACCTCAGACTCCTTCCTCGGTTTCGCCTGGAGCGGCCCCGGCGGGCAGCGCATGCTGATCGCGGTCAACTACGCGGCCAACCAAGGCCAGTGCTACCTCCGCCCCCCATTCGCGGATCTGCGCGGAAGACAGGTGCGCTTCGAGGACCGCCTCGGCCCCGACGCATACGATCGAGACGGCGACGAGGTCCTCGGGCGCGGACTGTACCTGGACCTGCCAGCGTGGGGCTGCCACGTTTTCGACGTGAGGTTGTGATCCGATGGAGCGCGCCGCACTCCTGCGCTGGCTCGAAAACCGCTTCCTGCGCCGGCACCTGCACGGCCGTGGAATCGAAATCGGCGCGCTGTGGCGGCGCTTCCCTGTGCCACGCGGCACCGAGGTCTGGTATGCCGACCGCCTGAGCGAAGCAGCCCTGCTGGCCCATTACCCGGAACTGAAGGGCCGGATCCTGCCGGCCGACCTCGTGGCCGACGCCGCGCAACTGCCGGTCGCCCCCGCCAGCCTCGATTTCCTGATCGCCAGCCACCTGCTCGAGCACCTGCCCTTCCCGCTCGCCGCCCTGCGAGCCTGGTACGATGCCCTGGCGCCCGGCGGAGTCCTGCTCTTAAAGATTCCCGACAAACGCTACACGTTTGACAAGCCCCGCCACCGAACCCCTCTAGCCCACTTGCTCGAGGAATACGAACACCCGGAGCGCTTCGACGCCCGCCATCACTACGAGGACTGGGTCGAGCACGTAGGCGGGCGCATTCGTGGAACCCCCGCCTTCGACCAAGAAGTCCAGGACCTGATCCGCCGCGACTACAGCATCCACTTTCACGTCTGGACCGACAACGACATCCGCGACATGATCGACTTCACGCGCAAGGAGTGGAATCTATCCTGGTCCCCCGTCCTTTTCTGGCCCGCCCATTTCTACCGCAAAGAGACGACGGTAGTGCTCCGTAGGATGTGATCCGTTGTGGGGCAGGCGTCCACGCCTGCAGCGGGTCTCCAGACCCGCCCCCTTCCGCTGTATTCTGAAGATCGTGCCCGCTCGCCGCTAGCGGTGCAATTACTGGCCACGGATAAACACGGAGCAAAAATCTGATTGTTTTATCCGTGTTCATCCGTGTTCATCCGTGGCCAAGTTTCGGTCAATCGCATCCCAATACCCGTACACCCGCCCATTTGCCTCCAGCCCCCGCCCGCCCCCACAATGGAAGTAACCGGAGGGTGAGGGATGACCGCTCCAACCATATCGAAATCGCCACTCGCCGCGGCGCGCGCCAACACCGACGCCCTGTTCGGCGTGGTCCGCCCCGGCTCGCTGTATGAACGCCCCATCGCCGAACGCCACCGCATCGTCTTCTACATCGGCCACCTGGAGGCCTTCGACTGGAACCTCCTGCGCGAGCCGCTCGGCCTCGAGCCGTTCCACCCGTCCCTCGACAACCTCTTCGCCTTCGGCATCGACCCTCCGGTCGGCCAGATGCCCCAGGACCGTCCTTCCGACTGGCCCCTGATCGGCGAAACCCGCGCCTACAACCAGCGCGTCCGCGAGCGCATCGACGCCGCCATCGAACGCGCCCCCGCGCAGTTGCTGCACGTGGCCATCGAGCACCGCCTCATGCACGCCGAGACCTTCGCCTACATGCTCCACAATCTGCCGCCCGGCGCCAAGACCGCTCCGCCCGCCGCTCCTCTGCCCTCTGGCGAGCCGCCAGCTACGCGCAGGATCCCGATTCCCGCCGGAACCGCCACGCTCGGCCGTCCCTCCGGCAACGGCTTCGGATGGGACAATGAGTTCCACGAAACCGCCGTCCCCACGCCCGCCTTCGCCATCTCGAAATACAAGGTCTCGAACGGCGAGTACCTGAACTTCGTCCGCACCGGAGCCGCCCCGCCGCACTTCTGGACCCAGCGCAAGGGAGCCTGGTATTACCGCGGCATGTTCGGCGAGGCGCCGCTCGCGCTCGACGCACCGGCCTGGGTGACTCAGCGGGAAGCCGAAGCCTACGCCCGCTGGGCCGGCAAGTCTCTGCCTACCGAGCCGCAGTTCCACCGCGCCGCATACGGCACGCCGGAGGGCGGCGAGCGGCCCTACCCCTGGGGCGACGACCCACCCACCCCCGGCCGCGGGAACTTCGACTTCGCGTCCTGGGATCCTGCGCCCGTGACCGCCACGCCCGCCGGCGACAGCGCCTTCGGCGTCTCGCAGCTAATCGGCAACGGATGGGAATGGACCTCCACGCCGTTCGCGCCGTTCCCGGGCTTCGAGCCGTTCCCGTTCTATCCCGGCTATTCGGCGAACTTCTTCGATGGCTCGCACTACGTCATCAAAGGCGGCTCGCCGCGCACCGCCGCGCCCCTGCTGCGCCGCTCCTTCCGCAACTGGTTCCGGCCCGACTATCCCTATGTCTACGCAGGCTTCCGCCTGGTGGAGAACTAAGTGAGCGCCGTCCCCATCGAACTCCCCGATTCGGCCTTCTCCCTCGACGTGCGCGCCGGCCTCACGCGGCCCGGCCAGAAGGAGCTGCCTTCGGTTTACCTCTACGATGCCCTGGGCTCGGCGCTCTTCGAAGCCATCACGCTGCTTCCGGAATACGGCCTGACGCGCGCCGACGAGCGCATTCTGCGCCGTTACGCCAACGCCATCGTCGAGCGCCTTCCGATGCCGCTGGTGGTGACCGAACTGGGCTCCGGCAGCGGCCGCAAAACGCGCTGGCTTCTGGAGGCGCTGGCCCGCGGCGGCCCGGTGACCTACTACCCCATCGACATTTCCGCGGCGGCCCTGGCCCGCTGCAAGTTCGAGCTCGCCGAGATCGGCTCCATCGGGGTGGTCGGCCTCGAGCAGCCCTATCTCGAAGGACTGGCCGAAGTGGCCGCGCGCCGCACCGGCAGCGAGGCTTTGTTGGTATTGTTCCTGGGCAGCACCATCGGCAATTTCGAGCGCGCCGCGGGCGAGGACTTCCTGCGCGCGATCCGCCGCTCGCTCTCTCCCGGCGACGGCCTGCTGTTGGGCACGGACCTGGTGAAGCCCTCCACCCGCCTGATCGCCGCCTATGACGATCCAACGGGCGTCACCGCGGCGTTCAACCTCAACCTGCTCGCGCGCATCAACCGCGAGCTGGGCGGCAACTTCGCGCTCCGCCAATTCGCCCACGAGGCCCGCTACGACGAGCGCCGCCGCCGCATCGAAATGCACCTGGTGTCCACCCGCCGCCAGACCGTCTCGATCCCCGGCGCCGGCATCACGGCGACCTTCGAGAAAAGCGAGTCCATCTGGACCGAAGCCTGCCACAAATTCCTGCTCGAGGAACTCGAGGGCATGGCCGACCGCTGCGGCTTCCGCTCCCAGGCGCAATGGGTCGATCCCCAGTGGCCCTTCGCCGAAAGTCTGTGGATCGCGGGGTAAGACGGGGGAAGCCTACCGGCTGTGCGACCCGTCCTTTACGGAGCGAAGCTCGTCACGGCACCATCGCGGGGCGGGCCGTTTCGGTACGACAGGCGTCGGGCTTAGGAGCGCTTCGAAGCTCGGGCGCGCCGGATAATGAGCATGCCGAGACCCGAGGCCAGCAGGATAATGGCGGAAGGCTCCGGCACGGCCGCGTCATCGATGCGGATCGACTGCTGAACCAAGCCTTGGCCGTCCCAGGCCGGCGAATCGAAGCCGGTCGCGTTTCCGTTCGGACCTACCGGCGCGGTCAGGCCGTTCGCCGTCTCGGCTGTTGCGACCGCGCTGAACCCTTGAAACTCCCAACCGTAGCTGAACGGCACATTCGCAATCAGCCCCATGAAGTAGCTGTGGTTGGCCTGCAAAGTGAACGACAGCCCCTCGATGTCATAGAACTCAGGCGCGGTCGCCGCACCGAGCGCGACTGGAGCGCTCACAAAAACAGGCGTCGTTGGGTCGGAATAGTCGAGGATGATCCACTTCGCGTCCCCGCTCGCCAGCATCTCACCGTAGGGGCCGAACGCCCCGATAGTCACGTTGGAAGCGCCGACCACGACAAACGTAAGGATAGCGTCCCCAGAGTCTCGCGTCTCGAAGTACTGGCCGCCATCGACCGTGTTCAACAGAACCGAAGCCGTGGCCGGCGCGGTCGAAAGGCAAACGAGCGCAATGAGCGGAAGCACTAGGCTGATTCGCATATTAAACTCTCCTTACGGAACGAGACAGATGGTACCAGATGTTAGGGGCCCTGACAAGGGCACCCGCATCGTTGTGAAAGCAAAGTAGAAATGTCCCCTTTGCCCTGGGCATGCCGCCGGCGAGGACTTCCCGCGCGCATCAACCGCGAGCTGTCCGGCAACTTCGCGCTCCGCCAATTCGCTCACCTGGCCCGCTACGACGAGCGCCGCCGCCGCATCGAAATGCACCTGGTGTCCACCCGCCGCCAGACCGTCTCGATCCCCGGCGCCGGCATCACGGCGACCTTCGAGAAAAGCGAGTCCATCTGGACCGAAGCCTGCCACAAATTCCTGCTCGAGGAACTCGAGGGCATGGCCGACCGCTGCGGCTTCCGCTCCCAGGCGCAATGGGTCGATCCCCAGTGGCCCTTCGCCGAAAGTCTGTGGATCGCGGGGTAGCGGGCGGGTCGTCACGGCCCCACGGAAAAGCAAAGAGAGAACCGCACACAAGGATTAGCGCTGCCCATTGTTCCACGGTCAGCCCGCTGTGCTTTGTTGCCTGATCTCGAAAGAACTCCACGCCAAAGCGGAAACTGCCGTACGAGAGAGCGGAGATGCCGAACACGACACCGTCGGCCCACGCCCGTGGCCCACGTTGTATTCGCGTCAAAACAACAACAAGAATCACCAGAAAGATCAGCTCGAACAGGGCGAGATCGAATCGAGGACCGTCGAGGCAGTTCACGGAGATCCAAAACGACGTCCTCGACCCGAGGTGGTCATGCGCCAAAAAGCACCCGGATCGAGCGACAATCGCGGCAAATACACCCGTATACGAAGCGGCGTCGAACCAAAACCAAGACGGGGCAGGGCTTCCTCGGTAGATGACTGCGAATACGCCCAGAACGACGGCGCCGCCCAGAATAGCGCCAAAGGAGCTGATGCCTCTGAATTCCAGGAGCGCAGTTCGATCATCGACAATGCAGTACATCAAGTGCGCGCCCAACGCCATGACCGGGACTGCGACCGCGACAATGTAGACAGCTCTGCGGCCCTCTTTGAAGTGACGTTCAGCGCGCCTTACGAATAGAGCCATCCCCAGCACCGTCGCAGCGACGAGCAGGATTCCGAAGATGTAGAGAACCGTGTGTCCGATTTGGATGAACGGTTCTTGCCAACACGGGATCATCCTGCCGCCGCCGGATCAAGGCTGCTGCAGGAAGTGGGAAACCTGCTGCTGAGAATGCTGAAAGGCGCGGCCGAGGCTGCATGTGGAAGTGGGTGCGCCCACGTTGATGGTCCCATCCACGATCGCCGTAACGGCCCCAGCGAGCTGAAAATGCATGTGAAGAAGAGAGGGATGCAGGCCGAGGGCAACGGGGAATTTAACTGGCGGGGCGCTTCCCCCGGCATCCGGATCGCTTCCGTCGGTCGTATAAGTTTGGTCGAGCGCCAGGTCAGGTGTCCCCGGATCCCCTGGTGGCGCGCCAATGCCGTCGCGGTGCGGTTCGCGCTGCAGACCGAATGCGCCGGAAATGATGCTGAGCGCGGCCCGAAGCAATGGCTCCTGATTTTGCGAAACCACCGGGGTCACCGGTATGGATTGCGTACCCCCGCCTGGGCTCCCGGTGGTTACCGACAGCGACTTCACCAGGATTCCGCAGTTGTTCATATCGATCAGCACATCGAAGATGTGATTCGGAAACTGAAACAGGTCGACGATTGGTGTGAGCGGTCCGCCTGATTCGTTCAAGCTCGCACCGAGGACAATCTTGACGGGCGAAGAGACATGGAATGTCCAGGTGGCGCCCGGAATTGGACCGGTGCCAGCCGAAATCGGGTTAACTGTGAGCGCGGTCAAACTCATCGGGACATCGATCGTGGCATATCCCGCAGCCGAGGCGGGCGAGAGAGTAACCACGGGCGGACCCAGTACATCCAGAACCACCCAGCCGAAGTAGGAGGGCAGCACGGGAGCCTGAGCAAACGAGGCGAGCGTCTGGAGGTCGGCTGGCTGCGTCGCCGCGCCGTCAAAGGGGATAAAGGCACTTTGACATCTGGCGGCCAATATGTCGTTGATCGCGTTCTCGGAGAGATTGAGTGAAAAGCAAACGGAACCTTCTCGTTCGCGCACCGCACTCGGTCCTGCCAGAAGCGCGCTCAGGTCTTGAACGATCGCTTGCTCGGTATTGATGGGCGGCGTTGGCTTCAGCGGCGGAACGAATCCCGGTCCAAGTCCCAGGGCCACTTCGTAATAGACGTGCGAGTTCTGAGCCCCGCCCGAGGATCCGCCAATGACAGGAATTCCCAGGTTTGTGACTGCGTGGGGAAATCCCTGTCCCAGGATGCCCCGCAGGGCTTTGTCGACCTGATCCGTGATCATTTGACCGAGGATTGGAGAAATGATGCCGTTGATCGAATCCTGCATCGCCGACACCAGGCTGTCAAAAACGCCCGCGAAGAAAGCCAGCGAAAACGGTCCAAGCGAGATGGCATACTCTGCCGACACCATTGAAGTCACTGTCGGGCCGAACAATCCTTGCGCGTTCTGACGAAGGCCCAGGTTCAGCGAGACTGTTGGATTGGTGCAGGTGACGCGAAGGGTGTTGCGGCCGGCAGCGAGTACCTGGACGCCTGCTATAGCCGCGATCGTTGACAACGCGCCGAGTGGCGGGAAGATCAGAGCAGCGACGCTGGCGACTGCAACCCCGACCCAAAAGCCGGCGCTCGGCGTGACGGTGATCCCGGCCTGGAGCTCGATGGAAGCCAGCGAGACATCCGCTCGAATGGTTGCATCGTTACGACAGGCTAACGTGGCAATAAGCGGGCGAAATTGGATGACCGGCGGACCGGAAGTGCGCGTGACCGGCGGCATCTGGATGGTGCCTTGAACTTGATCGATCGAGATGGAAGCCACCGGGGTGTCGATTGTGAATGGATCCGCCGGCTTGTTAGGAGGTTGGTTGATCGGAATTCTGATCCGGCCGACCGTTAGCCAAAGCACCGAGCAGGCGATCCTCATCTTGGCGTTTGAGCTCAGTGCCGACCAATTCGTACCGGCCGTGGCGAGTTCGGCGGCCACGGCCGCAGGCAAATCGGCGACAATCTCAGCAGGCAGCGTGCCCTGCGTCACCATATCTTTCGCGGATTGAAGGGCCTGGAAATCCAACAGTCCCTTGCCGCTGAACATCGCGCATTCGGCCGGAACCGGGTCGCCTGGATTCAGGTCTGGTTCATCATGGAGGGCACAATACAGCATTGTGCCTCCCATGCCATTGCGAGCGACCCAATCGGAACGCATTTGCGCGAGCCAATCCAGCGTCAGGAAGCCATTGCCTATCGAAAACTGCGAGAGAGGCAGCACGAGTTGGTTGACCGTGCTTTTCATCGAATCGAGGACTGACTGCGGCACCAACAGACCTATGATCGTCGGCAACGCTCCCGGCGCTGTGGAAGGACCCTTATTGCCCACTGTAATGGGCACGCTCGGGTCCCCGTTTCGGGTTGGATAACCAGGGCCCACATGCAATCCGCCTGGCTGGTACGGATTGGAGTTCATCCTGATTTGAGGTCCGGTATCCTGCAGGTCGCCTGAGTCGGCGGGCCCATAGTTGTCGGGGATTGAGAATTCACCGCCGGAAAGCGGGCCGAGGCGGATGTTCTCGATCCGGAAGGAGCTGCCGCGTCGCGTAGTAGCCGCGGGGTCGACTGGGAGAATTCCGCCGGCGATGGGAAGCCCTGCCTCGGCCACCGCCGTGAACAACCTGTCCCAAGGGAACCCCGCCTGCTCCTGCAACTCGGGGTCGCCGGCAAGAACGGTTAGAAACACCTTCAATACGTCTCTGGAGACCCGCAGAGATGGATCGCAAATCAGATAGTGCGTCCAATCGCATCGGGTGAAATAGTCGCGCACGATGGTCCGGAGCACAGTCGCATTGCGAACCGGAGAGCCTGCCCTTCCGGCCAGGAATTCGTCGCGTGCCTTACCTTCCATGCGTTCTGGGGGCGAGAGCAGGAGCATGGTGGACGAAGCTCTCTTCTTAGGGAGGCGGGGCACATCCGCGACAAAGAAGCTCCGGCTGCGGTGATCAAGCCAGGTGACTTTTCCCTCGACGTGATAGATCGCGGTCGCGCGGGACTTCGCCGGTTCGTGGGCATCCAGCCGGTACGCGAACGCCGAGAATACCGCGTCAGTGGCAACGCACTGCCGTCCGTTCTCTGAAGACACGAAGGTCCGATTCAGGATGGAGCGAAATTCAACCGCATCGGCCTGCATCCACTCCGATCGGATGTGGCACGAAATGCAAGAATCTGCCTGCTCCCGGCTTCGCGAAGCGGCTTCGGTCATTGGCGCACCACCAGAGATGAAGGTGTGACCACAATCCACGGAGGGTTCAGCGTGCCCCTCACGAGCAAACGCCATCCCAGATGAATATCTTCCCGAAACTGTTTGCGACCAAACCTGTAGAGCAATTTCCAGTTGGAGTGGCCTTTGCAGTCCACGTGCCCGGTGCCAGGGATGAATAGGTCTGGGAAACCGTGCAGCCATGATGTGTACTGTCAACCTGGCTGCTTATGCCACCGTAGGTCAGCGTCTGAGCCGGCTTCGTCACGCCGCCACCAGAAACCGTAACTATTGTGGAGCCCGTGCACGTTTCCCCAGGCCCGGAAGAATAGCCCACTGTCACGGTCAAGGCGCCCGTCGCAGCCGGCGTCGGAGTCGGGGATGGGGTCGTGCTCCCCGAACCCCCACAACTGCCGCAACCACTAATGAACACCGCCAAAATGCACACCGCTGCGGCAGCAACCGCAAAACGCGTAGCCATTTTCCCCTCCGAGATACGAGCCCAGAAAGTCTGCCCTGCCAAGGCTTATACACCATTTTTCGCGGTCGGTCTTTGCTCCACGTCAAAGAGGCGCAGGAAGATCACATCGCATTTGCGGGTCCGCATCAGAATCAGGTGGCGTAGGAGTTGCTCGTTGTCGGTTAGTCCGACCCGCTCAATCCCATCTCGGCGTTCATCTGCGTTCATCGGCGGCCATCAATCTTCTGAGCGCGCCTTTGCGAGATGCAATGACAGGTGCACGTTGTACACTCACCGTCCCCGCTTTTGCTAGTCTCGGCACTATGGAGACACGACTGTTGGGACGAAGCGGCCTGAGGGTCTCGGCCCTGGGATTCGGAACCATGACCTTCGGAGGCGAAGGCTTCTTCGCCGGCGTCGGCAACACCCAGGTGGACGAAGCGCGCCGCCTGATCGACATCGCCATCGAAGCCGGCATCAATCTGTTCGACACCGCCGACGTGTACTCGGTGGGCAAGAGCGAGACCATCCTGGGCCAGGCCCTGGGCGCGCGCCGCAAAGACGTCCTGATCGCAACCAAGGTCTTCGGCCGAATGGGCCAGGGACCGAACGACGTCGGGCTGTCCCGTTCGCACATCCTCGAAGCCTGCGAAGCCAGCCTCCGCCGCCTGGGCACCGATTACATCGACATCTACCAGGCGCACTCCTTCGACTCCCTGACGCCTCTCGAGGAAACCCTGCGCGCCTTCGACGACCTGGTGCGCGCCGGCAAAGTCCGCTACGTCGGCTGCTCGAACTACTCCGGCTGGCACCTGATGAAGGCCCTGGCCATCTCCGAGCGCGAGGGCCTGGAGCGCTTCGCCTCGCAGCAGATCTACTACTCGCTGGCCGGGCGCGAGGCCGAGCGCGAACTGGTCCCGCTGTCGCTCGACCAGGGAGTGGGCGTCCTCGTCTGGAGTCCGCTGGCCTTCGGTTTCCTCAGCGGAAAGTACAAGCGCGGCGAGGGCCGTCCTGAAGGCAGCCGCCTGGCGCAGATGGATGTGTTGGAGTTGCGCGACGAGCAGAAGGCCTACGCCATCCTGGACGCGATCGGGGACATCGCCCGGGCGCGCGGCGTGACCGTCCCCCAGGTAGCTCTCAACTGGGTGCTGCGCAGGCCGTCCGTGAGTTCGGTCCTGATCGGCGCCAAGAACGAGCAGCAGTTGCGCGACAACCTGGCCGCCGCCGCTTGGGAATTGTCCGCCGAAGAGATCACGCGCCTGAACGAGGTCAGCGCCATCCCGTTTTCCTATCCGTATTGGCACCAGCGGCGATTCGGGGCCGAGAGGAACCCGGCCAAGTGATCGTGAACGCCTCGGAGACCGACGCCGGCAAGCGGCTCGACGTGTTCCTCCAGGAGCAGCTTCCCGAATACAGCCGGTCGAGATTGCAGGATTGGATCAAAGCGGGCCGAGTCCGTGTCAACGGCGCGGGCGAGCGCCCCTCGGCCCGCCTGCGAGGCAATGAAGCCGTCGAAGTCGAGCCCGCCGCCCTCGCCCCGCTGAAGGCCTACGCGGAAGATCTGCCCATCGAAATCCTCTATCAGGACGACGAGGTGATCGCAGTGAACAAGCCTGCCGGAATGGTGGTCCACGCCGGAGCGGGACGCCACTCCGGAACCCTGGTCAACGCGCTGCTGCACCACTTCGGTTCGCTCGCCAAGGGCGGCGGCGAGGAGCGGCCCGGCATCGTGCACCGCATCGACCGCTTCACTAGCGGAGTGCTGCTCGTGGCTCGCACGGACGCCGCGCACCGCGGCCTGGCCGCCCAATTCGCCAACCGCACGGTGGAGAAGGTGTACCTGGCCATGGTCCACGGCACCGTGAAGGCCGACCAAGGCCGCATCGAAAAACCCATCTCGCGCGACCCCGCCCGCCGTCTCCGTATGACGGCCAGGCGCGCCGAAGGCCGCCCAGCCATCACCGAATACAAAGTCTTGCAGCGCTTCGCCGGCTTCACCTATCTCGAGGTGCGCATACGGACCGGCCGGACTCACCAGATAAGGGCCCACTTCGCCAGCCTCGGCCACCCCGTTGCCGGCGACCGCCTCTACGGAGCCCCGGCCCAGACAACTCTCGAGCGCACCTTCCTCCATGCCCACCGAGTCCGCTTCGCCCATCCAATTACCGGAGAGTCCGTAACAGTGGAATCCCCCCTGCCCCCCGACCTGACCGCCTGGATGAAGACCCTGTGAGCCCCCTAGCCACCATCCACCATCCACCGGCTTATCAAGAGGCTTGTGGGGCAGGCGTCCACGCCTGCAGCGGGTCTCCAGACCCGCCCTGTCGGCTCAAACCGGACGCAACGAGAAGCCGCGTCCAGGCGTCGAACCTTACGTTCCCCTATAATTGTTCCGAGACAGGATACGTTATGAGGCTCTTGGCTTTAGTAGTGGCCGGCACCTTCGGCCTGGCAGCGCAGGCGCAGGAGCCCCCGGACGCGTCCAAGCCCGCCCCGGACGGCTCCAACACCCGCATCCAGGTCGAGGTCAACCGCGTCAACATCCTCTTCACCGTCACCGACAAGAAGGGCCGCTTCATCACCGACCTGAACAAGGGCGACTTCCAGGTTCTCGAAAACAAGCTGCCCCAGCCCATCATGGAGTTCGCCGCCGAGAGCGATCTGCCCTTGCGCCTCGCGGTCCTGATCGACACCAGCAACAGCATCCGCGACCGCTTCCGCTTCATCCAGGAAGCCGCGGTCGAGTTCATCACCAGCGTGATGCGCCCGAAAGTGGATAAAGCCCTGGTGGTCAGCTTCGACAGCTCGGCCGAGCTCGTGTCCGATCTCGACGGCGACCCTGAAAAGCTGGCCGCCCTGGTCCGCGAGCTGCGGCCGGGCGGCGGCACCTCGCTGTTCGACGCCATCTTCTTCGCCTGCCGCGACAAGCTTTCCTGGGAGCAGCCCCGCCACAAATTCCGCCGCGCCATGATCATCCTCAGCGACGGCGACGACAACCAGAGCCAGAAGAGCCGCGAACAGGCGCTCGAGATGGCGCAGAAGGCCGACGTCGTCATCTACACGATCTCGACCAACATCACGCGCGTCGAGACCGATGGCGACAAGATCCTGAAGTACCTCGCCAGCGAGACCGGCGGCCAGGCATTCTTCCCCTTCAAGGTGGAGGACCTCTCGCAGTCCTTCGAAAACATCGCCAACGAGCTGCGCCACCAGTACAACATCTATTACCGCCCCGAGCACATGAAGACCGACGGCAGCTACCAGGCCATCGCCGTCCACGTGAAGGACCGCAAAGACCTGGTGGTCCGCGCCCGCAAGGGCTATTACGCTCCCAGGCAGCAGTAGGCCGGAGGGCGGCCCGCGCGGGGCTTCAGCCCCGCTCATAGCGGCCGCCACCGGCTGCTATAATCACGTTTTCACCAGGAGAGACAAATGGACGAGAAGGAACGTGCGCGCGCGCTCAGTTTGACGCTGGGCCAGATCGAAAAGCAGTTTGGCAAGGGCTCCATTCTGCGCCTCGGCACCAAGGAAGCCATCGTGCCGGTGTCGGCGATTCCGAGCGGCTCCATCTCGCTCGACGCCGCCCTCGGCGTGGGCGGCTTCCCTCGCGGCCGCATCATCGAGATCTTTGGCCCGGAGTCCTCGGGCAAGACCACGGTGGCCCTGCACGTCGTCGCGAGCGCGCAGAAGATGGGCGGCATGGCCGCATTCATCGACGTAGAGCACGCGCTCGACCCGCTCTATTCCAAGAACCTCGGTGTCGACGTGGACAACCTGCTGGTCTCGCAGCCGGATTACGCCGAACAGGCGCTCGAGATCGCCAGCGCGCTGATCAGCTCCGGCTCCGTGGACGTACTGGTGATCGACTCAGTGGCCGCCCTGGTTCCCAAGGCTGAGCTCGATGGCGAAATGGGCGAGGCTTCCGTCGGCCTGCAGGCGCGCCTGATGTCCCAGGCCCTGCGCAAGCTCACCGGCATCGTCTCGAAATCCAACACCTGCCTGATCTTCATCAACCAGATCCGCGAGAAGATCGGCGTCATGTTCGGCAATCCCGAGACCACCTCGGGAGGTCGCGCGCTGAAGTTCTACGCCTCCATCCGCGCGGACATCCGGCGCATCGCAGCCATCAAGGAAGGCGACGTCGCCACCGGCAACCGCACCCGCGTGAAGATCGTCAAGAACAAAGTTGCCGCGCCCTTCCGCGAGGCCGAATTCGACATCATGTACGGCCAGGGCATCTCGCGCGAGGGCGACCTGATCGACCTCGGCGCGGCTCAGAACGTGGTCGAAAAGAGCGGCTCCTGGTACAGCTACAAAGGCGAGCGCATCGGACAGGGCCGCGAGAACGCGAAGCAGTTCCTGAAGGACAACCCGGACATCACGGAGAGGCTCGAAGCCGAGCTGCGCGTGGCCATTGGCCTGGTCAAGCAAGTCGCGCCGGGCTCGAACGGAGGGCCCACCGCCGAGGCGCCGCCGCCCACGCCCAAGCCCGCCCCGGCCGCCACACGCAAGTAGTCCGTTACCGAGCCGCGACCGCAAGGGAGCGGACGGCCAGCGCGAAGGAGTCCGCCAATGCCGCAAGCGGTGCCAACGTGCCCACTGCTGTTGGCGCTCCTTCTATCCCTCGTCGTTCCCTTGAGCGGCCAGAGGCAGGGCGGTATTAAGCGACTCTGGGAAGCTGCGATCGAGGAAGAAGCCTCCAGCATCGAGTGCAAAGCCTCCGCGATCTCCCCTCGAGACGACTCCGTCTGGCTGGTGATCGGAAGACGCGCAGCGGGCGAGATGGGCGGTCCACAGAAGCTCGCTTTGCGCGGCCTCGATAGCACCGGCAAGCCTCTGCCCGAGACCTCGCTCGACTTCCTCACCCGGGAGGCGACCTTCCACAGGCCCATGAACGACCTGATCGGCCTCGCCGCTGCGGGCGATGGAAATCTCCTCATGGTGTGGAGTCTGGGCGAGATCGTGGTGGTGAACGCGAAGAGCCGCGGCGTGGTTCGCCAGCGGGAGCTGGGCCCGGGACGACCCGATCTGATGCTGACTCGCGCCCTGGCGCTTTCCGACAGCGGTTATCTGCTCATCGGCCGTCTGGGAACTCGTGCCACCGCGATCCGGCTGAATCGGGCGTTGGAAGTGGTCTGGGAGAAGTCGCCCTATCCCGCCGAAGCCGGCATGTTTACGGATGGCGCCGTTCTTGAAGATGGCGCTTTCTGTCTAACCGGCGAGGTAGGCCACGGTCGTGCCGCATCCATTTCACTGAAGGTCGGCCGCTTCAGCGCCAACGGGGAACTGGTCAAGTCCGTTTCATTGCCCGGTCAGTTGCTGAGTGTGGCCGCGGCGCCGGGCGGCGGTTGCGCCATTGTCCAGGGCATCCGAGGCGCGTCGGGAGTGGAGTTCTGGTTTCGGAATTACGACCGGGAGATGAGGGAGCTATCGAACGTGCGGTTGGGCTCCGACATCGCTGCCATTTGGCCGTTTCTCCTGGCGCCCGTTCCCCGGACCGCTGGCGACTATTTCATAGCCGGCACCGAGAGGTTCCATTTCCTGCTATCCAGGGTCAAGGCCGGCGCCACAGTCGCCTGGACGCGCAGCTTTCAAGAGCAATCCGGCTCGGCGGAGGAGCTGATCTGGAATCACTTTCTGCTGCCGGCAAAGCAGTCGGTCATCATCCCGTTCACCGCCATGACCGTCAGGTCTAACATGCAGAACCAGGTCGTAAAGGTGATGAGCCTGGATCCCGGCGATTAGGATTCCCAAACGCCCGGCCTGTGGTATAACCAACGGATGCTCAAGGTTCGCTTCGCTGCCGCCTTCGTTCTCGCGCTCGGCGTTCTCCAGGCGCAGGACACCCAGGTGGTCACGCTGCCCGCTCCGCCGGAGGGGATGGCCCCCAAGCCCCCCGTACACGCCGTTAACGATGCCCCGGCGTCCGCCACTGCGCCCACCGCCTCTCGCACCCGCGGCCTCTTTTGGAAGGCCACCTCGGGCACCACTACGGTGTACCTGGCCGGCTCGCTGCACTTCGGCTCACCCGACATGTACCCCTTGCCGTCGGCGATGGAGACCGCGTTCCAGGAGTCCTCGGTGCTGGTGGTCGAAGTCGACACAAGCGCGGTAGACTCCACCAAGGCGATGAGCCTCATGTCGACCTCCGGCACTTACCCTCCCGGCGACTCGCTCTGGAATCACGTCAGCGAGCGGACCCGGTCCGCGCTCCCGGCCTTCGCGGCCCAGCACGGCTTGAGCGCCGACATGCTCGCCCACTTCCGGCCATGGGCGGTGGACTTCCTCCTGGCGGCTCAAATCATGCAGTCGGCCGGGATGCGGCCCGATTTGGGGATCGACAAGCACTTCCTGGGCGAAGCCAAGGGATCCAAGCGGATCGAATCCCTGGAGACCGTGGACCAGCAGATACGCGCCTTGTCGGACGTCCCGGACCGCGAGCACGCCCACGCGCTCGAAGAGGTAGTCACAGACCCCGAGCACACCAACCAGACCCTCAGCACCATGAAGGCCGCGTGGATCGCAGGAGACACCTCCGCCCTCGAGGCGCTGGTCGCCGAAGAGTTCCGCGGCGCGCCCGAGAGCCGCAGACTGCTGCTCGACGACCGCAACGCGCGAATGGTCTCAGGCATTGAGGGCTATCTCAAGGGTGGCGAAACCTGCTTCGTGGTGGTCGGCGGCGCGCACTTGATCGGCAAAGGGGGCGTCGTGAGCCGCCTCGCCGCCAAGGGCTATACCGTCAAGCGTGTTGCATCCGCGAACTGACTTTTCCTGAGAAAGCGGCCGCGCGTCCGCCACGACTCTCCTGGAGGGAGTTCCTGTGGACGAACGCGAACGCCAGCGTGCCATCGACAGTTGTTTGAGCCAGCTCGAAAAGCAGTTCGGGCGGGGCTCGATCCTTCGCTTGGGATCGCAGAACGTGGTTCCAGTCAGCGTGATCCCCAGCGGTTCCATCTCGCTCGACGCCGCCCTGGGCGTGGGCGGCTTCCCCCGTGGACGCATGGTCGAGGTCTTCGGTCCGGAATCCTCCGGCAAGACGACCCTGACCCTGCACGTTATCGCGGAGGCGCAGAAAACGGGCGGAACCGCGGCCTTCATCGATGCCGAGCACGCCTTCGACCCGGTCTATGCGCACGAGTTAGGCGTGGATACCGAGAACCTGTTGATCTCGCAGCCCGACTACGGAGAGCAGGCCCTCGAGATCGCCAGCGCGCTGGTGTCGTCGGCGGCCGTGGACGTCATCGTTATCGATTCCGTGGCGGCCCTGGTACCCAAGGCGGAGCTCGAAGGCGAGATGGGCGACAGCCACGTCGGCCTGCACGCGCGGCTGATGTCCCAGGCGCTGCGCAAGCTTTCCGGATCGGTGTCCCGCACCAACACCTGCCTGATCTTCATCAACCAGATCCGCGAGAAAATCGGAGTCATGTTCGGCAGCCCCGAGACCACCACGGGCGGGCGGGCCTTGAAGTTCTACGCCTCCGTTCGCGCCGACGTGCGCCGCATCGCCACCATCAAAGACGGCGACGCCGTGACCGGCAGCCGCACCCGGGTCAAGGTGGTCAAGAACAAGGTGGCCGCGCCGTTCCGCGAGGCTGAGTTCGACCTGATCCACGGCCACGGGATTTCGCGCGAGGGCGACCTGATCGACTTCGGAGTCGCCCGCGCGGTCGTTGAGAAGAGCGGCAGTTGGCTGAGCTACCGCGGCGAGCGGATCGGCCAGGGGCGCGACAACGCCAGGCAGTTCCTGAAGGACCACCCCGACGTGCGCGAGCGCCTCGAGACCGAACTCAGAACCCTGCTGGCCGCGCCCGCGAAGCCACCGGCGGCTTCCCCAGCTGACCCAAGGAAGGCCGTCGCCGTAGCTTAACCCATTGATTTAATTGCTGTGCCTGGCCATGTGGGGCAGGATGGCATCCTGCGGCGGGTTGGTAACCCGCCTCTAAGGTCAGCCCAGCGCCGGTTCGCAACCGGCGCGCAGGATGCCATCCTGCCCCACAAAGGCCCCCAAACATAATCCATCCCCTCTGTTTTATTGGGTTTGCCCGTCCCCGCACGGGGCCCGCCCGTCGTTCTCCGGCGGCTAAGTGCAGCCCCAAGCCCCCGTCCTACGGGCTCGCGAATGCTGCGCATGCCTCAAAAGGCCCGAAAAATGGGCCTCCGGAGCACATTTACTCTTTACATCGCCCCCGCGATTCCGTATTATCAATTGAACTTGATCGTGTCCGGGCGTCGCCGCGAAGGCTGGCATCCGGGCACGGGATGGCCGTGTTCAATGGGTGTAAGTTCAATTCGGGAGGATCGGAATAGAAGTCTATGGCAGAAGTCAAACGCTTGACGCAAACGCAACTCATCAAGGAACTGGCTGGTGCGCTCGAAGTCCCCAACAAGACCGCGAAGCAGTTCTTGACCAGTTTCGCCGACATCGCCGTCCATGAAACCAAGAAGAACGGCGTCTTCGTGATTCCCGGCCTCGGCCGCCTCGTTCGCGTGGAACGCAAGGCCCGTATGGGTCGGAACCCCGCCACCGGGGAAGCGATCAAGATCCCGGCCAAGAAAGTCGTGAAGTTCCGCGTCGCCAAGGCCGTTCGGGACTCTATCGTCCCGCCCAAGAAGAAATAGCGACCTCAGCCGTATTCGTGGTTCGCACACCGAGCGCTCGTCGCACCGCGGCGGGCGCTTTCTTTTTGTGGGGCCAATTGCCTGCGGAGTTCAGGAGGTCTTGTCCGAAAGCTGCCGGCTGCTAGCTGATCGCTGACAGGTGGCGCAGCGGCGACCGCTTTCTTGTTGTGGGGCCGCCGCGATGGCCCGCGGCGCTCACGAGGTCGCCCGCCCCAGGGCCTTTTCCGAAGATAGCTGATCGCTGACAGCTGCAGAGCGGCGGCCGCTCGGCTACGCCTGCTTCTTGTCCTCGGGCTTCTCCTCGTCCTTCACGGCCGACTTGAAGTTGCGGATGCCCTCGCCTAAGCCCTTCGCCAGTTCGGGAATCTTCTTGCCACCGAACAGGAGGAAGGCGATAACCAGAATGACGAGCAGTTCCGGCGTGCCGATACTCCTCATAAGGGCCTCCTTTGGCCTGTGTGTATCCTCATTGTAGCCGACTCGCTGTGCCGTGGCGTCCCGCACCGAACCGGGCGCGTCAGCAAGCGGACTTCGCACCACCCCACCGGGCCCCCCACCCCCATTGTGAGAGAATACTAATGAGTTCGCGATCCGTCTCTGTTCGCGTCAAACTTACAAATTCTCATGACCTTGCGTCTCACTTCACTTGCCGCGCTGTATCTTTGCGCGGGCTGGAGCCAGGTGCCCGGAGGCCAAAGCCCGTTTCTGGGCGGCGTCCCGAATGCACCGGCCACCACCGCCCCGCTGGCCTTGACCCTGCAGGACGCCATCGACCGCGGGCTGCGCCAGAACCTGGGCCTGTTCCTCGGCGAGCAAGGAACGCGGTCCGCCCAGGCCGCCCGCCTGAGCGCGCGCAGCGGCCTGCTGCCGAACATTTCCGCGGCCGTTTCCTACAACGACGAGCAAATCAACCTGCAGGCCTTCGGCTTCGGCAACTTTCCCGGCATCGCGCCGATCGTCGGTCCATTCCACGTCTTCGACGCCCGGGTCTACGCCTCCCAGTCGATCCTGAACCTGACCTCGCTGCATAAGTTCCGCGCCGGTACCGAGAACCTGCGAGCGGCCCAACTTTCCTATCAGGACGCCCGCGACATCGTGGTGCTGGGCGTGGCCGGACTGTACCTGCAGACCATCGCGAGCCAGGCCCGCATCGAGACCGCGCAGGCCCAGTTCAATACCGCCGAGACTTTGTATAAGCGGGCCGTGGACATGAAGCAGGCCGGAGTGGTCCCCGCCATCGACGTCCTGCGCGCGCAGGTGGAGATGCAGGCGCTCCAGCAGCGCGTGATCGTCAACCAGAACGATTTCGAGAAGCAGAAGCTCGGCATCGCCCGCGCCATCGGCCTCCCCGTGGGCCAGCCGTTCACGCTCGCCGACCAGGTGGCATACACCCCGCCGCCTCCGCTGGGTGTGGAGCAGGCTCTCCAGCAGGCCCTCCAGAACCGCGCCGATTACCGCAGCGCCGAGGCTCGCGTGACCGCCGCCGAATCCACCAGGCGCGCGGCAACCGCCGAGCGCCTCCCCGGACTCCAGGTGGACGCCAATTACGGCTCCATCGGCTTTCAGCCCTGGCAATCGCACGGCACCTTCACCGCCGGCGTGACCCTCGCCATCCCCATCTTTCCGGGCGGCCGCACCCAGGCCGACATCCTGCAAGCGGATGCCGCGCTCGAACAACGCAAGGCGGAACTCGCCGACCTTCGGAACGGAGTCGAGCAGGACATCCGCGTCTCGCTGCTCGACCTGAAGGCCTCGGGAGAACAGGTGGCGGTGGCCGAAAGCGCCGTCAAACTGGCCGCCGAACAGCTCAAGCAGTCCCAAGACCGATTCACCGCGGGTGTGGCCGACAATCTGGAAGTCGTACAATCCCAGGAGGCCGTGGCGACCGCAAACGAAAACGATATCTCCGCGCTGTTCGCTTACAACCTGGCGAAAGCCTCGCTGGCGCGCGCGCTGGGCGGGGCCGAAAAGATGTACCTGCAGTTCCTGAGAGGAGACCGCTAATGCCGGACGCAGCGCGCACCGAACAACACGAAACCGAGGGCGCTCCGCCGCCGGCGTTGCGGCGCTCCTACTTCCGCGAGCATCCCGCCGCCAAGTGGCTTCTGCTGGTGCTGCTGGTGATTCTGGCAATAGGAGTGTATGAGCTCTGGGGTTATTACTCCGTCCGCGAAAGCACCGATGATGCGCAGATCGACGGCCACATCGACCCGATCAGCGCCCGCGTGGGCGGAACCGTCATCGAGGTGAACGTCAACGACAACCAGGTGGTGAAGGCCGGCACGGTGCTGGTGCGGATCGATCCGAAGGACTACCAGGTCGCGCTCGACCGCGCCCTTGCCGACGCTACGGCTGCCGGAGCGACGGCATCGGCGGCCGAGAGCGGAGTGCCGATCATGGAGACCATGTCGTCCAGCCGCGTGGACACCGCCGACGCCGGCGTCCTGGCGGCCGTAGCCGGAGTCGCAGCCTCGCGCAAGGAAGTGGGCGCGGCGCAGGCCCAGCTCGGTTCGGCGCAGGCGCGGCAGCGGGAATCGGAGGCGCGCAGCCAGCTCGCCCAGCAGAACCTGGCGCGCATGAAGCAACTGGTGGCGCGCGACGAAATCTCGCAGCAGCAGTTTGACGTGACCACCAGCGACGCCCAGGTGGCCGTCGCAGCGGTCGATTCCGCGCGCGCGGCCGTAGCTCAGGCCGAGCAGGCGGTTGCGGTTGCCCAGAGCCACGTAGCCCAGGCCGAAGCCGCTGTGTCCCAGGCGCAGGCCGGCGTGCAGGCGGCCCGTGTGCGGCCGCAGCAGATCGCCACCAGCCGCGCCGAGGCTGGTTCGGCATCCGCCAAATTCAAGCAGAACCAGGCCGCCGTCGAGCAGGCCCAACTCAATCTGGGATACACGGTGGTGCGGGCGCCGGTCGATGGCGTGGTGAGCAGGAAGTCGGTGGAGTTGGGCCAGGTGATCCAGGCTGGCCAGCCGTTGCTGGCGCTGGTGGAGCTCGAAGACGTTTGGGTGACGGCAAACTACAAGGAGACCCAACTCAATCACATGCGGGTGGGCCAGCCGTCTATCGTCAAGGTGGATGCCTTCGGCGGGCGCGAATTCAATGGACACGTGGACAGCATCGCGGCGGCCACGGGCGCGCGCTTCAGTCTCCTGCCGCCCGAGAACGCAACCGGCAACTATGTGAAGGTGGTCCAGCGGATGCCCGTCAAGATCGTCCTGGA
>CAZBQQ010000042.1:24819-35215 GCA_964493965.1 uncultured Solibacteraceae bacterium
CAACCGGCAACTATGTGAAGGTGGTCCAGCGGATGCCCGTCAAGATCGTCCTGGAGAAAGGGCAGGACCCGCAAAGGCTGCTTCGGCCGGGGATGTCGGTCGGAGCGACGGTGATGACGAAATGAAAGACTGGCTTGAGTTCCAAAAACCAAAGAGCTTTGGCCACGAATGAACACGAATAAGAGGGTGTGGGGGCAGCAACGTGGGCAGTAGCGAGTACGGCAGCCGCGCTCGCGCTGGCCGGGCCGACCGTGATGACTAAGTGAGAAGTTGTTTTTCCATTCGTGTTCATTCGTGTTCATTCGTGGCCATAGCGCTTTGGCTTTTTTGAGAGGGGTTTGCACGACAACGTGGGCAGCATTCGCATCATTACTGTAGGCGGCGAGTACGGCAGCGGGCGTGCCCCGATCGCCCAGGCAGCCGCGCTCGCGCTCGGTTGGAACCTGGTGGACAGCTCCCTCATCGAATCCATCTCCCGAGCCGCTCACGTGGACTGCGAAACCGCGCGCCACTACGACGAGTGCATCGACTCCTGGTTCCACCGCCTTCGCAAAGCGCTCTGGCACGGAGGCTATGAAGGCGTCGCCACCTCCACCGAGGCGGGCTTCGACGCCGACGCCATGGCCACTCTCGCCCACCGCGTGATCGAAGAGGCGGCCAACCAGGGCAACTGCGTCATTGTAGGCCGCGGCGGGCAGTGCATCCTCCAGGGCCGCGAGGACGCCTTCCACGTGTTCGTCTACGGTCCGCGCCGCGAGCGCATCGATCGCGTGGTGGAGGAGCACGGCCCCATCGCCAACCCCGAAGAGCTGATGGACAGTTGGGACCGGAAGCGCGAGGCTTACATCCGCCGCCACTTCGGCCACGAGTGGACCAATCCCCACCTCTACGACCTGATGCTCTGCTCGAGCATGGGAGAAGCGGTTGCCGTGGCCGCCATCCTGGCCGCGGCAAGGCCCCGGGAGCACTGAGCCATGGCCACCGAAGTCGTCCAGTCGCCGCCCACCACGCCGATCGTCAACCCCTGGCTGATCGCGGTCGCGGTGATGTTCGGGACCTTCATGGAGGTGCTGGACACCACGGTGGTCAATGTCTCGCTCCCGCACATCGCGGGTAACCTCTCGGCCACCGTGGACGAGGCCACCTGGGCGCTCACCTCCTACCTGGTGGCCAACGCGATCGTGCTCCCCATGACCGGCTGGCTGGCGAATTACTTCGGCCGCAAGCGATTCCTGCTTTCCGCCGTGATCGGTTTCACAACGGCGTCGGCGCTGTGCGGGCTTTCCACCAGCCTGCCCATGCTGATCTTCTTCCGCATCGTGCAGGGCGCCACCGGCGGCGCCTTGCAGCCGCTCTCGCAGGCCGTGATGCTCGAGGCCTTTCCGCCCCAGGACCGCGGCAAAGCCATGGCCTTCTGGGGCCTTGGGATCGTGGTCGCCCCCATGCTCGGACCCGTGCTGGGCGGCTGGCTCACCGACAATTACTCCTGGCGCTGGATCTTCTACATCAATATTCCTATTGGTGTCCTGTGCGTCATCATGACCAAGCTATTCATCTTCGATCCCCCTTACATCCGCCGCGGTTCGTCCCGCGTGGACTATTGGGGCATCGGGATGCTGGCCGTCGGGATTGGCGCCCTCCAGGTGGTGCTCGACAAGGGGCAGGAGGACGACTGGTTCGCATCCGATTTGATCCGCACCCTGGCGGTGGTCGCCGTGGTGGGACTGACCGCCCTGGTGATCTGGGAGTTGCGCGCCGCGCACCCCATTGTGAACCTGCGCGCGCTCAAGGTGCCGACCTACGCCACCGGTGTGTTCATGATGACCATGCTGGGCTTCGTGCTTTACGGGAGCATGGTGCTGCTGCCGATTTTTCTCCAGACCCTGCTCGGCTACTCGTCTGTGCAGGCCGGCATCGCGATGGCTCCACGGGGTATGGGGTCCTTCATCGCCATGCCCATCGTGGGTGCGATTCTGGGCCGCTTCGATGCCCGCAAGATGCTCGGCCTGGGAATCCTCGGCGCGAGCGTCACTCTGATTCAGCTGTCGTACCTGAACCTCAACGCGGGCTACTGGGATATCTTCTGGCCCCAGTTCTGGCAGGGGACGACGATGGCCCTCTTGTTCGTCCCCCTGACGACCACGACGATGGATCCGATCCCGAAAGAACAGATGGGCAACGCAACCAGCATCTTTAATTTGATGCGGAACATCGGCGGAAGCGTCGGCATCGCCGCGGCGACAACCTTCCTGGAGCGGCGCACACAGGTCCAGATCAATATCCTGGGCGCGAATGTGACCGAGTACAGCGGCGCGGCGCGGCAGATGATGCAAGGCGCCAAGGGTGCGATGATGGCCCAAGGCTCCAGTTCCGCGACGGCCACCCAGCAGGCCTACGGGATGATGTTCGGAAGCGTGGCGCGCCAGGCGACGATGGTGGCGTTTCTCGAGACCTTCCGCCTCCTGGGCCTGTTGTTCCTGATCCTGCTCCCGTTCCTGTTCCTGATGCGCCGCCCGGCTCAAAGAGGCGGAGCCCCGCCCGCGCACTGATCCGCAGTTACCGAATTCTTACCGAGCCGCGACCGCCAGGGAGCGGACCATCCACCCTCCACCAGCATCTATGTCATCCTAGTCAGGAATCGCCCATAGGAGGACTTCATGAGACTCACCTTCGCGGCCGCGGCGTTCTCGCTCCTGGCCCCGTTCGCCATCGCCCAGTCCGCGCCCGGCGCGTCCGGCCACTGGGAGGGCTCCATCTCGCTCCCTGACCACGAGCTCCAGATCATCGTCAATCTCGCCCCCGCCCAGAAGGACGCGTGGAAGGGAACCATCGCCATCCCCGAGCAGGGTCTCAAGGAGTTCCCGCTCTCCTCCATCAGCGTCGCAAACGAGGCCGTGAAGTTCGTCATGAACGGCGTTCCAGGCACCCCCCTTTTCGACGGCAAGCTGGCTGCCGACGGCCAGTCCATCTCCGGCAATTTCACGCAGAACGGCGGCACGATAAAGTTCAGCCTGAAGCGCACAGGAGCAGCCCAGTTTGCGCAACTCGCCAAAAGCACCTTCGTCGACAAGTCGATCGTAGGCACTTGGGAAGGAACGCTCGACACCGGCGGCCCCAAGCTCCGCCTGGTGCTCAATCTGGTCAACGGGAAGGACTCCGCCACCGGCACCCTGACCAGCGTCGATCAACAAGGCGCCGTCATTCCCATCGCCGTCATCACGCAGACCAAGTCCGAGCTGAAGCTCGATCTTCCCGCCGTCAGCGGTAATTTCGCGGGTGAGGTCAGCAAGGACGCGACCTCGATCAGCGGCACCTGGACCCAGGGCGGGAACCCCCTGCCCCTGGCCTTCCACCGCCCCACGGCGGGGAAGTAGCTGGCATTGACACAGGTCCAACTGACTGACGAACAGCTGAAGGCCCTCCGGCAGCTGTCGGCGGCTGTGGGCAGGCCCATCCCCGAGTTGATCCGGAACGCAATCGATCACTTGGTTCTCGACCGCGGAGAGCGGGCTGATCGCGCGATTCGTGTAGCGGGCATGTTCTCGTCGGGAAGCGCGGACTCAAGCGGCCACCACGACCGCCACATGGCCGAAGCCTTCGAACGATAATGATGTATTGAAGTGGTGCCGGGAGAGGGGGTCGAACCCTCATGCTCAGTGAAGAGCGCCGGATTTTGAGTCCGGTACGTCTGCCAATTCCGTCATCCCGGCGCAGGCAGTTTCATTGGCTATCGTAGCACGCGCCGCACTGTGAGCTACAATCTCACCATGGTTGAAATCGCTGCGGAACTCGCGGGCCTCATCGAGCGGTCCGCTCCTGCCCTTCGACAAATCAGCGATCGGGACGCCAGCGCTCCGGCGCTCTCCGGCGGCTGGTCAGGGAAGCAGGTGATCGGCCATCTGATCGATTCGGCATCCAACAACCACCAACGCTTTGTGCGTGCGGCCCTGGCCGGAGATCTGGTCTGGCCCGGCTACGATCAGGACGGCTGCGTCAAAGTCCAGGCGTTCCAGGAAGCCTCCTGGCCCATGCTGGTGGACGTCTGGGAAGGAATGAACCGCCTGCTGGTGCACGTGCTCACCCACCTTCCGGCCGCCGCTGCCAGCGCCCCCTGCCGCATTGGAGACCACGCCCCCATCCCGCTGGCGGAACTGGCCCACCAGTACGTGCAGCACCTGCACCACCACCTGGATCAGCTCGCTACTCCGGCCCCCTGATTCCCGTCTCCTGGTTCCTGTTCGCCAGCTGGCGCTTAAAAGCCTCAAGAATCGCCACCGTAGCCGTCGCCCCGATCCGCGAGCAGCCCACCTTGTACACCTCGAGCGCGCCCTCCAGCGTCCGCACACCGCCTGCCGCCTTGATGCGGACGTTGGGTCCCGAGTGTGCGCGCATCAGCTTCAAATCCTCGATCGTGGCGCCGGATGGAGCGTAGCCCGTCGACGTCTTGACGAAGTCCGCGCCCGCATTCGTCGCAATCCGGCAGGCGACGATCTTCAGCTCATCGGTGAGGTAGGCGTTCTCGAAAATCACCTTCAGCAACGCCCCGCCTTCATGGCACGCCGCGGCCGCCTGCGTGAGCTCGGTCTCGACGTATTCGAACTGCCGCGAAATGAGCCGGCCGATGTTGAGCACCATGTCCACCTCGCAGGCGCCCCGCCGCAACAGATCGCGCACCTCGTAAATCTTGGTGGCCGTGGTGGCCGATCCGTGCGGGAACCCCGCCACGGTGCTCACCCCGATCCCGCTGCCTTCCATCTCCCGCACCGCCGTATCGACGTCGCAGGGCCGAACCGTCACGGTCGCCACGTTGTACTCGCGGGCGACGCGGCAGCCTTCGATAACCTGCGCATCGGGCAGCTCCGGCCGCAGCAGCGAGTGGTCGATCAACTTCGCCAGATCCTCGACCGTCGTCAACGGCGGGCGAGCATTCTCGTTACTCATGCTTTGAATCTCCTTACGACTTCCTCTTCCGCGGCGGCGCGCCGCTGACCGTCAGCCCCATGCTCGCCAGCTGCGCCTTGGCCTTTGCCGCCAGGTCCGATCGCGGATTGCGTGCGTACACGGCGCGATATTCGTTCGCGGCCTTTGTGCGCTCGCCCATTTGGAAGAGGGTCCGCCCCTTCATGTACATGGCATCCAGCGTCTTGTTGTTGTCCGGAAACCGCTCCAACACGGCATCGAACGCCTGCAGCGCATTCGCGTAGTCCTTCCGCGTGTAGTAGATCTCGCCGACGTAATATTGCGCATTGGGCGCCATCTCGGAAGTGGAGTAGAACTTCAGATAGTCCATGTATTCCTGCTGCGCGATGTCGTAGTTGCCGCTATCCTTGTCGCGCATGGCGTTGGAGTACAGCGCCTCGGAAGTAACGCCCGCCGGCGGAGGACCGCCCGCGGCGCCCTGCGGCGCACCACCGCCCGCCGGTGCTGGAGGCGCGGGCGGCGCCGAGATCACCTTCACCGTATTGTTCAAATCGATCAAGCCCTGCTGAAGCTTGGCCAGTTTCGCGCTCACATCGTCCAGCGACACGCGCAGGGCCTGAAACTCGCCGGCCATGGAATCCACTTTCGTCCCAACCGACGCCACCGGGCCGGACATACTCTTGTCCAGCAGGGCGATGTTGGTGTTCACTTTATTGATGGTGTCGATCGCCTGCTGTAGCAGGCCCATGATCTTGCCCATGTTCTCGCTGTCCGACTGTTGCAGACTGCGAACCTGGTCCTGAAGCGCGGCCACGTCGCGCTGCAAATCGATAAGGTCCCTCTTCTGAGCGAAGGCGAAGCCTGGAACCAGGCTGAACGCGAGAAGGCCCATCAGCAAGCAACGCCGCAAGAAACGCATTTCCAGATCCTCCTACACAAAAATGGCAGATCGCGAAGCACGCTCTCGGCGCACTCCGCGACCTGCGCACGATTCCCGTCGGGCGGAGCCGCGGGGCGGACCCGCCCATCACGTCTAGTGTAATGCGGCGCGGATCGGCGCCGCACCTCACCCGTTTATTGAGCCGCCGCGAAATGGTCGTGGCGATTCTTCTGGTAGCAATCCTCGTTGGCGTCGGTGCACACCGGCCGCTCCTTGCCGTAGCTGACCGTCTTCAGCTTGTCGGCGGGAACGCCCAACTGCACCAGAAAGTCCTTGGCGGCCGTTGCACGGCGATCGCCCAAGCCGATGTTGTACTCGGCCGATCCGCGCTCGTCGCAATTGCCTTCGATCTGCACGACAGCACTCGGAAGGTCCGTGAAGATCTGCTTGAGCGCCTCGGCATCGTGGGTCAGCGTGGTCCTGGCATCGTCGCGGATGTCGCTCTTGTCGTAGTCGAAGTATGCGTCCTGCACTTCGCTCGAAAGCAACTCGCTGAGCGACTTCGTGGGCACCGGCGTAGGCGTGGGCGGTGGTGGCGGCGGCGCGGTCACGCTCACCGTCGCGGTGGCGGTATCGCTCCCTCCCGGACCGCTAGCCGTCAAAGTGTAGGTCGTCGTGTCGGTCGGCGAAACCTGGCGATCCCCGCGGGCCGTCACGGTCCCGATTCCCGGCGCGATCGAAATGTCGGTAGCATCGCTCACCGACCACCGAAGCGTGGCGGACTGGCCGCGCTCGATCGTCCCCGGCTCCGCCGAGAACTGCAGGGCGGGCTTGGGCGGTGGGGGCGTCGGCGTTGGCGTTGCTGCCGGCGGCGGCGGGGGCGGCGGCGGCGGAACCTTCTTCTTGCAGCCGGCCGCGAACAGAATCAGAGAGACGGACAACAACACAGCACTGATCTTGGGCTTAGTCATCCTGAACTGCCTCCTCGAAGTCAATCTCATTATTCTCCATTCCTACTTACTCCACACAGGCTGCGTGTTGATACCCTGCGTGGTCAGTTGTTTGAGCTGAGTCCCGTCCGCCAGCATGGTCCAGATTTGCAGCGAGCCGCTGCGGTTGGACGAGAAGACTATGTGGCGCCCGTCCGGCGCCCAACTCGGGTGTTCGTTGCGACCCGCATCGTGTGTCAATTGGTTATATGTGCGGGATGCAACGTCCATGATGAAAATGTTGTAGTGGCCCGGAGCGTATCCCCTGGTCCATGAGAACGCGATGTGCTGGCCGTCGGGGTGCCACGCCGGATTCACCGCTTCGCCCGTCCCGTCCGTCAGCAACTGCACATCGGTTCCTTCCGCGCTCATCCGGTAGATCTGCGGCATTCCCCCGCGGTCCGATATGAACACGATCTGCGCGCCCGTCTTTGGATTCACCTTCGGCTCCATGTCGATGGAGCGCGAGTTAGTCACGCGGTGCATTCCGCTTCCGTCCAGATTCGCGATGTAAATCTGAGCCCAGCCCGTGACAGAAGAAGCAAATAGGATCTGCTTCCCGTCCGGGGTGAATTCCGGTGTCGCTGTCAACGATGAAACTTCATTATAGAAAGGCAGTCGCCTCCCTGTCTCAAGTGAGAAAACCTGGATCGCCGGACTTCCGTGCGCGAAACTACAAAACGCCACCCGCGTCCCATCGGGAGAAACCGCCGGCATGATCGACAGCGACTTATAGAACGTGATCTGCTTCAGGTTCGACCCATCGGCGTCCACCGCCCAGATCTCCTTCACGCCCCGGCTACGCTCGCTGGTGAAATAGATCTTCGTGCCCCACAAGCTGGGGCTGCCGAACTGCTGCAGGATATCGGCCGCGAACTCGTGCGCCACCTTGCGCGCGCCGTCTTCTCCCAACGGCTCCAGATAAGTCTTCCCAATAGTCTGGGCGCTCGCCAGCGGCCGCCCGGTATTGTCGAGCCAGCCGCGCAAGACGAACTGTCCAGCCTCTACTCCCGTGTAGCCGAAGGCCAGAAATCCCGCGCTCACCGGCGGCGATGCCCAGTCCGAAAGCAACAGCCCCTGTCCGTTCGGGCGCACGTTCCCCGTCGAGGGAGACGCCGCCGGCTCTGGTCGGAAGTCCCGCGGCTGTTGCGGCACTTGCAGCCAGTACAGGCTCTTGGGAGCCAGGTTGAAAATGCCCGCCGCGTCGAGGTCGCTCCACAGCGTCTGGTTGAACGCGCCCATATATTGCTGCGCATCCCCCGATCCGCGCAGGTCAGGCACCGCCAACACGGGCCGCTCTCCCTTGCTGATCTTGATGATCTCGCGCTCCTGCGCCAGGACGCCCACCACCGCCGCAGCGGCGCACAGGGCCACGGTCCAAACAGTTTGTTTTCTCATCGCTTCAATGTGAACCAAATCTCGATGCCGGCGCTCGAGCGCTCGTACGCTGCGGGAAGTTTCTCGAACGGGCTCGCCTCATAAATGGCTCGCTGGGCCGAGTAATCCAGCGCGCGGTTGCCGCTGCTCTGAAGGATGCGCACGTTGGTGACAGAACCGCTTTTCTGGATCTCGAAGGTGACGATCGCCACCGGAGCGGTCTGAATGCGCGGGTCGATTTCATCGGTGCGCCACTTCTGAGCCACGCGTTGCTCGATCATGTCGCGATAGGCGCCGAAGCGGTATCCGAAGGCGCCCGCATTCCCCTGCACGGTACCGCCACTTCCGGTTTGCGAGCCGTACATATTCGACGTCATCGCCTGCCCCGAGCGGCTGTAAAGCTGGTTCGGACGGTCCGGCGACGCCCGGTATTGCGAGTACTGCTGAGTGTGCGTGTAAGTCGGTTTCCGAGGCGCGTTGTGCGCGGGAAGCGGCAGGGCGTCGGGATCGTACTCCGGTTCTTTCTTCGGCGCGGGCTTCGTCACGGGCTTGGGTGGCAAAGGCACCCGGGAGTGCGTGTCGTTGGCCAGCGGATTGGTTACGCCGGAGCGGCCGGGCAGCGGGATCGTCTTCACGGCATTGATTCCCACCGCCGAACCCCCCGGCGAATTGGGGTTTCCCCACTGCAATCCAGCGCGCGCGCCCAGCGACGCGTAGATCGCGATGGACGCGAAGAACGCAACATGCACCCCGGTCGAGAGCGCAAAGAACTTGCTCAACCCGTCGTGCTGTTCGAGAGTATCGACGCGGCCAGACATGTTCAGCGCCGCCCACCGCCCTTGCCGGTTTCATCCACAGGTTGCGTGACCACATTGATCTGCAGGTGCGCCTGGTTGAGCGCGCTCACCACCTGCGCCATCACGTCCCAGATGGCATCCTTGTCGGCCCGCACATAGACCCCGGTAGCATTGCCAAAGCGCTGCTTCACCGTGGCGCCCACTTCGTTGATGTTGAGTTCCTTGTCGTTGAGAAAGAGGAAGCCCTCCTTGGTAATCGTGATGACGGGAAGCTCCTGGGCCGTGTCCCGAACCTGGTTAACCTTCGGCACATCCACTTCCATGCCGAACTCCATCACGTGCGCCGTCAGCATGAAAATCACCAGCAGCACCATGACCACGTCCACCAGCGGGACGATGTTCATCTCCGCCAGCGAGTTCATTCCGCGGAACCGGCTCCGCCGGCTGGAGCCCCCGTTGCCCATCGAGAAGGCCATCGCTTATCCCTCGAAGTTCCTTTCCGAGAGGTTCAGGAACTCCAGGCAGAAATCTTCCATGCGCGCGCCGATCTCGCGAATCACGGTCCCGTAGTAGTTATAGAAAATGGCCGCCGGAATGGCCGCAGCCAGGCCCATCGCCGTCGCCACCAGCGCTTCGGAGATGCCGGGCGCCACCGCGCGCAGGCTCGCGCTGCCCGCCAGTCCCAGCCCCTGGAACGCGTCGATGATGCCCCACACCGTGCCGAAAAGCCCGATGAAGGGACTGACCGTGGCCGTCGTCGCCAGCCAGTTCATGTTGCGCTCCAGCTTGGCCACTTCTTCGCTGACCCCGAGCTGCAAGGAGCGCTCCAGAGCCACCTGGTTCGTCACGCTGCCCCGCGCCTTGATCTGGTGAGTAACTTCGTCGTACCCGAAGTCGAAGACGGTCGCCAGCGGACAAGGCCGGAACTGTTCGCTTACCACCGCCACCGCCTGAAGCCCGGAGGCCTTCCGGAACGCCCGAAGAAAGCGTCCGTTCGCCGAGCGCGCCTTCCCGAAGCTCAACCACTTGGAAAAAACGATGGCCCAGGACACGACGGAGAACACCAGCAGCAGGCCGAACACCGCCAGTTGCAGCGGCTGGGCGCGGCTGACCATATCCCAGATGCGGTACTGCAAGAAAAGCGCGATGGGTGTTGAGAGCAGATTCAACTCACTCCTCCCTGATTCCCTATCATAGCGGTCTTTGTGGCGCAGGCACTCCCGCCCAAGGCCACTTAGTTATCCCGGATGCGGACAGCCGGAGTGGGGCAGGACTCCAATATCGGGTGGAGTGGCCGGGATTGCGCCCCGCCACCCTCCCACACCACCGGACGTGCGGTTTTCCGCATCCGGCGGTTGAACCCAGCCGCTTCACATCGCGGCTCCGATTGGCTCCTTTCATCCAATAAGATTCTGCCCATGCTGGGCACACCC
>CAZBQQ010000043.1:0-32463 GCA_964493965.1 uncultured Solibacteraceae bacterium
TTTCTTGCGTCGTGGAAGGATGCCGACCAGGATATTCCCATTCTTCGAGAAGCCAAGGACGCATACGCCGGGCTGGCCGAGCGGAAGCCGGTGACTCCGACCGATCCACCAGAGCGCCAGCGGGCGGCCATGAGGTGAAAAACTGGTCATTCGGATGAGAACGCCCGATCATCTGCCACCCGAGAAGTGACGATCAACGGAGGTGTCATGGACAAACGGGCTGAATGGCCAGTAGCTCCTTGCACAAACCCGGCAACAACTCACGCGCACTCACTACAGTTGGAATTCGGCTTCCTGAATCGAGCATCAGACTGCGGCGGCGTTGTCTGATCGTGGTGGTTATACGATCAACACGTTGCCGAGTTGAAGAAGGAGAGGAGACTTTAATGCCGATGCCTGGCGCGCCTTTCGGATTTCCTCTCAGATGACGCAGACAAAGCTGGCGAGGCGCTTGGGGTGAACCAGGGCGAGGTGTCGAAGATCGAACACCGAACCGACATCTACCTCAGCACACTGGCAGGATACGTTGGGGCGCTGGGGGGAAAGCTAGAGATCCGGTGTCTTGCGAGGTAACCGCAGTAGTCGTTTGGGCCACTCCGAGATGGGCACCCACCAGATCAGGCAACTCAGCGTAAGGCTCCACTGCTGCGGCTTCTCACCCCCGCCACTCCCGTGTCAGCTTCGACCAGGTGGTCCGCAGGTCCTCGGGCAACACACGCGTCTCGCCGATCGTCGTCATGAAATTCGCGTCCGCCGGCCAGCGCGGCAGAACGTGCATGTGGATGTGACCCGCGATCCCCGCGCCCGCGCACTCGCCGATATTCATGCCGATGTTCAGCCCCTTTGGCCGATACACCGTCGTCAGGTGCCGCTCCGCATCCCGCGTCAGCTCCATCATCTCCGCTAGCGTCTCCGCGCCCGCCGCATTGAGCGTCGCCACGTGCGCATACGGCGCAATCATGAGATGGCCGGTGGTGTAGGGATACAGATTGAGGATGACGAAATTCAGCCGCCCGCGGTGAACGACGAGGTTCTCCTCGTCATTGTGCTCGCGCGCCTTCTTACAGAAAATGCACTCGTCCTTGGGCCCGGCCGTGCTGACGTATTGGTAGCGCCAGGGGCTCCAGAGAATATCCATCGGGGAATGCCGGCTACATGGCCGGCGAAGGCTCGCTAGAAGGGGCTGCCGGAGGCGTGTCACTGGCCGCCGCGGCCGCCGCTCCGTTCACCAGGTCCTTCAGTTCCTTGCTCGGCTTGAAGAACGGGATGCGCTTGGCCGGAACTTCGACCCGCGTTCCGGTCTTCGGATTGCGGCCGATGCGCGGCTGGCGCTGCCTGGTCCGGAAGCTGCCGAACCCGCGGATCTCGATCTTCTCGCCGGTGCGCAGGGCGCGCACAATGCTGTCAAATATAGACTCGACGATGACCTCCGAGTCCTTGCGGCTCATCTCCACTACTCTGGCTACTTCGTCGATCAACTCGGCTTTCGTCATAGAACTCGTTCTCCTTGTGCCTTGAAGTACGGCCAGGAAGCCGCCGGGGGGCCTGCGCCTATTTTAGCGGGCCTCACCCTGTCCCTTCAGGTTCATGACTTCTTCAATGGTAAGCGTTGCGGCGGTGGCGCGGCGCTGGTACTCTTCCAGACGCGTGCGCTCCTCGTCCTCGCCGAGAGCCCGGATGCTCAGGCCGATCTTCTTCTCGGCCTCGCTCATCTTGATGATCTTGAAATCGTACTCGTGTCCCATCTCGAGCGGCGGCTCTTCTTTCTTGTGCTCCTGCGCCCCTGGGATCTCCGAGTTGTGGCACAGCCCTTCCACGCCCTCCGCCAGCTCGATGAACACTCCGAAATTCGCCGCGCGGCAGGCCTTGCCCTTCACCACGTCGCCCACTTGATGGGCTCGCAGGAACACCTCCCAGGCATCTGGTTGGAGTTGCTTGATGCCCAGGGACATCCGGCGCTGCGACGCATTGATGTGCAGCACCACCGCCTGCACGAGCTGCCCTTTCTTCAGTACCTCGGAGGGATGCTTGATGCGCTTGGTCCAGGACACATCGGAGACGTGTACCAGGCCGTCGATGCCTTCCTCCACCTCGATGAAGGCGCCGAAGTCGGTAAGCTTGCGCACACGCCCTTCCACCACGGAGCCCACGCTGTAGCGCTGCTCGACCGTGGTCCAGGGATCCGGCTCGAGCTGCTTGATGCCGAGCGAAATGCGGCGGTCCTTGGGCTGCACGGCCAGCACCACGGCCTCCACCTGATCGCCGGGTTTGACCACCTTCGAGGGGTGCTTCATGCGGCGCGACCACGTCATCTCGGAGATGTGAATCAGCGCCTCGACCCCCGGTTCCAGCTCAATGAAAGCGCCGTAGTCCGTCACGCTCACCACGCGGCCCACCACCTTCGAGTTTGGCGGGAAGCGCTCGGCCACCGTCTCCCAGGGATCGGGCAGCAGTTCCTTCAAACCCAGCGAGACGCGCTCTTTCTCCTTGTCGAACTTCAAAACCTTGACCGTGATCTCGTCGCCCACGTTTAGGATTTCGGCCGGATGATTCACCCGCCCGTAGGACATGTCGCTCACGTGCAGCAGTCCGTCGATTCCGCCCAGGTCGATGAAGGCGCCGTAGTCGGTCAGGTTCTTCACCACGCCGGTGACCACCGAGCCTTCTTCGAGCCCCTCGAGCGTGGTCCGCTTGCGCGCGTTGTGCTCTTCCTCGATCGCCAGCTTCCGCGACACCACTACGTTGCCACGGCGGCGATTCATCTTCACCAGTTTCACCGCGATGTCCTGGTCCATGTAGGCATCGAGGTTGTGTATGGGCCGCACATCGACCTGCGAGCTGGGCATGAAGGCCTTGACGCCCACGTCCACCGAGAGCCCGCCCTTCACCCGCCCCAGCACGCGTCCCGATACCAGCAGGCCCTCGCGATAGGCCTTCTCCAGGTTCTCCCACGCGCGCAGGCGGCTGGCCTTATCGTGCGAGAGGAGGATGTACCCTTCGACTTCCGGACCATGCCGGTCGATCATCACGTCGATGGTGTCGCCGGGCTGAACCGCAACGTGTCCGTCGGGCGCGGCGAATTGTTCGATCGGCACCAGGCCTTCGGACTTGTATCCGAAATCGACGATCACTTCCTGGTCGGTGACCTTGAGTACCCGGCCTTCGAGAACCTCACCTTCCGAGGGCGGCGCAAAATGACTGTAGTCCTCCATGAGGTGCTCGTAGTCTTCCTCGGGAAGGGAAGGCTGCGGTCTCAGGCGAGGGTCCTCGGGAAGCGCCGGCTGCGGTCTTACGCGAGGGTCATCTGGCATGCTGCCCATAGCCAAGTCTCCAGGTTCGACCTGCCGGTCGAGTGCACGGGCGAGCGGGCACACACGAAACGGGACCGCGGCCTGGTCCAACCGCGAGCCTCGGCGGCGCGGACCCGAGAATGAAATCCGTTTGTACTTCTTCTCCCGTGACCCTTAACCGACAAATCGTTGATAGATCAGTACTTTAGAAATCTTATCCGAGCGACCCGCGGTTGTCAACCAGTGTCTCTGGCGGCTTTCCGTGGCGTCCGAACAATTGCGCTCAAAATTGTTCTGGAATTCGGCCTCATCGTGCCGATAAGACCATCGAGCCAGGCCGAGGACCGCCTGGACCGATCCGCCGCCCGCATCGCGTCTTGCGACGCGCCGGCTTGCGATACGGTCGATCTGAGCGCCGAAATGGTCGACCTGCTCCAGGCCCGCACCGACTTTGAGGCCAGCGCGCGCCTGGTCCGGGTCGCCGGCGACATGAGCAAACAGCTGCTCAACCTGGTGGCCTAACTTATTGATTTAATTGTGGGGCAGGCGTCCACGCCTGCAGCGAGTCTCCAGACCCGCTTATCGTGGACTTCAGCCCGCGGTCCCAAATTGGCGAACGCATTGCCGCCGCCTCGCCTTTCCCCTTAGAATAGTACGGGGCGGAGGTGTGGCCCCGTGGTTCGGCTCCCGGGCGGGAGTAACTCAATGGTAGAGTCACAGCCCTCCAAGCTGTTGGTTGCGGGTTCGATTCCCGTCTCCCGCTCCAGTCCGACCCCGAACCTCCCGCGCAAGAAATTTGGGCTGGCGTAGCTCAGTTGGTAGAGCATCTGATTTGTAATCAGAGGGTCGTGGGTTCAATTCCCTCCGCCAGCTCCAGAACACAAAGGCCTACTTTGCCCTGACCGCGGGCTGTGGCATATAATTCCCATGTTCCGGCGACTCCAGTTCCGCGGAGGGAATCTCTTGGGCAGTCAGCATGGCAACATCGTGGCGCTCGCAGAGGACCACATACGGCGGAGCGCCGCTCTGATTGGAGGCCGCGCATCGAGATTCTCGGCGGAGCTCGAGAAGGGTCCCTGGTTCACGCTGCTTTGGTTTACGGTTCTGTATGCGATGGCCGTGATGGGGGCGGCAATCCATCGGGACTTCTGGCTGGACGAACTTGTCGCTCTGCACGTGAGCACCCTGCCTAGCGTCAGGGATATCTGGTCCGCGCTGCTACAGACCGTGGACGGCAATCCGCCGCTATATTACCTGCTCAGCCGGCCCCTGCTCCGTGGTCTGGGAGAAACCGAACTGGTCGCGCGTCTGCCCGCGATCCTGGCCTTCTGGGGTGCGGGCCTCTGCCTTTTCGCGTTTGTGCGCCGCCACACCTCCGCGGTGGCAGCGAGCATTGCGCTGGTCTGCTTCGCGCAATCGGGGGCGATTGCCTGGGCCTATGAGGCTCGGCCCTACGCGGTGGTTCTGGGTTTCGCGGGCTTGGCGCTGCTTTCGTGGCAGCGCTGCGCCGGAAGTTCACGCCACCTGCTATGGCCGGCGGCGCTCGCCCTGAGCATTGCGGGGCTTGTTTCTACGCACTTCTACGCCGTTCTGCTCATTGTGCCACTCGCGTTAGCCGAAACGGCGCGGTGCATTGGAAGACGACGCATCGAGTGGGCAACGGCGGTCGCTCTCTGCGCGGGAGTTACGCCGCTGATCTTTTGGATGCCGCTGGTGCGGAATGTGCGCGGAAAGGTCGCCGACAACGCCCTTCACGCAGACTACTTCGCTCGGCCTACCGTCGGGGCGCTCTACGACAGCTATTCCTCGCTGGTCGGTCAGCTGATTCCCGCCCTGCTTGTGAGCCTGATCTTGACTCTTTTCCTGATGGCCAGACGAAGGGAACCAGACGGACAAGAGGATGGACGTCGCTCATCCATCCCGTTTGCTGAATTGGCGCTGGCCGCCGGTCTGGCAACATTCCCGATTCTTGTGTTCCTGGTGGCTGTACTGGTTACTCACACCTACGTGCTGCGGTACGTGCTACCGGGAGCCTTGGGGTTGGCTATGCTGGCTGGTTTTGTTGCGCACCTCGCGCTCCGTAAGCGGCCGGCTATCGCGCTAGCGGTGCTTGCCATTCTATCCCTCCAGTTCTACCTCTGGGCTGTGACGTTGGCTTTCTCCTACAAGGCACGTGCCTACGACGACCATCCGCTGCTACTCGAACAAAATGCGGGGCGACTGCCCATCGTGATAACGGAAGGGCTCCTCTTCCCGACGCTTTGGCGCTACGCTCCTGCCTCCCTGAAAAGCAGGCTGTTCTATATCACCGACCTGCCGTTTGCCCGTAACACCACCGACACAACCAACGAGATCATTCTCCTCAAGATCAGACCAATGGCGCCGGATGCGATCGTCGACCTGGATCGCTTTCTGAGCGTGAATCGAACCTTCCTGATGTATCACATCGGGTACAGCGCGAATTCAAGTTTGGATGCGCTGCTGGCACGGGGCTACAGGGTTCGCTTACAGGCTAAGCGTGGACCCGAGTTGCTGTTTTCGGTGACGCCTCCGTAACCGTGCTGAAGCGGCTCAGGTGTTCTGTTGCCTGAGAAACCAGGAGTACGTTCTCGCCAGTCCGTCCCGAAGAGATGTGACAGGCTTCCAGCCGGCGCCACGCAACTTCGCGGAACTCAGAGCCTTACGCGGCATCCCATCCGGTCGGGAGAGGTCAAATCGAAAGCCGCCCCTGTACCCGACTACCTCGGCTACCAACTCGGCCAATTCTCCGATACTGACATCTTCGCCACCCGCCACGTTGATGGGGAACTCGGACGAGTACTGTTCCATCAGGAAAACCAGCGCATCGGCGGCGTCATCGACAAACAGGAACTCACGGCGGGGCTTTCCCGTTCCCCAGATCTCGACCGGACCGGCCCCCGTCGCCTTCGCGGCATGGACTTTCCGAATGATGCCGGCCACGACGTGACCCGATGTCAAATCGAAGTTGTCGCCAGGTCCATACAGGTTGGTTGGGACGGCAACGATGAAGTCCTTGCCGTACTGGCGGCGGTAGGCCTGACACAGTTTGGCCCCCGCAATCTTGGCGACAGCGTACCACTCATTGGTGGGCTCGAGCGGCCCGGAAAGCAAGGCATCCTCTGCAATCGGCTGCGCGGCAAGTTGCGGATAGAAACAGGACGATCCCAAGAACATCAACTTCGCTACTCCGGACTCGGCGGCGCCTCGGATGATATTGGCGGCGATCTGGAGATTGTCGTACAAGAAATCCACGGGCCGGGTGCGATTGGCCTCGATGCCCCCGACAGTAGCCGCGGCCAGAAAGATGGCCTCGGGCCGGAAATCCTGGAGCCAGCGCTCGACCGCAGGCTGGAGCCGCAGATCCAGGCTCGCGCGGTCCACCGTCAGCAGTAAGGCTCCGCTATCGTGAAGCCGGCGGAGCAAAGCGCTGCCGACCATGCCGTTATGGCCAGCCACCCATACTCTTCGGCCTTTCAAGTCGAAAGGGTTCCCGGCACCCGGACTCTTCTCAGACATTGCTGTAGCGGCTGTTGCGCAACATGCGGTACCCCTTGATGAGTTCGCGAATACCATCATCCAGGGAATAGCCGGGCCGGAATCCTGTCTTCTCGATCTTCTCGTTGGAGACGATGTAGTCCCGCTTGTCCGGGTCTTCGCCCACCGGCGCCTCGAGGAAGACGAACGGCGGAATGTGAGCTTTGATCTTCTGGCACAACTCCAGCTTCGAGAGATTCGCGTCAGACAGACCGACGTTGTAAGGCTGATCTCTCATGCTCTCGAAGTTATGGATGCCGTGGAGAAATACCCGCGCCACGTCTCGCACATGGATGTAGTTGCGCTTGAAATTGGGCTCGAAGAGAATCACGGCGCGGTCGGTCGCGGCGCGATAGACGAAGTCGTTCACCAGGAGGTCGATACGCATCCGGGACGACATCCCGAAGACGGTGGCCAGCCGGAAGGTGATCCCGCCGCCGCGCGCCAGTACCGCGGCCTCGGCATCCACTTTGGTGCGTCCATAGAGGGTGATGGGTTTGAGGGGCGTTTCCTCGGTACAGAATCTCCCTTTCTCGCCGATCCCATAACCGCTATTCGTCACTGGCATCAGGATCCGCTGGTCCTTGCTTGCCAGCCGCAGCAGAGTCAGAATCGCATCCCGATTGGTACTTTCGGCTCCCGTTCTATCCAAATCACAGATCCGCGCGCCGACCAGAGCTGCCAGCGGAATGATGAAGTCGGCATCCTTGAGCAACGGCTTCAGCACGTTCTCTTCCCGAGCGTCTCCCCGGCACACCTCGAACCTCGCATCGGAGCAAAGGTCGTTGAGGGGCGCCTGCCCGAAAAGGAAATTGTCCAGCACGGTCACGCGATGCCCATCGGCTATCAACGCTGGAACCAGGATCGAACCGAGGTATCCGGCCCCACCGGTAACGAGAATGGAATAGGTCTGATGCATCACGATGCGCGTTCAACTCCTAGCCTGGGCAGCCCGAACCAAACGATCCATGATAGCGCAGCGCCCGGCAAACAGGCCTCCTCTATCGCCGAAACTCAACCGGCAACCTTGTCCAAAACCTCTCGCAAGCCCATCAGCGCGCCCGTCAGGTCGCGTGGGTAATTGCCAACAAAGAAGCCCTGGTTATGCGCGAGTCTGGCGTTGGGAAGCGGTCCTACCGTGTCGTAGTCGTAGTACTTGATCGTGTCGTGGCAAGGCAGGCAGCCACCCGTAATCATGCGGAATCCGATCCCGGCGTCCTGCAGTGCGGAAAACACACGCTCTCGCTCCAAGCCGGCTTCGGGGTTGAGAATCAAGGTGAAGGAGAAGCTCGAGCTTTTTCCGTTTTCCCGTTGCGTGATGAACCGTTCGTCGCCTTCGAAGAGGCGCTGAAAGAGCGCCAGGTTCTTGCGCCGCTGCAGCGTCATCGCGGGAAGCTTCTTCAATTGCTCACGGCTCACCGCGCCAACCATCTCGATGGGCCGGACGTTGTAGCCAGGCAGAATGAACCGGTAGGCCTCGAAGTGCTCGCTGGCGCTGCGCTCGAAGAGAGGCGAGTCTGGCGGCAGGTCGCGCGTCCAGCCGTGCGCGCGGATCGCACGCAGCAAGTGGAAGAGTTCTTCGTCATTCGTGAGAACGAGTCCGCCCTCCATGGACGAGATGTGATGAGAAAAGAAGAAACTGAACGTGCTCACATCGCCAAAGGTGCCCGTCTTCTGTCCGACCAACTCGGCGTCCATGGACTCGCAGTTGTCTTCGAGGAAGTACAGCCCGTGCCTGTTCGCGAACGCGCGCATCACATCCAGCGCGGCGGGGTTGCCGAGGACGCTTACGCCAACCAGGAGACGCGTCCGGGGCGTCAAGGCCTCCTCCAGGCGCGCGGTGTCCATGTTGAGGGTCTCGAGCTCGACATCGACGAACCGCAGCCGCAGGCCGTACTGCTGCAGCGGGCTGTAGGTTGTACTCCAACTAATGGACGGGACGATGGCCTCATCGCCGCGCTTGAGCGGGTTGTCGCGCTTGTAGAACAAAGCTGCCGTGCTGATCAAGTTGGCCGAGGAGCCCGAGTTCACCATCACGGCGTACCTCATCCCGAAGTAGTCCGCAAACTCGCGCTCGAAAGCAGCCACCTCGTCGGCCATGGTGAAGCGGTTGCTGCGGATGACCCGCTGGATCGCCTCAGTCTCTTCCTCGCCCCACGTAGAGGCCGTTAGTTCGTAGAACATGAGTCCGTCATCTCAAAATGGCCCTCGAAACTGCAATTGATAGCTCAGCTCCGCGCGCTCCGGGTCCGGCGCCCAGCCTCCGCCGTCTCCATGGACCAGAGCGTGGGCCGTAGATGCGATCTTAGCGGGATTGGGATAAAACTCGTTTTCGAGCGGGGGACTCGGCGGACAGGTGGTGGCGGCAAAGCCCATGCGCGCCATGCGCACTCCAGCTTCGGTCGCGCCGGATTCCGCAACGCGCGCGAGGATCTCCGCGGCCGCTCCGCAGTTGGTCCAGCCGTTATCCACCACCAGAAGCCTCCGGGTTCGCAGCGCGGATTCGAGCATGGTCGCCGTATCGAGCGGAGTCAGGCTGATGGGGTCGATAACCTCGGCTTCGATGCCGGCGTCGAGAAGCAACTCGCGGGCGCGCAGACACTCCAGCACCATGTTCGACACCGCCACAATTGTTATGTCGTTGCCGCGGGCCGAGACGCGTGCCCGGCCAAATTCCACCGTGAAGGGAGCCGCTGGCACAACGGCCTGTGTGGGATATAGCAGCCGGTGCTCCACAAAGATGACTGGGTTATTGTCCCGAATCGCGGATATCATGCAGCCTTTCGCGTCGTAGGCGTTCGAGGGCGCCACCACCTTGAGCCCGGGCACGTGCATGAACATCGCGTGCAGGGCCTGACTGTGTTGCGCGCCTTGCCCCCAGGATTTCCCGATCATGCTGCGTACCACCATCGGCACCTGCACCGCACCGCCGTACATAGCGTGAGCCTTGGCCGCAATGTTGACCAATTGATTCATGCACAACAACAGAAAATCCATGCGAATGTGCACATGGATCGGCCTCAATCCGGCCATGGCGGCCCCGATGGCGACACCTGTCATGGCGTCCTCGGACAATGGCGTGGCGAAGACTCTCTCCGGGCCGAACTGCTCCTGAAGTCCCGCCGTGGAGCCCTGAATCCCCTTATGGTCGTCCACGTCGAGGCCGAATAAGAATACCCGCGGATCCCGCTCCATCTCCTGAGCGATCCCTTCCCTCAGGGCGTCCACGTAACGCAGCAGGCGGCCTCCATCACTCGGCGTAGACATGATTGTAGAGCTCCTGGGGATTCGGCCACTCCGCCTGTTCCGCCGCTTCGATGGCCGCGGCGATTGCCCCTTCGATATCCGCATCGATCCGCGCTCGCTCGGCCGGGTCCAGCCACGCGCCGGCCGCCGCCACCGCGTCCTTTTCCTGCCAGGGGCGCAACTCGTCGCGGTTGCGGTAGCCGCAGTCATAATCCTCTCCGGGCCCCACGTGTTCGCGCCAGCGATAGGTAAGGCATTCGAGGAACGCGGGCCCGGCTCCAGTCCGAATCGCTGCGAGGCATTCGGCTGCTCTGGCGCGGATCTCGAGCACGTCGGACTGCGCTATCTGATGGGCCGGGATTCCGAACGTCGCAACCCTTTCACAAAGACGCCGTGTCGCCCACCTCTTCTCCAGCGGCGCGTGGATGGCGTAGGAGTTGTTCTCGCATACGAACAGCGCGGGCAAGCGGTGTAGCGCGGCGAAATTGAGACTCTCGTAGAAGACGCCCTCTTCGGTTGCCCCGTCTCCCAGGAACACTACGACCACGCGGCCCTTGCCCTCGCGCTTCAGGGCGAGCGCGTAACCCAAGGCCACGGGGATGGTGGTGCCAACCACTGCCGAGGCGCCCAGGATATTGTGGTCCAGACCGATCATATGCATCGAGCCGCCGCGGCCGTGTGCACATCCCGTCGCTTTGCCGTAAAGCTCCGCGAACATCGCTTTTAGATCGCCACCTTTGGCCAAGTATGCCGCGTGGCAACGGTAAGTCGGAGAGACAAAGTCGTCCGGCCGTAATGCGTCACAGACACCGACGGAAACGGCCTCCTGTCCTATGGACAGGTGAACCGGGCTCTTGATCTTGTCCGAGGGGTATATACGAGCGATTTCCTCCTCAGACCTGCGGATCAGGCGCAGCGCGCGGTAGAGCCTCGTTGGCTCGGGCGGCGAAGTGGCGGGCATTCAGAGTCCTCCTCACTCCCTGGCATCCGGATCATCGATCCAACGTTCCGCTTCCGAGCACTCTCTTTGGTCCAACCGGCCGGAAGAACTCCCTCAGAAACTGCATATAGCAGGCTCCGCCCCATCGAAGGACCCGCAACTTCCGTTCGCCCCCAATCCGCTGTGGCTCGGAAGCCGGGATCTCCGCGACGCGATACTTGTGCTTCAATGCCAACACCGAAAGCAGAGGTTCCCAACTCAGGCAGCCATACCCCGTTCCGAATAGCCGCTCGACAAATGTGAAATCGTCGTCTTTATCGAGTCCGAGCGCATAAATCAAATCCCTCCGGTACGCTCGGAGCATCACCATCACATCAGTGTAGTTGCCGCCGAATAACACGTTGACTGTCTTGGTGAACAGCCAGTTGCCGAAACTCGTTACCACATCGTCGTCCTCGCTCCGGGCATCCCCCAAATACCGAGACGCGATCACCATATCGTAGCCGCCTTGCATCTTTGCGATGAGCTGAGGAATCGCCTCGGCGAGGGAGTTGCCGTCCGGGCTGAACGTGATCACGCAGTCGCCCTGGATGTGCGGCCAAACCTGTTTGTAGCCGTTTCGTATACCCCTTCGGTCTTGCTCGACCACCTCCAGACCTTGTCCGCGCGCCCATTGCACCGTCCCATCGGTAGATCCGCCATCGACGACGATCATCTGATCGCACCAGCGGCGATCGATCTTTGGCAAGACGGCCTTCATGCCATCGATCTCATTCAACGTCATGAGGAGCAACGTCACCTTCACTTGTTTACTCCATCACGCAATACCCGCACAGCGGATTCAGCCGTGATCGGCGAAGGCGAATATTACGTAGACCCAAAACCTCCCGCAGCGCGACTGTTTCCCCGGGAAAGGTTTGGTGATTGATCTCATCGAAAGCCAACAGTGTGCCCTTGGTGGTGTAAGGCAGTATCGCCTGTAAACACGCAGCCGTGGGCGCGTACAAATCCATATCGAAGTACGCGAGCGCAATCACCGTTTCCGGATGACGATCCAGATAGGCCGGGACGGATTCTGCGGCGTCCCCTCTCACTAGTTCGTACCGGGTGATGTGCTCGTATGGCAAGCCTAGCTCGTGCAGCCGGAGGATTTGAGACAGGTACTGCTCGTAGGACTCGCTGACGCTGAGGGAGCCTTGCTGCGCATACCCTGACGCTCCGTCTTTGGGGGTGGGCTCGGGCAGCCCCTCAAAAGTATCGAAAGCAACAATTTTCCGGTTGTGGTTGAAGGCTTCGAAGCTGGCGCGAAAACCGGAGAACAGAGCAAGATTGCGTCCCCACCGGGTGCCGAGTTCCATTACGACGCCAGGCACATCGAGCACCTGCTGGTAGAGTTCGGCAAGAAAGAGTGTCCGGGCAATTTCCTGCCAAGGGAAAAAGAGCGCCAGGTTCCGAATCAACTCCGAGTCCGGGATGGGGCAGGTCTTCAGGAGTTGGGACAACTCGATCCGCAGGTCCTTCTGTGCCGCGGTCGCAACCGTCTCTACGTTAAATGACTTGTTGTCGTTCTGTTCCATATCTGTTTGCCGAGTTCGTTCAGCTTCAGCGCCAGTCTTCACAAAGAACTCCCACGGCCCGGGTGAAGAAAGCGCGCGACATATCGAATCGCGACGAGAACCGCGACCGCAAGACAAAGGCCCCACACGGCCCCCAGAGTCGCACCGCTGCGTCCGCTAAGAAGAAACGGCCGGAACCCGCTTCCAACTGCCGCGATGACGAGGCTCGGGGGCAACAAGAACACAAGGGTGGACCAGACGTAGGTGCCGGCGCGGATCGCAGTAAGACCCATCAAATAGTTGAGAGGTCCGGTAGGGACCATGGGGCTCAGGCGAAGAAACGCGACCAGGCGCCAGCCTCTCGAGGCCAGCTCGTTCTGTAGCCATGCGAGGATCCGGCTGTCGTAGTCCCTCACGAGAGGCTGTCCAACCAGATAGCGGGCGACAAAGAAGGCGGCGACCGCGCCCAACCCTGCCCCCAAGGCCGACACAGCCCCGCCGAGCAGCCATCCCCACAGGAGTCCGGCCGCCAGATTCAGAGGGAAGGTCGGAAGTCCGCTGAGCACGCACACCGCGTAACCGGCAACGAATGCTGGAATGGCGGACCTGCGATGGCTCCCTACAAAGCTTAGGAGTCCTTCCGGAGTCAGGGAGCCTGCGTGGTACAGATACCACACGCCCGCCAGGATCGCCAGGAGCACAACGCAGAGCAGCCATCGTCTTGCGCCAAAACGGGTGCCCCATGCGCCGGAGCCCATTCCCGGTCCGGCTGCGAGAGGCCCTGGCGCTCCAAGGGAGTCAGAAGTCATGATCGCAGATCATCGGTCGTCGCAGGGTTCAATGTACCACACGCGTGTCCGTGCATTGGATCGAAGCAGGCACGGATTAACCATGCTTAACTGAGCGAAAGGTGACAGTCGGGAGAAGATCCTATATGATTCTCTAGTGCCTGAGGAGTGTCCGTGTCCGGTATGGATCTGCTGCTAGTCAGCCCCGGTGGGCGAGATCAAGTCTACCAGTTGCTCGGTGGAGGCCTCGCAGCCATTGAGCCGCCATTGTGGACGCGGCTGATCGGCGGCTATCTCCTGGACCGCGGCGTCTCGCTCCAGATCCTGGACTCCGAAGCCGAGGGCCTCGGTCCTGATGGGATTGCAGCGGCGGTAGCTGCGGCTCGGCCGGCTCTGGTCGCCATGGTCGTGTTTGGACACCAACCGTCAGCCTCCACGCAACTGATGGCGGCCGCCGGAGAGGCGTGTCGTGCGATCAAACGCGTGAACCCAGATCAGCGAATCATCATGCTGGGCGGGCACGTCTCGGCGTTACCCGAGCGCACGCTCCGGGAGGAGGCCGTCGACTACGTGTGCCAGGGCGAGGGCCCCCTCACAATCCATCGCCTCCTGGAACAAATCAGCGCCCGACACGAGTCCGATCTCAGCGAAGTACCGGGGCTGGTATGGCGAGAGCGGGGCACTATCCGCGCGAACCCCACCGCGTCGTTGGTACAGGATCTGGATGGCGATCTGCACGGTAATGTCTGGCACTTACTCCCCATGAGTAAATACCGTGCACACAATTGGCAATGTCTGGACGACCTGAACTCGCGCCAGCCCTATGCCTCCATTTACACGTCTCTTGGGTGTCCGTACAGGTGTTCGTTCTGCTGCATCAATGCGCCGTTCGGGGTGAATCGGTATCGGATGCGCAGCCCCGAGAAGGTGGTCGCGGAGATTGATCTGTTGTACCAGCGCTACGGTGTGCGGACCTTTAAGATCATCGACGAAATGTTCGTGCTGAACGAGCGCCACGTCACCGACATCTGCGAACGCCTCGCCGCCAAGCCTTACGCCAGCGAGTTGAATATCTGGGCCTATGCGCGTGTCGACACGGTGGCGCGCGTGCGGCTCCCTCTGCTGCGGGCGGCAGGGATCCGATGGCTCGCCTTGGGCATCGAGTCAGGCAGCGAACACGTCCGGGAAGGGGCCGAGAAGGCGATTGACCAAGGGGACATCGTGGACATCGTGGCGCAGATCCGGGAAGCCGGCATCCACGTCATGGGCAATTTCATCTTTGGACTGCCGGACGACGACTTGGAGACCATGCGCGAGACGCTGGATCTTGCCAAAAGGCTGAACTGCGAGTTCGTCAACTTCTACTCCGCGATGGCTTATCCCGGCTCCAAACTCTATCAAATCGCCTTGGACGAGAACTGGCCACTGCCGAAGCACTGGACTGGCTTTTCGCAGCACAGCCGGGACTGCCAGCCGGTGTCCACTCAAAAGATACCGGCGCGGGAAGTCCTTGCCTTCAGGGACCTCGCCTTCCACGAGTACTTCACGGATTCCCGATACCTCGAAATGATCGACCGGAAGTTCGGCCGGAGCGCGCGGCTGCATATCCAGGAAGTGACGAGCGTTCGTCTCCACCGGGATCTTCTGGAACTGAGTCCGGAGGCCGCCTCTTGACCGGAGTTGCGTCTTCACTCCGGGATGTCGATATCGCTGTCCTGGCAGGCGGGCTCGGAACGCGCCTGGGAGGCGCACTGGGTGGTTTGCCCAAGATTCTTGCTCCCGTCGGAGGCAGGCCCTTTTTGGATTATCTGCTGTTGTGGCTTGCCGAAAATGGAGCGGCTCACGTCCTGCTCTGCCTGGGACATCGCGCCGATGCCGTCCAGGAATACCTGGCTCGCAGCGTCTCTCTTCCGCTGAAGGTCTCAGTTGTGGTGGAGACCGTGCCTCTCGGCACCGCCGGAGCCGTCAACTTCGCCCTGCCGCGCCTGCAAAGCGACCCGGTCCTGATCTTGAACGGCGACTCTTATGTTGACGCCCCCCTGCAGGCCTTCTTGGAGGCGCACTTACGCTCAGGCGCGCCGGCGTCCATCCTTTGCGCGGAGGTCGCGGATTCATGCCGGTACGGCCGCGTGGAAATCGATTCCGGCCAACGCATCGTCCGCTTCTCGGAGAAGGACAGCCGGGCGGGGGCAGGTTGGATCAACGCTGGCGTCTATGCCATCCGCCAGCGCCTCCTGCCGCAGTTTGCGGCGTTCCCGACCGGGTCTCTGGAGCGCGACGTATTGGAGGTCGTGCCTGCGGGCACGATTCACGCGTTCACAACCACTGGCCAGTTCCTTGACATAGGGACGCCCGAAGCCCTGGCCAGCGCAACGGAGCTGTTTTCGCTGCGCTTCGGGAGCGGGGCAGAAAGGCACTTATGATCCTCAGTCGGACACCGTATCGGATCTCTCTGTTTGGGGGAGGGACTGATTATCCCGCCTGGTATCGCCGGAACGGCGGAGCGGTGATTGGGACAACCATCAACAAGTACTGCTACATCAGTATCCGCACGCTGCCTCCGTTCTTTGAACACCGTAACCGCATCGTCTATTCCCGCATCGAGTTGCCCCAGGCTATCGCGGAGATCCAACACCCCTCCGTCAGAGCCGTCCTCCAGGAGCAGCAAATCGAGCAAGGCGTGGAGATACAGCACCACGGAGATCTGCCAGCCCGTTCCGGAATGGGCTCCAGCTCTTCCTTCACCGTGGGCCTGCTAAACGCCGCCCGGGCCTACAAAGGCTTGATCTCATCGCCCGAGTGGCTGGCAAAGGAGGCTATCCGCCTCGAGCAGGAGGTCATTCAAGAAAAAGTCGGCTCACAAGATCAAATCTGGGCTGCCTATGGCGGCACAAACCGGATCGATTTTCGTACTGACGGCAGTTTTGACGTAACGCCACTTCTGCTGTCGGCAGAGCGGCGGCGGGAGTTGGAGACGCACCTTCTGCTGGTGTTCACGGGCCTCTCCCGGACCGCTGCTCTGATCGCCCAGAAGCAGATCGACAACATGGGCAACTGCGAGCAGCATCTTCGAACTCTTCTCGAAATGGTGGACGAGGCAGGCCTCCTCTTACCCGATCCGGGCCGGCCGCTCAAAGAACTGGGCATCATGCTGCGCGAGGCTTGGAAGATCAAGAAGGAGTTGGCCGGCCCCGTTTCGAACCCCGCTATCGATGGGATCTACTCGGCTGCCCTCGAGGCGGGCGCTTTGGGAGGGAAACTGCTCGGCGCGGGCGGTGGCGGATTCATGCTCCTGCTGGCGCATCCGCGCGATCATGCGAAGATCCGTGAGCGGCTGCGCAATCCGATCGAGGTATCCTTCCGGATCGCGAGCCCCGGAAGCAAGATCGTTATCTACGATCCGGACGAGGGACCAGAAGAGTAAGCAAGCCCGCTGGTGCGGCCCCGATCTCCGCACGGCGCGCAGTCCGTAACGAGTTGCCCCGGCGCGCCTACTCCTTCAGCTTGTCCAGAAAGTGGTACAGCGAAATCCCCACCGCCGCGTTCAGCAGCCCCAGGATCGCCGTGTGCTGCAGATCGAACAGCACGCGCTGCCCCAGAAACGCCCGCGCCAGCGCCCAGTAGAACGACTGGTGGAAGATGAACAGCGTGAACGCCAGCACGAACCGGATCAGCACGTGCTCCACATCGATCCGCATGCCCACCGATGCCGCGAAGTAGCCCACCAGCGTCAAATCCAGTCCGAACACGCCGATCGGCTGGGGCGACAACGAGTCCTGCACCAGCCCGATCCCCGCGCCGATGAAGATCCCCGCGATCTGGCTCCGGCGCATGAGCGCAAAGTACACCGTGACCAGCAGCGGCAGTTCCAGATATCGCAGCGACTCGTAATACCTCGGAACGTACACCTGGAAAAGGATCGCCAGCAGCGGCACCGCAACCAGGCCCCACCGCCGGAACCGCGCCACGCCCCGCTCGCGCGCGCTGCCGATGAGTATCTGGTCGCTCAGGTCGCGGTCGCGGCTCATTGCGCGGGAACTCCTGCCGGCGTTGGCTTGCTAACCGCCGCCGGCGGCCGCACTACCGGAGCCGGCTTGCTCCCCGCCGTCGGCGGCCGCACTGGAGGCGTCGTCGCCGGGCGTGCCGCGGGGGTTGTCGCAGCCGCGGGCTTGCCCGTCCCCGCTCCAGATCCCGTCGATGGTGGCGTGCTGCCAGGCGCGCCGGCCGGTTTAGCCGTCGGCGCCGGCGTCGCACCCTGAGCCGCCGCCGCTCGCGCCTTCGCCGCCGCCGCATCCGGATCCAGATTGAAATCCGGCGGCTTCGATCCCGGCAGGCCCTGACCGAACGTGTGATTCTCCGCCGCGCCGATTTTCTGATACCGCTGGCGCATCCGGTCCGCCTCGGTGTTCATGGCCGGCGTGCCCGGCTCCGTTGGCGCGCTCTCATCCGGCGCAGGCGCCTGCAGATGCACCGCCGAGGCAGGAGCCTGTCCCTCCGGAATCGGCTGGTGCACGCCTTCGAGGATCACCAGAACTTCCTCCAGCCCCCCTTGCAGTCCGCTCGGCGCCAGGTACACCATTTGATCCTGCTGGCCCGGTTGGGCGCTCGCCACCGTGCCCACCGGAAGGCCCTTCGGAAACACTCCGTCGTCACCCGTGGTGTAGAACCATTCGCCGGCGTCCACTTTCTCCTCGTTCTGGATGTACTCCACCATGCACTTCGACGTCTGTCCGAGCCCCACCAGCGTACCGCGCACGCGGTGCTTCTGCGAGATCACCCCGGCGGCGAATGTCGGGTCGGTCAGCAGCAGAACCTGCGACGCGGTCGGATAGGCCGAGATGACCTTCCCCACGATCCCGTCCGGCGTGATCACCGCCATGCCGCGCATCACCCCGCCCAGCGACCCCCGATCGATGAACACCACCCGCGAGCTTGCCGAGGTGCTGAGGCCGATCACGCGCGATGGCAGAGTCTTCGACGGGTTCCTGGCCTGGAACGCGCCCAACGCCACGGCGCGGTCCGCGCTCCGCAACTCGGATTTCAGATACTGGTTCTCGAGCTTCAGCCTGCCCACGTCCTTGTTGAGTTGCTTGTTCTCGTCCGCCAGATTGTGCAGGTTGACGTAGCGGCCCACTGAATCGACCGTTCCACCGCGAACCGTGTCGATTACCTTGGCGATTGGCGTGACGGCCGTCACCGCCCACACGCGGATGAGGCGGATGTCCTGGTTGCTCTTGACCTGGTAGCCCAGCAGGATGAGCTGCGCAAAGATCACGAGAGCAAGCACGGTAACGTTGCGGTACCGGCTCAGGAGGTCCATCAGTATCCAGCTTACTCCCGCCTACTCGAGGGAGATCTTGCGCAGCAGCTTGAAATCGGTGAGCATTTTGCCCGTCCCGAGCACCACGCTCGCCAGCGGGTCTTCGGCGATCGAGACCGGAAGGCCCGTCTCCTCCCGGATGCGGCGATCCAGGTTCTTCAGCAGCGCGCCTCCGCCGGTTAGCACGATGCCCCGGTCGCTGATATCGGCGCTCAACTCGGGCGGCGTGCGCTCGAGTGCCACGCGGATCGCGTTCATGATCGTCGCCACGCATTCGGACAGCGCCTCGCGAATCTCGCTGTCGTCGATGGTGATCGTCTTGGGCACGCCTTCGATCAGGTTGCGCCCCTTGATCTCCATCGTCAGCGGCTTGTCCAGCGGATACGCCGACCCGATCTGAATCTTGATCTGCTCCCCCGTGCGCTCGCCGATCAGCAGGTTGTACTTGCGCTTCAGGTACTGCATGATGGCGTCGTCCATCTCGTTGCCCGCCACCCTCACCGAGCGCGAATAGACGATGCCGGAGAGCGAGATGACCGCCACGTCGGTGGTGCCGCCGCCGATATCGACGATCATGTTGCCGCACGGCTCGGTGATGGGCAACCCGGCGCCGATCGCCGCCACCATGGCCTGCTCCACCAGGTGCACTTCACTGGCCTTGGCGCGATAGGCCGAATCCACCACCGCCCGCTTTTCCACCTGCGTGATCTCGCAGGGCACCCCGATCACGATGCGAGGGTGTACCAGCATCTTGCGGCCGTGGGCTTTCTGAATGAAATAATTCAGCATCTTCTCGGTCACTTTGAAGTCGGCGATCACGCCGTCCTTCATAGGCCGGATGGCGACGATGTTGCCCGGCGTCCTGCCCAGCATCTCCTTCGCCTCTTTGCCCACCGCCTCGACCTCGCCCGTGTTCTTGTTGATGGCGACGATCGAAGGCTCGTTCACCACGATCCCTTTCCCTTTGGCATAGACCAGCGTGTTGGCAGTGCCCAGGTCGATAGCCAAATCGGATGAGAACAAACTGAATAGGGAACGAACATTCATTGCCGTAGTTGTTGAACTCCTTAATGCGGCTGGAAGTGCCGGAAAATAGCGCGGCCGGTCCTCTCCGAGCGTAACACAGCTTCTACGCATGGAGGGCGGGCTTTAGCCCAATGCCACTTGCATTGTGGGGCAGGATGGCATCCTGCGCGCCGGTTGCCAACCGGCGCCTGGCCGGCGGGTCTGGAGACCCGCTGCAGGACTGGAGTCCTGCCCCACGGCTACCGCATGTTGTACGTGAACGTGAATTGCAGCCGCACCTGGCTTCCCTGAAACTCCGGCGGCAGAGGCGGAAACGGAGCCGACGCGCTGATGCCGGCCACCGCGGCCCGGTCCAACGAATCGGTGCCCGATGGCACCGCGATCACCAGTTTCGGCACCCCACCCTGGCGGTCGATAGCAAACTGGATCTGTACCCTGCCCTGCCGTCCCAGCCGCGCCGTCTCCGGGATCACCGCCTGCCAGTTCCGTTTCACCGTCGCAAGAATGCGGATCAGGTAGGGTTTGAAATCCACCCCCGCCGGGTCGCTCAGCAAGTCCAGAGCGGTGGCCCGCCGGCCAGGCGCGGGCGCCTGCTCGAATCCGCTGCCCAGGCTCGGCGCCAGGTCAAGATCGCTCACATGCGTTCCGCCCGCGGAGGGATGGGGAGCGGCCCGGGTCGCTTCGGTGATCACCTCGCCGGGAGGCTTTGGCCGCCCCAGATCCTGCCTTCCCGGCTGCATAACGCCCGTCGGCACTCCCTGCGTCAGAAACGGGAGCCGCGGCTGCTCTTCCGTCTGAAGCTGTGGCGGCGGGCCGGGCATCTGGCTCGAGCCCAGTTGCGGCGCCGGCGGCGTCTGAGTGTTCGGCGCCGCCGAGGACACCACCTTGGGCGGCTCCGGCAGCGACGCCATCTTGCGCGTCAGGGGCGGAATCGTCGCCGGCGATCGCAGCGCCGGCCGCGGTGTCAGGTTGTCCAGGCTGAATTCCTTGCCGATCTTCGCGTGGTTCGGCGATGTCTGCGTGAACTCCAGGGGTGGCGCCACCAGAACCGTGGACGCGCGGTACCCGTTTGACGGACTCTCCACCGGAACCGAACCTGCTCCCGTCAGCGCCAGCACCACCACCGCGACGGCGTGCAGCAGCAACGAAACGGCGAACGCCGGGCCGCGAACGGCCGGCTGTTTGAGGCTCGGCCATTCCAGAACCAGTTCGGGAGGAGTCCGATTGTCCGGGGGGCGCGTCAGAGCTGCCATTCACCACTCTTCGGCCGGCGCGCGGATGGCCGCCCGTCAGCGCTTCCAGGCCGCCAACGTTTGCTCGACCCGGCGGGAATGCTCTTCAATTTTAGCAAGTACGGCCAGCGCGGCTTCGAGGGCGCGGATTCCGTCCTCGCCCGCCACCAGCGGCCGCCTGCGCGTCTCGCAGCACTCGAAGAAGTGCTCCAGCTCGAGCGCCAGCGGCTCGCCTTTGGCGACCTCCAGCAGCCGGAAGCCGATGCCGTCCGGTCCGCCAACCTCGAAAATCGCCCCCTCCTGCCGCGCATAATCCAGCGAAATGTATTGACGCGGTTGGAAGAGCCGTAGTTTCCTGACCCGCTCGGTCGAGACCCGGCTGGCCGTCAGGTTGGCGACGCAGCCATCCGGGAAGGCCAGCCGCACGTTGGCGATATCCACCTTCTGGGAAAGCACCGAGATCCCCGCCGCGCGGATCTCTTCCGGCGGCGCGCCCGCCAGGTCGAGCACGATGTCGAGGTCGTGAATCATGAGGTCCAGCACCACGTCCACGTCCAGGCTCCGCGGCGTGAAGACGCTCATTCGATGGACTTCGAAGAACAGCGGCAGCGTGGTCGCCTTCCGGAGCGCGGCCACCGCCGGGTTGAACCGCTCCAGATGCCCCACCTGCAGGATGCGCCCATGCGCGCGCGCCGTTTCCACCAGCAGGTTCGCCGAGGCCAGATCCGCCGCAATCGGTTTTTCGACCAGCACGTCCAGGCCGGCTTCCAGCAACTGGCAGCCGACGGCGGCGTGAGCGCTGGTTGGCACCGCGATGATGGCGGCGTCCGCCCGGTCCGAAAGCTGGTCCAATTCGAGCACCGGGCAGCCGAACCGGGCCGCCGCCGCTCCCGCGCGCCCCGGATCGAGATCGCATACCCCCGCCAGTCCGGCCCGTTCCGACTGGCTCACCACCCGCATGTGGTTCGACCCGAACTGCCCCGCGCCCACCACCGCCACTCGTAGCTTCGGCATGTGCTTTAGTGTACTGCCGCCGGCGTGGCGCAGGCACTCTTGGCTGCCGCGCCGAGACTCGTCTCGGCGCTTGGTATGCGCTTCCATGAAGGCCCTGTTACGGCTTCGTGAATTCCTTGCGACATGCCGAATTCTTTAGCTTGTCTTAAGACTCGAATGCTCTAATCGTCCTCCAGCCTAGGGAATCTTGAAAGGAGTTACTCGTGAAGCACCTATTTGCATTTCTGTTAGTTCTCGGCATCCTCGCATTGCCCACGTGGGCGCAGGACCGTACCGCTATCAACGGCACCGTCACCGACCCGTCCGGCGCGGTCGTGCCAAACGTCAAGGTCGAATTGAAGTGCCCGGCGACCGGCCTGTCCCGCGACACGGTTACGGGCGCTACCGGCATTTATGAATTTCCCGCGCTCCCGATTGGCACTTACAAGATCACCATGTCGAAGGCCGGCTTCAAACCGTTCGAGACCGATGACGTCGATCTCCTCTATGGCCAGGCCCGCACCGTGGACGCCGCCCTGCAAATCGGCGCCACCACCGATACCGTCCAGGTCACCGCCAGTTCCGAGCTGTTGAACCGGACCTCTCCCGAAGTTGGCCAGGTCATCGAATCCGAGCAGATCAGCGAAATCCCGGTCAGCGGCCGCAACTGGGCCAGTCTTATGCTACTCGCGCCCGGCGCCATCAACTACGGTGACGGTGCGCAACGCGCGATCCAGTTTAACGGCCATTCTCTCGACGACAGTAACTTCACCTTCGACGGTGTCGATACCTCCGGCGTCCAGGAGCAGACGCAGAAGGCCGACACCCGCCTGAACATCGCCCTCGAATCCATTGCCGAGTTCCGCGTCAGCGACGCCGTCTACACCGCCGAGTCCGGCGACGCCGGCGGCGCGCAGATCAACGTGGTCTCGAAGTCCGGCTCCAACCAGTTCCACGGCACCACCTTCTACGCCCTCCGCAACGACGCGCTGGACGCCCGCTCTCCCTTCGACCAGCAGAGCCTGCCGCCCTTCACCCTCAACCAGTTCGGCGCCAGTTTCGGCGGCCCCGTCATACGCAACAAGGCTTTCTTCTATATCAACTACGAAGGACTCCGTCAGAGTCTCGGAGAGACCCTCTACAGCTACGTCCCCAACGACGCGTTTCGCGCCCAAGTGATGGCCAAATCGCCCGTGCTGAAGCCGATACTCGACGCCTGGGCCACCGGTGGGACGCCCATCGACAGCATGACCAACGAGCTCATCAAGGTCGCCACCGACACCATCCGCGAGGATGCCGGCATGGCCCGCTTCGATTACCGCTTCAACGACGCGAACTCGGCCTACGTGCGCTACAACGTCGACAACGCCTATATTGACACTCCAACGGACGCCATGGGGGGCCACGAAGTAATTCCCCACATACCTACCAACGTCGTCCTCGAATACCAGCACATCTTTTCGCCGACTACTTACAACGAGGTTAAATTTGGACTCAATCGAGCCAACTACCACGACTGGGGCTATGGCACTTCGCCGGTCGCTGTGAGTGTTGGCAACGTCTCCTTCGACAGCGTCAGCGACACTTCACTTGACACCGAGGTTGGCACCAGCTTCTCCTACATCGATAACCTCACCATGGTCCGCGGCCGCCATACCTTCAAAACCGGCGTGGACATCCGGCGCATCCGCCTGAATAACTCGGGCAACACCCTCACCACATCCACCCTTACTTATGACACCCCCGAGGATTTCATCAACAACACCGCCGCGTCGGCCACCTACCTGCAAGGCGAGGGCGTGGTCGGCAACCGGCGCACCTTTGCCGCCGGTTACTTCCAGGACGAATTCAAGGCCACTTCGAACCTCACCCTGAACCTGGGGCTGCGCTATGAGTACTACTCGGTAGCGCACGAAATTCTGAATCGTTCCGCCGTCGTCGATATTACCGGCTGCGGTGGCTTCTGCCCCAAGGGCACGCCCTATTACAGCCCCAACACGAAGGATTTCGGCCCGCGCATCGGCCTGGCTTGGGCGCCCCCCATGTTTCACGGCAAGACCGTCATCCGCACCGGTTTTGGCATCTACTTCGGCGGCAATCAGAACGACGACTTCAGCGATCCCGCCGAGAGCGCCGTGCCACGCTACTCCCTGACGCAGGCCGATTTTCCCGCGCTCTCCTATCCTCTGGTGGCCTTCCTCGATCCGGCCAACCAACTCTTCTCGCCCAAGGCGATCGCCCGTGACCGCAAGGATCTCTCTTACAACAACTGGGATTTCATGATCCAGCAGCAACTGCCGAAGGAATTCGTCGGCCAGATTGGTTACGTGGGCGGCGAGGGCCACCACCTGTTCGACAAGTACACCGTCAACCTCATCAATCCCGCCACCGGCCTCCGCCCGCTGACTAACTTCAGCTCTTTCGGTCTGAAGGCCAATGACGGCAACAACAACTTCAACGCGCTCCAGGCGACTCTACAACGGCGCTTCGTCCACGGCCTGTTGTTCCAGGCCAATTACATGTGGTCGCACGGGATTACCGACGCTTCCGACGGCTCGGGGACCAGCGTAGGCTTTGAGAACATGGCATGCCGCGCCTGCGACCGTAGCAGCAGCGACATCGACGTCCGCCACACCATCACCATCAACGGCATCTATCTGTTGCCCTTCGGCCACGGCCAGCGCTTCGTGAACACCGGGCTCGCCTCGCGATTGATAGGCGGATGGGAGCTCTCCGGCCTGGCTGCGGCCCGCACCGGCCTTCCCGTGAACGTCACCGTGACCCGCAAAGCCTCTGCCATGCCCGACGGCAACACATCCAACCAGCGTCCCAACCTCGTCGCCGGACAGTCCATCTACCCCGCCGATCAGACCATCAACGACTGGCTGAACATCGCCGCGTTTTCCGTGCCAAAGAACGGCACCTGGGGCAACGCCGGCCGCTTCATCGCCGATGGACCCGGTACGTACGAGATCGATACTTCTCTCGAGAAGAAGTTCCACCTAACCGAACGCTTCGTCTTCGATCTGCGGGCCACCGCGTTCAACCTGCTCAACCACCCGCAATACGGCAAGCCGGCCAGCAACATTTCGAAGGCCGCCACCTTCGGAACGATCACCAGCATCATCAACGACGGAGCGACGGGCTCAGGCGCTCCGCGCCGCGTCGAATTCATGCTCCGCCTCGAATTCTAGTCCGATAACAATGCGCAACACGCTTATCCCGCTAATCGCTCTGGGCGCGACCGCCTGCCTGAGCGGCCAGACAAAACTGGCCGGCGGACCCTTCGTGGTCAACGCCGGCCAAAGGTCCGCGACCGTGGTCTGGATCGTCGAAACCGGGCGCGCCTCGCTCGGCATGGCGCCGGACAAACTGGAAAGCACTGGAGTAGCTCTGCGCGCGGTGAGGGTTCCTTTTACCGGACTCACTCCCGGCACCACTTACTACTACAACGTTACAGGCGGTGAGGAAGGGAAGGGCTCCTTCAAGACCGCGCCTCGGGACGAGGCTGCCTTTCAATTCGTGGTGTATGGCGATACGCGCACCCGGCACGATATCCACCGCCAGGTGATCGGCGCCATCTTGAAACAGTCCTCGCCCGATTTCGTGGTGCAAACGGGGGACCTGGTGGCCAACGGCTCGGACACCTCGCTCTGGCCCATCTTCTTCGACATCGAACGCGATCTGCTGCGCAAGGCGGCCTACTTCCCCGTCCTCGGCAACCACGAACGCAACGATCGGAATTTCTATGAGTTCTTCGATCCTCCCGAAGGCACTCCCTACTACTCGTTCAACTGGGGAAACTGCCACTTCAGCATGCTCGACAGCGACATTGGCAATGCGTCCAAGAGCGAGTCTGCCCGCCAGGCCTTCTGGAATGAGCAGGTGCGCTGGCTGGAGGACGACCTCCAGAAAAGTCAGTCCGCCGCCTTCCGCTTTGTCGTCGCCCACCATCCGCCAATGACCGCCGTCGCTAAGCGCCAGGGCGACAATCCGCACATGATCGCGCTCATGCCCCTGCTCGAGAAATACAAGGTCACCGCCGGCCTGTTCGGACACGACCACAACTACCAGCACTACCTCCGCAACGGCGTCCATTACTTCATCACTGGCGGAGGCGGCGCGCCGCTGTACGACGTGGACAAGCCCCCCGAGGGGATCACCGTGAAGGTGGCGCGCACCGAAAACTTCCTGATCATCGACGTCAACGGAAAGACCGCCCGCGTCCGCGCCCTCACCCCGTCCGGAGAAACGCTCGACACCGCGGAACTGGGAACTCGGTAAGGCGGCCCTTTAAGGCTCTTCCCGCCGCAGCGTGTATCCGATCCCGCGAACGGTATGCAGATACTGCCGTTCCCCCTCCACCGCGATCCGCAGCCGCAGGGCCCGAATGAAGACGTACAGCGTGGCGTCGTTGACGTCGGCGTCGCTGCCCCAGCCCGCCTCCGCCAGAACGTTCTTGGGAACGATGGAGCCGGCCCGCCGCATCAGCGTCTCCAGCAGCGCGTACTCGGTCCGAGTCAGCGCGACAAGCCGCGAGCCGCGCTGCAACTCGTGCGTCCGCGCTCTGAGCCGCAGGTCCTCGAACTCCAGGTCGGGCGGATAGGCGACCGGATTCCTCCGGTGCAGCGCACGGATCCGCGCCAGCAGCACCTCGACCGCGAACGGCTCGGGCAGGCAGTCGTCCGCGCCCAGGTCCAGGCCGCGCACCACGTCCGCCGTCGAGTCGCGTGCCGTGACCATCATGGTCGGCGTGTTCCGGTTCGCCGCACGCAGGTGGCGGATCACTTCGAATCCGTCCCGGCGGGGCAGCATGACCCCCAGAACGATGACGTCGAGGCCCTCGCACAGCCCCATCGCCAGCGCCTGGTCGCCGTCGGAAGCCAACGCCACGGAATGGCCGTCCCTCTCGATTGCGCGCACCAAAACCCGGGCCATGCGCGGCTTGTCCTCGGCCACCAACACTCTCACCCGGACATTATGCGGCTGCCTGCGTGAACTTCGTGTGACGCCTTCGTGAATCCTCGGTGACAGCCCCGGCGCGGCTGCACCGCCTACCGATCGACCCCTAGCAGCCCGTCCCGGTAGTTGATTCTCAGGACCGAGCGGCGCAACAGCGGATATCCGAGCAGGCCGGAGATCCGAACCCCGTACGACTTGCTTGCCGGACCGAAGTCGAACGTGGCCACTTCCGGTTCGGTGAACTCGCGCCCGCCGAACTTGAAACTGAGCGGTCCCACCGACGCCGCGCCCGCCACATCGCCTCCCGCCGCCGCCAGCCCCAGCACTCTCGGCGTATCCGTCGGGCGCTCGGCCGCTGCAATGGACCTGTCCACCGCAGTGTGCGCCGCTCCCGTGTCCAGCACGAAGTAGCCCGTCCGCCTGCCATTCACCACCGCGGGCACGATCACGAGTTGGTCGACGCTGTAGAAGGGCAGCTCGCCGTTACTCGCGGCCGGCGCGCTCGGGTACGGAGACAGGTCCAGCGTCTGACGGCGGGCGTCCAGACGCAGCAGGAACTTCTCGAAGAAGCTGGCCCCGATCGCACCATCCGCCCCCTCCGTAATCGGCTGGCTCGTCACATACACCAGGCAATTCCGGAACTGGAGATCGCCCACCTGGACCGATTCCGCCAGCGCCAGCCGGCTGTCCTGCCGCCCTTCGCCCAGCCCGGTTACCGCCGCATCCGCCATGTCCTCCAGGCCGAGTTTCTCCACCGCCTTGCGGCTGACATAGATGCCGCTCGCGCCCGTGTCGAGCGCCAGCAGCAACGGCTTGCCCCCGTTGATGCGGACCTTCAGGAGCACGCCCGTCGCCGGTCCGGCTGTCGGCACCCAGGGAATCAGCTTCAACTTGTAAGGCTCGTACGGGCTGCTGAGGACCGCCGTCTCGCGCCCCTGCAAGCGGGAGAGGACCTGGATTCGCGCCACCGCCGTCTCCAGGTCTTTCCGGCTCTGGTGCGCCCCTCGCTCCAGATACCGCTTGAGAAGGGCCATCTCTTCCGCGGGAGTCTGCGCCAGTGAGGCGTACGCCCTCAGAATCTCCGGATCGTCCGGATCGAGTGCATACGCCTTTTCAATCCGGACACGCGCGGAGTCCCGCCGCAACTGCACCTGATCGATTCTCGCCAGCCAAAGATAAGCGCGCGCGGCACTGGGACCCGATTCGAGCGCCGCCGCAAAATGACTGGTCGCACCGTCGAAGTCGGCTCGACGGTAGCAGACCTCGCCCGCCACCACCTGTAACTGCGCATCCGTACCCGCCGGCGCTGCCCCGCGCAGCGGGATCGCCAGCACGACTATGAATACCCAACGCATCGTCCCAACCACATATTACAGGACGATGTCGAAAATGTCACAAAAACATTACAGCGAATCTGTGGTGCGGCCGCCCCCGGCCGTGCGAGGTCCCCTGTGCCAGCTCTCGGCTACTTCCCAACCACCAGGATCCGAAACGTTCCCGGCAGCACCTGGCGCCTTGCTCTCGCTTGCCCGCCGGTCGCGGCAGGTACGGGACCGTACTCGGCAGCCGGCAAAAATAGCCGCTGCGTTTTCGGATCCAGTGCCATGGTCTTGGCGCCCGGCTGGGTTGGCACATTCTCGAGGACGATGTACGAATCCGGAGTCGCCTGCCGGATCACGGTAACCGTCCCGTCGCCGTTGGAGTTGAACACCAGCTGGCTTTTGGCATCGTATGCGGTCGCATCCACGCGATCGCCGATCGGCGCCGTTGTAATCACCCGCCCGCTATCCGCGTCCAGCACGGCCATCTTCTGGTTGTGGCAACCCAGAAAGAGCCGGCGGTTCTTTCGATCCATGGCCATACTACTCGGCCCATCGCAACCCGCCACCGGCCAGCGGTTGCTGATCGTGAGTTTCTGCGCATCGATCGCCAGGACCGTGTTCTTGTCCTCCAGATTGAGATAGACCTGGCCTTTTCCGTCTGCGACCGCGAACTCGGGGCGCCCGCCGACGTCGATCGTGCCTGCCACAGCTGCGTCCACCGCGCTGATGGCGGTGACGCTCTGGCTTCCGCCGTTTGAAACAAAGATGCGGTTCGTGATCTTGTCGTAGATGATGGCGTCGGGATTCTTCCCAGCCGTCACTTCGGCCACCGCCTTCAGCGTGGTCAGGTCGAACACCTTCACGACGCCGGCTTTTCCGCAGCTAATGAACCCGCGGCCCAGCTTCGGCGCCACGGCGATTCCGTGGACACCCGGCGTATCCGCTATCGTTCCCATCACGGCGCCAGAATCGACATCAATCACATCGACCTTCGTGCCGTGAGACACAAATAACCTACGGGACGCGTTGTCGACGGTCAGATAGTCCCAACCCCCGTCTCCGGGGACGGATATCTTCTGCACCACGTGATAGCCGCCGGCGTCTGGCGTCGCGGCGATCACCGGAGCGGACATCAAAGTTGCGAACAGGAATACGGCTTTCATGACTGCTGATTGTACCCAGCCAATATGTACGCATGATGTATAAAGCGGTCCCTAAGTGGAAATTACCGTCCCGTCATCGCGCTGTAATCAGCTCTTCATGTAAGGTTCCGTATCATTGTGGCTCGCCCGGACAAATCATGCTTAAGCAACTGCGCCTTTATCTCATGCCCCTCGCGGCCGCCGCACTGTTGGCGGCGCCTCCGCCTCCGGGCGCCGCGCCCGCCCGCATCATTCTCACCTGGGCCGGCGATCCCACCACTACACAGGCCGTTACCTGGCGGACCGACGTTCCCCGGCAGACGCCACAGGTGCAGTTCGCCAAACTCGACGCCGATCCGGATTTCGAGAAGAACGCCACCGCGGTCCCTGCAACCGCTGCCACCGGCGACCTCGGCAACGGTCAGCGCGTGAACCACTATACGGGAAACCTCCAGGGCCTGGAGCCCGACACGAAGTACTCCTACCGGGTCGGCGACGGGCAGGTCTGGAGCGAATGGAACGTGTTCCGCACCGCGGCGGCCACGCCGCAGCCGTTCCGCTTTATCTACGTGGGAGACGCTCAGAACAGTATCAAGTCGCTCTGGTCGCGGGTCATCCGCACGGCATATGCAACCGCTCCGGACGCGCGCTTCATCGTGCACGCCGGCGATCTTGTCGCCGAGGGCTGGGATGACAGTCTCTGGGGCGAGTGGTGCGACGCGCTCGGCTTTATCGGCGCCACCATCCCCAGCGTTCCCGTGGTGGGTAACCACGACCTGCATCGTCCAGCGGTGCCCGCGACCGGCGGCAAGCCTGAGCCGGTTCTCACCGTCGCGTCACCCTGGCGCTGGCACTTCGCCCTGCCCGCCAATGGGCCCGACCTCGAAGCGATGCCCTCGCAATCCTATTCCATGGACTATCAGGGCGTGCGCTTCATCGTCCTCGACGTGAACGCATTCGAAAGCTTGAACGCCGAGGGCTCGAGCCACGTGCGCGAACAGGAGGTCGCGTGGCTGAATAAGATCCTGTCTGACAACCCGAACCGCTGGACCATTGTGGCCCAGCATCAGGGCATTTACTCCATCGCTCACGACCGCGACTACGCGGAGATGCGCGCCGCGCTTGTGCCCCTCTATGAAAAGTACGGCGTTGACCTGGTTCTACAAGGGCACGATCACTCTTACGCCCGCACTTACAAAATCGCCGGCGGCAAGATCGTGGACCTAGCCGCCCCAGGTGTGATCTACGCGACGTCGGTGAGCGGTCCTAAGATGTACAAGACCCATCAGGCCAACCGGGAGCTCATGGCCAAAATCATCGAGCAGAAGCAGTTCTTTCAGGTGATCCTGGTCTCTCCGGATCGCCTCGAGTACAAGGCGTACTCAGCCGACGGTGCCGTCGCGGACCAGTTCGAGCTCCGCAAAAGCGCCCTTCACGCCAGCGCAAGATAACGCTCCGCTTCCGGAGGCTCGATTTTGTGGGGCAGGCGTCAACGCCTGCGCGGGACGTTCAGGTCCCGCGCGAGCCAGGCCTGTCCCGCGCCTAGGGCCTGAGTTCTGGAGAGCTTGCCGCTCACTCCCGCCCAACCATCTTCGCCGGATCCACCACGCGGTCGAACTCCTCCTCCGTCACGAAGCCCAGCTTCAGTGCCGCGGCCTTCAGCGTGAGGTCGTGGTCCATCGCGTAGTGGGCGATCTCGGATGCCTTGTCGTAGCCGATCACCGGCGCCAGCGCCGTCACCAGCATCAGGGACCGGTCCACATACTCGCGCATCTTCGCCAGATTCGCGTTCGTCCCCTCAACCAGGAACCGGCGGAAATTCGTGCACCCGCCACTCAGAATCGTGATGGAGTGCATGACGTTCGAAATCATCAGAGGCTTGTAGACGTTCATCTCCAGGTAGCCGCCGGCCCCGCCGAAGCCCACCGCAACGTCGTTCGCCATCGCCTGCGCGGCGACCATGGTGAGCGCCTCGGCCTGGGTCGGGTTCACTTTCCCCGGCATCATGGAAGAGCCCGGCTCGTTCTCCGGAATCGCCAGCTCGGCGAAGCCCGCTCGCGGCCCGCAGGACATCAGCCGCACGTCGTTGCCAATCTTGTAGAGCGACACCGCCAGCGTGCGTAAAGTCCCCGAGAGATGCACCAGCGCATCGTGCGCGCCCTGCACGGTGAACTTGTTCGGAGCGCCGGCGAACGGCAGATTGGTAAGCTTGGCGATCTCGGCCACGGCGGCCTCGGCGAAGCCGGGTGCTGCGTGGATGCCAGTGCCCACCGCGGTGCCTCCGAGCGCCAGCAGGTAGACGCCTCCGAGCGCGTACTCCATCCGCTCCAGATCGTCCGCGAGCATCCCCGCGTAGCCCGACCATTCCTGTCCCAGCGTGAGCGGCAGCGCGTCCTGCATGTGCGTCCGGCCGATCTTGACGATGCCGCTCCATTCCGCGGCCTTCGCATCGATGGCGTCTCGCAGCGCCTTCACCGCCGGCATCAGCCGCCCCTTCACCTGGACCGCCGCCGCGACATTCATGGCCGAGGGAAAGGTGTCGTTGGACGACTGCGACATGTTCACATGATCGTTGGGGTGAACCGGCGTCTTGCTCCCCAGCGTCGTGCCCGCGAGCTGGCAGCACCGGTTGGAGATGACCTCGTTCACGTTCATGTTGAACTGCGTCCCGCTGCCCGACACCCATACGTGCAGGGGAAACATGTCGAGATGCCGGCCCGCGAGGATTTCGTCGCAGACTTGAACGATCAGTTTGCCGCGCTCCTCGTCGAGCCGCCCGCCTGCATGGTTGGCAATAGCGGCGGCTCTCTTCACGATCGCGTACGCCGGTATCATCTCGCGCGGCATCAGGTCGGTCCCAATGCTGAAGTGTTCGATCGCGCGCTGAGTCTGCGCTCCCCAGAGCTTGTCGCTCGGGACCTCAACCTCGCCCAGCGAGTCCTTTTCGATGCGAGTGCTCATGACTACGGTTCCTTCCGGTCCCAATCCCAACCGGCAAACATCTCGCGCAAGCTCGATTTTCGCAACTTGCCCACTGAGGTGTGCGGAATCTCCGGAACGAACACGATGGCGTCGGGCAACTGCCAGGAGC
>CAZBQQ010000043.1:32563-34677 GCA_964493965.1 uncultured Solibacteraceae bacterium
GAGGTGTGCGGAATCTCCGGAACGAACACGATGGCGTCGGGCAACTGCCAGGAGCTGAACCGCGCGGCCAAGTGCTCGCGGAGTTCCGCGGGTGTCGCACAGCAGGCCTCTTTCAGGACCACCGCGGCCAGCGGGCGCTCACCCCACCGGGGATGCGCGATCGCGACCACGGCAGCCTCGCGAACGGCTGGGTGACCGAGCAGAGCGTTTTCGAGCTCGACCGAACTGATCCACTCGCCGCCGGATTTGATGAGGTCCTTGCTGCGATCCGCGATCTTGATATAGCCTTCGGGATCGATGGTCACTACGTCGCCAGTTCGGAACCATCCGTCGTCGGTCCAGCTCTCGCAATTCGGCGGTGGATTGTGATAGCTGGCGGCGACCCAAGGCCCCCGCACCTGCAGTTCGGACATCGTCTGGCCATCCCAGGGCACTTCGCGGCCGTCTTCGAATCCGCGGGCTTCGACGAACGGCAGCGGTGTGCCTTGCTTGGCACGCAGCGCCAGCAGGTCCGCCGCCGGCCAGTCCTTCATGGAGGCTTTCGGGACGCTCACCGAACCCACGGGCGTCAGTTCGGTCATGCCCCAGGCATGGCGCACCGCTATACCCAGACGGTCGAAGGCCACGATCAGCGACTCGGGTAGCGCCGCTCCGCCGACCGCCACCAGCAATTTCGGGTTCAGGCGCCAGCGGCCCGGGCACCGTTCGAGCAGGTCGACAACCCCGAGCCAGACCGTGGGAACGCCGGCGGCTCGAGTGACCTTTTCCCGATCGAGCAGGTCGAGCAGGCTGGCCGGATCGAGATTCGGTCCCGGCAGCACTTGCGCAGCGCCCAGCATAGTCGAAGCGGCTGGCAAGCCCCAGCCGTTGGCGTGAAACATCGGCACGACGGGCAGAATGGTGTCCGCCTGCGCCAGGAAGAAGCAGTCCGGCAGGGCAATCGTCAAGGCGTGGAGCACCAGCGCCCGGTGTGAATAGACAACTCCCTTTGGCGCTCCGGTGGTGCCCGAGGTGTAGCACATCACGGCGGCCTCGTTCTCATCCAGGCACGGGAACTCGCGGTCGCCGGTTTCGTTCAGGAAGTCGTCGTAGTTCTCGTAAGGCGCGGGGACGGGGTTTCCGGTTGTCGGAGCGACAACGATCCGATCGAGGTGGACCTTGTCGCGGAATCTCTCATAGACCGGCAGGAGAACGTCATCGACGATGAGCATTCTGTCGCCGCCGTGGTTGACGATGTAGGCCAGCTCATCCGGATGGAGCCGCGGGTTGAGGGTGTGGAGCACGCACCCGGAAGCCGGCACTCCGAAATAGGCTTCGAGGTGCCAGACATTGTTCCACATGAGGCTGCCGACGCGGTCTCCGCGGCCAAGTCTGGCCTTCGCGAACGCCGCGCCTAACTTGCGCGCCCGCGCGGCCACGCTGGCATAGTTGGAACGAGAGACGCGCCGGTCCGGGAGCGCGGAGACGACTTCGACAGAGCCGAACAACTTCGACGCGCGCTCCAGGATTGAGGTGAGCGTCAAAGGGTAGTTCATCATCGTGCCGAGCATCCCGTTCCTCCGTTCCCCGCTGGCACGATATTATCAAGTCCTAAAGTCCCGATCAAACGGCAACGCTGGGTCGCGCTTGCTTGACTGGGCTTCGCCATCAGCCTTGCGGGCGTGGTGGAGCGGTGAGCTTGTCGAGGGACGCGCCCAAGGGGCTTCCACAACAGTATTTGTACTTTATGCCGGAGCCGCACGGGCAGGGTGCGTTTCGCGGGGCGGAGGCCGAGACTTCGGGGGCTGGCGGCTCGGGCTCGAGAACGACCGGCTCTCGCCGGGGCTCCATTACCTTACCGACGGGCTCGGGAACCTGCCAGGCGGAGTCGCGATGGCTGGGGCGTTCGAGAACGGCTAACGCCGCGTGGAGGCGGACGGACGGCGGCGTCTCGGGGCTGGTGAGTAACTGGCGTAAAGTGTCGAGTGCGGTGGTTGACAGTTCATTCAGTTGATCGTTGACGCATTCGAAGAAATGGTCGCGAGCCTGATTGACGGCGTCGCGGAATTCCTTTGAGGAACGCATCCAATTATGGATGGTGGTGCGGTGAATTCCGGCAGCGGCGGCGGTGCGGG
>CAZBQQ010000044.1:0-16960 GCA_964493965.1 uncultured Solibacteraceae bacterium
TTTATCGGCGTTCATCGGCGGCTCCGATTGTGTTCCTCGACTTTTTCAGCTGCGTGTTCAGCCCGCGCGGGCTGAAGCCCGCCCTCCCGCATCGCTCTCAAGCGGCTTGCGTAGCGATACGTTCGGAACCGGCTGCCGCGGAGCGCGTGGTGGGCGCTGCTAGAATGAGGCAATGCGCACTATTGGCATTCTTTTCCTGCTCGGCGCGGGCATTGCCGCCGCCGGGCAGAATACCCCACCCAAACCGCCCGAAGCACCGGCGCCGCCGGAGATCGACGCAGCTCTCCGCGATCGGGTCACCAAGTTCTTTCAGGCCCAGGTGAATGGCAAGTATCGCCAGGCCGATCAGTACGTGGCTGAAGACACGAAGGACTACTTCTACGTCTTGAACAAGATTTCCCTCGTGAAGTTCGACATCACGAAGATCGTCTACTCGGCGAACTTCACGAGGGCGGCGGTCACGGTGCGAACCGAGCGCGAGCTCGGGGTGGGGATGATCCCCAAGATGAAGATGTACAACCAGGAGAGCACCGACTGGAAGATCGAGAACGGTTTGTGGTGCTGGAGCGTGGATCAGAACATCATCAAGACGCCCTTCGGTGAGATGCGGCGCTCCACGACGACCGCGGTTGACAGCCGGGCATCCGGCGCGATGCCGCAGCTTCCCATCCCCAGCGTCGCTGATATGACCAAGACCGTAGCCGCCGACAAAAGCGAGGTCGAACTGGGCGAGCGAAAAACCGATCAGGTGGTGCTTCGGAATCCGATGCCGGGCCCCATCACTCTGTCCCTGAATGCGCCTCCGACTCCGGGACTGGAGGTGAAGCTCGACAGTTCCACGGTGGCCCCCAATGGCACTGCCCGTCTCCTGCTTACCTACGACCCCGCGGCCGAGGGCGCCAGTCAGGGTACGGTGGCGGTGACCGTGGTGGTTCAACCCACCCAGCAAGTCATCCCCATCCAGGTCAAGTTGAAGCCGGTCGGGGCAGCGGCGAAGTGAGCCTTCCGGACGCCAAGCGTGGGCGCGAGGGCCAGGTGGCGCTGGCGTCCTGTGCAACCGGCCGCGGACGCGCCGCCGCGTCAATCGGTCGCGCCGCCGCGTCAATCGGTCGCGCCGCTTCCACCCGCACCAGAAACGACCGCAGCGATTCCAGATAGCCGATGTAGGTACGGTCGGGGTGGCCCCTCCGGATGCGCGCGGCGAGTTCTGCCATCCAGTCCAGCCGGGCGTCGGCGTCCCCGGACGTTTCGAAGCGATCCCAACCTGGCCAGTCCGCGGAGCAGGTCACCGGTTCGAGCGCCAGCAGGCGCAGATCGGGCATGCTGATCGCTCCGCCGGCAAGCAGTTGATGCGCCATCTCTCGCAGCTCGTCCTTGGACATGCTGTGAACATCGAACCGCATTCCGGCGCGAGCCCAGCCGCTCGACCCGACCGCCACGGCGGCGGGCGAGGGGTCCGGCGCTGCCACGGCGGGCGCGGGCGCGGCCTTGCGAAAGAATGCTCGGAGTCCCACAGCTTTCTAATCGGCGGGAGATGAGGATTTCTTTACCCCAGGCGTCCGGCGAAATTACACAATTCTTACAGACCGCGAAAAGCGCCTCTGTTAGCCTGAAAGCAGGATGCAGATTACTCAGAGGATGAACTTCGCAACTACCCTGACTATGGTGTTGTTCCACCTGGGCGCCGTCGCCGCGCTCTTCATGTTTAACTGGAAAGCCTTCGCCACAGCGGTCTTTCTATACTGGTTTTGCACCGGTCTTGGCATCAGCATGGGATTCCATCGCCTGCTGACGCACCGGTCTTACAAGGTTCCGCGGCCTCTCGAGTACCTGTTTGCCATCTGCGGCGCACTGACGCTCGAAGGCGGGCCGATCTCCTGGGTCGCTACCCACCGCATTCACCACCAGAACTCGGACCTTCCCGGGGATCCGCATTCGCCCCGCGATGGAGCCTGGTGGGCGCATGTCGGCTGGATCCTGTTAGGGGAAACGAACCACAACAATACGCGCGTGATGTCGAAGTACGCGCCCGACCTGGCAAAGCAGCCCTTCTACGTGTGGCTGAACAACTACCACTGGGTTCCCATGATCGTGCTGGGCTTCCTGCTGTACGCCTTCGGAGGCCTGCCCATGATGCTGTGGGGCATCGCGGTCCGCGTGGTGGTGGGTCTGCATGCCACCTGGCTGGTCAACTCCGCCACGCACATGTGGGGCCGCCGCCGCTTCGCCACGCGCGACGATTCGCGCAACAACTGGTGGGTGGCGCTCATGACCTTCGGCGAAGGCTGGCACAACAACCACCACGCCCATCCCACCTCGGCCCGGCACGGCCTGGCGTGGTATGAATTCGACCCCACCTGGCTCACCATCCGGGTGCTGAGGCGGCTGGGCATCGCCAAGGCCGTTCAGGCGGCGCGAGTCAACACTCCATTGCCAGGCCGTGAGGAGCCCGCCAAGCTCACCCTCACCATGCCCGAGCACGAACCGGCCCTGTCGGCATAAGCTGAAAGTGTGGTCGTCGCCGGACGGCGCAAGTCCATCGCGTTCTTCATCTCTCTCGGCGTCCTGCTGATTGCCGTCAGCACGCTGCTCTATGTGGGCCGCGTGCTGCTCGACTGGCGCACCGGGATCCTGCTGTTTCTGGGGGTGTTGCTGCTCGCGACCGTCATCGGCGGCGTGGTGTTGAACACTATCTTCCTGGTCCGGGAAATCCGGCGCAACGAACAGCACGACGCGTTCATCAACGCCGTCACCCACGAGCTCAAGACCCCGGTTGCCTCCATCCGCCTCTACCTGCAGACGCTCCAGACGCGCGAGGTCGACGAAGCCAAGCGCAAGGAGTTCTACGGCATCATGCTGGCCGACAGCGACCGGCTGCTGGCCACCATCGAGCAGGTCCTGCACGCCGGCCGCGTGGGCTTGCCGAGCCGCAGTGTCAATTTCGCCGCGTTCGACCTGCCGGGTGTTGTGGAGAGCTGCGTGGCATTCGCCCGCACGCTCCATCACCTCTCCCCGGAGGCGCTGGCATACCGCCCCGGTGCGCCGGTGCGGATTCTGGGGGATGTGGACGAGGTGCGGGCGGCGATCGGCAATCTCATCGAGAATGCCGTGAAGTATTCCCGCGACGACCCGCACGTCCTGGTGGAGACGACGGCAGGTGCAGGGTTCGCCTCGGTGCGGGTCAGCGACCAGGGCGCCGGAATTCCAAAATCCGATCTGAGGCGCATCTTCCGGCGCTTTCACCGCGTGCCGGGGCCGCTCACGGCCGCCGTCAGGGGAACCGGCCTGGGACTCTACATTGTGCGCTCGGTGGCCAAGCGGCACGGCGGCCGGGCCTGGGCCGAAAGCGAGGGGCCGGGGCGCGGGAGCACCTTCGTGCTCGAACTCCCGGTGGCGCCATGAGCCGTGTCCTGGTGGTGGAAGACGAGCGGCACCTGGCCGAGGGCCTGCGCTTCAATCTGGAGGCTGAAGGCTATGAGGTGGCCACGGTCGAGACCGGGGAGGCTGCGCTGGAGCTGGTGGCCGCGGGTTCCCCCGGCTTCGACGTGATCGTCCTGGACGTGATGCTGCCCGGGATCGACGGCTTCGGGGTGGTCTCCGAACTTCGCCAGGGCGGCCATTTCGTCCCCACGCTGATCCTCACCGCACGGGGCCATCCCGACGACGTGCTGCGCGGTTTCGCCGCGGGCGCCGACGACTACCTCACCAAGCCCTTCGAGCTCCCCATCCTGATCGCGCGCATCCGCGGCCTGCTGCGCCGCCGCGACTGGCTGCGCGCCCAGGCCAGGGACGCCTTCCGTTTCGAGGACAAGTCCGTCAACTTCGACCTGCTGGAACTGCGAGTCGGCGACAAGGTGCTGCCGTTGACGCTGATGGAGGCGAACCTGCTCCGCTACCTGATCGACCGCGAAGGGCGGTCGGTATCCCGCAAGGAGATGCTGGAGCAGGTCTGGGGTTTGCACGAGGACACCGACACCCGCGCCATCGACAACTTTATCGTGCGCCTGCGGCGGTACATCGAGAGCGACCCCGCCCGCCCCCGCCATCTGCTGACGGTGCGCGGCGTGGGCTACCGTTTCGTCGCATCCCCGAAAAGCAGCTAGCGGGAACACCCTCCCGAGGCAGTGTTGCTGGCGGCGCACGCACTCATGCGTGCCGCGTCGAGTCGCCTCGACGCTAAGGTGTCGGCAAGAGTGCCGACACGGCAGGCTGAAGCCTGCGCCACGGGTCTCCGCAATCTGCACTAGGCGCGCTTCAGCGGTTTCCCGATTTCCCAATGATGCCCGAACGGATCGACGACTCGGCCCACGCGCCAGCCATACTCCTGATCGGCGACAGGATGCACCACCGTGGCGCCGGCCGCAACGGCTCGAGCAAAGACGGCGTCCGGATTCTCCACCACCATCACCATCCGCGCCGTAGCGCCGCCGAGAGACTCGGGGCTGAAGTTCTTGTGCTCCGGAGACTCGTCGGCGACCCAGAATTCGCCTCCGCCCACGGAAAGCTGGGCCACCACCGCTCCGTCCGGCGCGTCAAGGCGGAACAATTCGCCGGCTCCAAACGCCGCCTTGTAAAACTCTACGGCCTTAGCGCCGTTTCGAACCGAGAGCATGGGGGCTACGGAGGTCACCCCTCCATTATCGTGCGCGGTACACGGTGGTGTGCCTGCCGCCCAACGCGGAGCCGACAGCCAGGCCGACCAGAGCGCCAATTCCAGCCGTCACGCCAATAATAGCCGGCTTCAGATTCCTGAAATCCCAGCCACTCCGATTGGAAAGGCTCTGTGCGATCCCCGCACCCACACCGGCGCCGGCGCCCGCGCCAACGCCCAGGCCAATCAAGGCGTATCTGCCCCGCCTGGCCGGACGCAGCCGGACTCGCGACACCTCTCGCTGCGGTATCGCGGTCTCCTGCTGTTTCTCGCGGACGCTGATGGATTCGTCGGAGAAGGCGACGAAGGCTCCCCGCACCGTGCCGCCCTTGGTCTTGGTGACTTCTATCTGTTGCCCGGCGGAGAGCTGCCGGAGGTTTTGCCAGGCGGATACACTGCTGTCGCTCGCCAGCATTGGAGGCGGCGCCAGCAGGGTAATCGCGACCGTTCCAGCCACAATTCCCGCACAAAAAGCTCTCATGTTCAGATGAGTCTAACACCTCTGGCAGCAGCCGGACGTTTCGGTGCTAGAATCGCGTCCAAAGACATGACCAAGATCCGGTGCATCCCCGTTCTGATTTGCCTCCTGGCAGCCGCCGCACTGGCGCAGGGGCCATCCACGTCCGCGCCTATCGTCCTCCACGCCGCCCGACTGCTCCAGATCGACACCGGGAAGATTCTGGCCCCGGGCGAAATCCTGGTCGAAGACGGACGAATTGCGGAGGCCGGCACGGCGGTGACCCATCCCGTCGGCGCCCGCGTCATCGACCTGGGCGATCGCACCCTGCTGCCGGGCCTGATCGACGCCCACGTGCACCTGTTCCTGCATCCGGGGGCGGAGGACCTGCAGACCGTCCAGGAATCGGTCCCCCAGCGGACGATTCTGGCCACGCTGGCCGCTCGCGACGACTTGATGGCCGGTTTCACCGCCGAGCGCGACATGGGCACCGAGGGCGCAGGTTCCGCCGATACCGCGGTGCGCAACGCAATCGAGCAGGGACTGATTCCGGGACCGCGCCTGCGCGTCAGCGGCAACGCGGTGGACATTCTGGGCGGACACGAGGACGCCATCGGCTACAACCCCGAGCAGCGCGTTCTGCCCAATGCCACCCAGGCCGACAGCGCCGCCGAACTGGTGAAGGTGATCCGCCAGCAGTTCAAGGAGGGCGCCGATTTCATCAAGATTTACCAGACCAGCCATGACACGTCCCGCGACGGCAAGCTCTTCACTCCCTACCAATACACCGAAGCCGAGTTGAGCGCCGCGGTGCAGGAAGCCGCGCGGGTCGCGAGCCATGTCGCCGTCCACGCCACCAGCGAACCGGCCGCGCTCTACGCCGCGCGAGCCGGGGTGGTCTCCATCGAACACGCCAATCAGCTGGGTGACGAGACCATGCGGCTGATGCACGACAAACACATCTATGCCGTGCCGACCTTTACGATCTTCGAGTATTTCGCCGAGCACGCGGCGTCGAAGGAGCGCGCGGCGCGCGAGCGCTGGATGATCGACATGCACGCGCGCGAGTTCCGGAAGCAGCTTGCAGCCGGCGTCCCGATCGCGGCCGGTTCCGATGTCGGCCCGTTCCCGCACGGCACCCAGGCGCGCGAGTTCGTCCTGATGGTGAAGTACGGGATGACGCCGCTGGCCGCGCTTCAGGCCGGTACGCTGAACGGCGCGGAGCTACTCGGCTGGCAAGGGCAGCTCGGCGCGCTGAAACCCGGATATTGGGCCGACATCGTCGCGGTCCCGGGCAATCCTCTCGAAGACATCGGCGTGGTCGAGAAGGTTGCGTTTGTGATGAAGGGCGGCGTTGTCTACCGCGGGGCGGACCAGTTCCGATAGCCGCCGGGGCGGGTCTGGAGACCCGCTGCAGGACTGGAGTCCTGCCCCACAGCCTACTTTCGTTCCACCGAGAAGCGGAAGACCGTGGTGCTGCGGTAGGTCTGGCCCGGCTTCAGCTCCGTGCCGGGGAAGTTCGGATGGTTGGGCGAATCCGGGAAGTGCTGCGTCTCCAGGCACAGCGCGCCGCGCCAGACGTATACTTTGCCCCCTTTGCCGGTGACCTGCTGGCGCGACATCATGTTCCCCGAGTAGAACTGGACGCCAGGCTCCGTGGTCAGGACTTCCATGACCCGCCCGGAGTGGGGATCATGCAGCCGGGCCGCAAGCGTCAAGCCTGGCTTGGGCTTGTCGAGCACCCAGTTGTGGTCGTAACCCATTCCGAATTTGAGCTGTTCGTAGGCGTCCTCAATGCGCGCGCCGATGCGCGCCGGCTTGCGGAAGTCCATGGGCGTGCCCGCCACGCCCGGCAGCTCGCCGGTCGGAATCAACTCCTTTGTGACCGGCGTGAAGCGGTCGGCATTGATCTCGAGGTCTTCGTCGAGGATGGTCCCGTTCCCGGCCCCGCCCAGGTTGAAGTAGGAATGGTTGGACAGGTTGACCACCGTGTCCTTGTCGGTTGTGGCGGTGTAGTCGATGCGCAGCTCATTGTCGTCGGTGACGGTATAGCGCACCGTCGCCACCAGGTTTCCGGGGTAGCCCTCCTCGAGGTCCGGGCTCTTGTATTGAAGCTCGATCGAGTGGCGGTCGGCCTTGACCACGGTCCAGAGGCGCTTGTCGAAGCCCTGCTTCCCGCCGTGCAGGGAGTTCTTGCCGTCGTTGGCACCGATCTTGTACTCCTTGCCATCCAGGGTGAAGCGCGCCTGGCCGATGCGGTTGGCATAGCGGCCCACGACCTTGCCGGCGAAGAAGTCGTGCTTCAGATAGCCGTCCAGGTCGTCGAAGCCGAGTACCACATCACCCAGCTGGCCCTGTTTGTCGGGGACCTTCAGAGAGACCAGACCGGCGCCCCAGGTCATGATGCGCGCTTCCATGCCGTGGCTGTTGGCCAGCGTAAACAGCTCGACCGATCTGCCGTCGGGGGCCTTGCCGAATGGGGCGCCGGCCACTTTGGCGTCCTGGGCGAGCGCGGCCGCGCCCGATAATGTCGCAACCGCTACCGCGCCTGTGAAGAGACTTAAGAGTCGCATGTGTCCACCTGGATGGAGGATAGCAAAGAGGCGCGGCCGTGGCGGAGGCTTCCCGGGGGCGGGCTTCCCAAGGACACCTTGGGGGTGGCCGGCGGCGCGCGCCGGAACTCGGGAGCGGCTGGTGACGTCGGTGAAGAGCGGCCCGCTAGGTCTCGCCGCCGACCAGACAACGCAGGTCGACCACCAGCGTCTCCATGGACGTCGCCTGCGAATGCAGCTCCTGGCAGGCCGCGGCGCTTGCCTGTGCGTGTGCCGCGGACGCCTGCGTAACACGCTGCATCTCCGCAATGGCCATGTTCACCTGCGCGAGTCCGCGCGACTGATCGGCACTGCTCGCGCTGATCTCGTCTACCAGGGCTTTGGCTTGCTCCGCGCTCTCCGTGATGGAGTGAACTGCCTGGTCAACCAGCGCGAGCCTGGCCTTGCCCGCGTTCGACTTCGCCACGGACTCCTCGATCAGCCCCCCCGTCTCGGCTGCGGCCTGGGCGCAACGCCGGGCCAGATTCCGCACCTCGTCGGCGACCACCGAGAAACCCTGTCCCGCCTCCCCGGCGCGCGCCGCCTCTACCGAAGCGTTCAGGGCCAGGATATTCGTCTGGAACGCAATCTCGTCGATGGTCTTGATGATTCTCGCCACTTTGTCGCTGGCCGCGTTGATCTCATTCATGGACGCGACCATCTGCTCCAGCCTGGCGTTGGCCTCAGCCACGCGCAAGGCCGCCTGCCCGACCTTCCCGGCCGCAAGCCTGGAGTTCTCGGCGTTGCGCCGGGTCATCGAACCGATCTCCTCGCTCGATGCGGAAGTCTGTTCGAGCGAGGTAGCCTGCTCCGATGCGCCTTCAGCGAGCGCCTGCGAGGAGGAAGTGATCTCCGCCGCCGCGGCCGCGGTGCCGCTGGCAGCCAGGCTCAGCGCCCCCGCCGCGCCGCGCAGACTGCCGTTCACCCTTCGCAGCACCACAACCGCGAAAAAGACGAGCCCCGCGATCGCGATCGCGGTCAGCATCCATACGGTGAATTGCGCGCGCTTGCCACGCGTCTCCGCTGTGGAAACGGCGGCGTCCTCGGCCCGGCGGGTGGCCGCCTGAAGTTCTCTGATGGACCCGATCAGCCGGTCGAAGGCGGGACCGGAGCGTTCGAGCAGGGCTTCCTCGGCCAGCGCGTAGTCGCCGTGAAGAACCAGCTCGGCGCTCGCCCGGTTGCCGGCCAGCAGGGCCGAAAAGGCGGACGCCACGTCGCCCGTCTCCGCTCCCGCCTCGCGCATCCGGTCCTGGGCCGTCCTGGTGAGCGACCGATCCTGCTCGATCAGCTTCTCCATCACATCCGGGTCCTTCTCCCGAACCAGGTGCTGGGCAGCCCCCTGGACCCGGCACACGGTTTCCGTCAGCGCAAACAAGGCACTCGTCTGCCGGTTGCCTTGAGCGGACACCTGCTTCGCGTCGGCCGCGGCTTCCGAGAGCGAGTAGGACAGGCAGAGCACGGCGCCGGGCATGGCAACCGCAAACGCCGCGATTACGACTCCGAGTTGTCGCGAGATCGTCATGGTTCTCCGTATGCGCCGGCGGACTACAGCTTCGACACTCCCAGCCCGATCACAATCGACCCGATGGGCTTCGCGCCGTCGAGCACCGGCAGTCCTACCTGCACCTCTAACAAACCAGTCGAGTCGTCGAGTTGCGCCGGTCCGATGTACACCTTGCCGGCCATCGGCACCTTGTGCTTGTCCTTGTCCTTGTGACTCCAGAACGTCGTCTTGGCCAGGAACGCAACCTTGGTCCCATCGGCGGCGGAGACGAAGCACTCGGTGATCTGGCCATCCTGCTTCGCCTTCAGGTGCTGGCCGAGAGGATTCTTGCTGAACGAGCGCACGGACGGATCGAGCACGCTGAGTGCCTTCCACTTCTCCTGCGTCATGTCCCGATACTCCGCGGGCGGATTCGCATTGTGCGCCTTGACCGCCTCGACGATCACCGGGTCCGTGCTCCAACTGCTGAGTTGTTTCGCCTTGGCCTGCACCTTGGCCTGAACCTCGGGCGCCAGCGTCTGTGCGGAGCCCGCGGCCGCCAGCAGCCCGAAGGCCAACGCGGCTCTTACGATCGAATTCCGAGAAATCGGCATGACTTTTCTCCCTTACTTGAACGAGTACTGCTGGAAGATGTACAAGTACCGCGGGTTGACATGGGGTGTGGTGTGCACCACGAACTCGCCCGCGAAGAAATGGCCGTAGCCGGCTCCCAACAGGTGCGCGCCCACCTTGCAGGTGAGGAAGGAATCCAGCTCCTGACCCACATGGGTGCCCGCGGTGCCTTTCTTCGACAAAGCAATGGAGCTGCCCGAGCTGTTGTAAAGCGAGTCGGAGGCACTGTAGAGCCAATCGTTCGAATACTGCAGGTTGACCGCCAGCCTTTTGTTCAGATTCATGGTCTCGAGCGTCCTGAAGGTCTTCAGGTTGCGCCATCCGAACAGGTCTTCCTGACCGAACTTGTCGTGATTGGAGGCCATCAGCTGGTCATACGTTCCACTGCGGGTCGCCCCCAGCCTGGTGCCCGAAGCCACCCTATACTCGGCGGAGAGATTCAGGGGCCGCTTGAGCGCGTTCAGGCCGCGCGAAGCGCCGGCGAACCACGCGTAGGCCCGCTGTGTAAGAAGACCCACGTGCCCGGCCTGGCCGATGCCCTCCAGGCTGTAGGCGAACTTGTAGGGCAGCTTCCCGTACAGGCGTCCGCCGAAGCTGTCTGTTCCCAGGGTGCTCGCCCCGGTCCAACCGGCGATCTTGTTCTCGGAGTGCCGCAACGCGTACGCATCGACGGAGGCGCCGTGCCAGAGGTCGGAGAAGACGTCGTAAGTGCCCCAGATCCGTTCGCCCAGCTCCGGCTTGTCGAACGAATCCACCAGAACCTTCACCGGCGAAACCATCAGCACCTCGAAACGCGACCTGGAGGTGCGGTAATACATGCGGGCGCTGTCGAAACTGCGCGCGCAGTTGCCCCACGACGTAGAGGCGATGACTCGAGTCTCGCCGTAGCTGAGCAACTGGCGGCCGAACGACGCCCCGAACCCGGTTTTCTGCCGGCCTAAGAACTCCACATACGCTTCCTCGAGGTCCATGGTGTCGCGCATGGTGTTGGGCGCCCTGGAGCCGTAGAACGGGACTCGCGCGTCCTGCCCCATGGCGGAAAAGGTCAGCCAGTCCGTGGGATCGAACCGCGCGCCGATACGCAGGCGGCTCAGCATATCCTGTTGGTTCACGGCCTTGCCGAAGCTGACCCCGGACTTCTCTTCCCACCGGGTTCGCTCCTCGAACGTGAACCCGAACATTCCGCCCGTTTTCTCACGGACTGTCTGGTTGAGCCCCTGCAGCGGATCCTGCTGGGCACGGGCCGCCCAGGGTCCGACTACCGCCACCAGCATGGTCGCCTGAAGCACCCGCCACACTCGTTGGGTCATCTGCGTCTCCCCCTACCGGACCTATCGGCCGGTCAAGAGGATTTCAGGAGACGATTGAGACGGGATTTGGAGCCGGGCGGGACGGAGACCTGGCGGGACCGCCGCGGAGAGCTTCCGGGCCGGGCGAGCCTACTCCTGCCGCAGGGCCGCCACGGGGTCGGCGCGCAAGGCGCGGCGGGCCGGTGTGAACGAGGCCGCCAGTCCTACGGCCGCCAGCACCACGGCCACAGCGGCTATGGTGGCCGGATCGTTCGGACGCACCTCGTAGAGCAGGCTGGCGAGCAGCGTTCCCGCCGCCACGGCGCCAGCCAGGCCCGCTGCCAGACCCGCGACCACCGGCGTCATGGCCTGCCGCAGCACCATCCCGTAGACATCGTGAGTCTGCGCGCCCAGCGCGATGCGAATGCCGATTTCATTGGTCCGCCGCGCCACCGAGTAGGAGACCACGCCGTAGATTCCCAGGCTGGTCAGCAGCAGCGCCGTGGCCGCGAAGGCGGCCGCCAGCAGCATCTGGAACCGCCGCTCGGCGACCGATTGCTCCAGCACCTCCTGCATGCTCCGGACCTCGGCCAGCGGCACCTCGGAATCCACGCTGCGCACCGCCGCCCGCAGCGCGCCCACCACCGAGCGCGGATCGCCGGCCGCCCGCACCACCACCCTCACCCGCCGCGGAGCCCAATCCCAATAAGGCCGATAGAGCGTCGGTACGGCCGCCTTGTGCGGCTCGGCGCGCACGTCGCCCGCCACGCCGATCACGTCGCGCTCCTTTTCGCCGTCCATCAACTTCCGTCCCACCGGGTCCTGCCCCTGCCACAGCAGGCGCGCCAGGCTCTCGGAGACGATGACGGCGCTGACCGGATCGTTATCGTTGAAGGGCCGGCCCGCACGCAGCGGGATGCCCATGGTGCGCAGGTAGTCCGGGCTGATGAAGCGCACATTGGTGGTGGGCTGTTGCCAGTTCGGCCGCTGGTCGCCGGGCAGCGAAACGCTGTCGATCCAGGTCTCGCCCTGGAGCGGCAGTTGGGTTCCGATCCCCGCCGAAAGGACGCCCGGTTGCGCCGCCAGGCTGGCCAGGAGACGCCGGTAGAACTGGTTGCTCTGCGCGTCGTCAGCGTATTTCACGCGCGGGATCTGAATCTGTGCCGACAAGACGGCGGGCGCGCTGAATCCTTTCTCGGCCCGGATGATGCGCAGGAAGCTGGTCATCAGCAGCGCGCCCGTAACCAGCAGGACGCCGCTCAGGCCCACTTCCGCAGCCACCAGCACGCTCCTCAGCCGCAGGCCGCCCGAGCCGCTGGTCACCGCTCGTCCGCTACCTCTGAGCGCGGTTTGTGGATCGGTCCGCGCGGCGTGCCATGCCGGCGCCAGGCCGAACAACAGGCCGGCCAGCGTGGTGATACCCAGCGCAAAGAGGAGGACGCGCAGATCCAGGTGCACCTCGGCAAGCCTGGGGATATCGGCTGGAGCGCTGCGCACGAGCGCCCCCAGTCCGGCCGACGCCACGCCAAGGCCCAACGCGCCGCCCAACAGGGCGATGACGAGCGCCTGCGTGAAGGCCTGCCGCAGCAGGCGGGCGGGACTGGCCCCGACCGCCGTCCGTATGGCGGCCTCCCTGTTCTGACGCTCTGCCCGCGCCAGCATCAGGTTGGCCAGGTTCACGCACACGATCAACAGCACCGAGCCCACCGCGCCCAACAGCACCAACAGACCGCGCCGCGACCGGCCGGTCATGTAGTCGAGCAACGGAGTCGCCGCCGAGCGTAGTTCCAGCTTCTCGCCCGACTGCTTCACCAATTGCGCAGCGATCACGTCCAACTCCGCCCTGGCCCGCTCCACCGGGACTCCCGGCTTCAGGCGGGCAATGACGCTGTAGTTGAACATGCCCATCAACGTGTCCAGTTCGTCCTTCCGGAAGACCGCAGGGAGAAATACCTCCGGGTGCACGGTGGTGGGTTTCGCGGTCTCCATGATCTGCAGACTGGGAAACTCGAACCACGACGGCAGGATTCCGGCGACCGTCACCGCACGGCTATCCAGATGGATGGTCTGCCCTACGATGCGCGGATCGGCATGGAACCGCCGCCGCCACAGGGAGTCGGTGATGACGGCCACGCCGTTATGGCCCTCCTGGTCCTCGCCGTCCACAAACGTGCGCCCGAGGGCCGCCTGGACGCCTAGCGTCCGGAAGATATCGGCCGAGACGCGCATGGCGTCGAGCTGCTCGGCCTGGCCGTCGCCGAGGGTGATGGTGGTCGGGTCCATGGCCGAGAGCCGCTCGAAGGACTTGGTGCGAGCCCGCCACTCGACGAAGTGGCGCGCGCTCACGGGCAGGGTGGGATACATCTTGACGAAGGCCGGCACCACCTCGCGCAACGCGACCAGCCGTTCCGGAGCCGCATACGACAGGGGCCGCAGCAGAACCCCGTTGACGATCGAAAAGATCGCGGTGTTGGCTCCCACGCCAAGCGCCACCGTCAGAATCGCGGCGGCGGCAAAGCCCGGTTCGCGCCGCAAGGCGCGGAGAGAGTAGCGTACATCGTTCCAGGTGCTCATGGCGGCTCCTGAATAGTTCTACGCGTGACAGTGCAAAACCGTTCGCAGGAACTGCCGGAGCGGGAAAAAGCCATTCTTAGCCGCCGATGAACGCCGATAAACGCCGATAGGTAAGTCTCCGTTTCGATCGGCGTTTATCTGCGTTCATCGGCGGCTAGTAATGTTTTGGCCGTCCGCTACTTCCAGGACATCTGCGCGTCCAGAAACTCGTAGCGCCCCCGATGCGCGTCGGCCGCCGCGCCTGGCGTGGCGCTGAGGTGCATCACCTGGTACCCGTCCCCGGCGCCGTAGACCGGCCACTTGGGCAGGCCCGGGCCGTTAGGATCGCCGGTCTTGGCGAAGTTGCTCCAGTAAGTCGACATCAGGTCCGAGAGCTTGAAATCCTCCGGCCTCCAGGCAAGATCCTTCGAGGCCAGAACCCCGAAGACGAACTCGATTTCAGCCGAGTGGTAGGCGCCGCGCGCGACGCCACCGGCCGGGGCAGGCGGCGCATCGTCGAACTCGTACCGATACTCGGGAGACTTGCCGGTGGCGGCCTGCATCTCGAGCCATTTCCAGGTGGAGAAGCCGATGAACTGATCGCCGGCCAGGTCCTGCGCGGAGCGCTCGGCCTGCTCGTCGGTGGCCCCCGGGTATAGCTTCAAGAAGGCATCGGCCTTTTCGCCGTACAACTCCTTCGCCCGCTTGGCGAAGTTCTCGGCGGTCGCCGGATCGCTCTTGAAGATGGCCCGGGCGCTGCCCTCGTCGGCGTTCCATCCGGCCAGAAGCGGGACGTGGCTCTGCTTCCCGGCAGCGTAAGTAGCCCAGGCGGTCTCGGGAAAGAACCAGCCGTCGATGTCGGGCGCGAACCGGACCACGCCCCCACCCTGCTTGAGGGCGGACTGCAGCAGCTCGCCCGCCGGCTTCGCCCGCAACGCCTCGAGGGTAGGGGCGCCCACCGCCTCGGCGAACTTGGCGTCGTCCTCTTCGGCCTTGGCGAGCGACTTCAGGCCGAGCGAGGTGCCGAAGAAAGCGCCGCTCTCGCCGATCGCGCGCTGGAAAAGGCCCTGGGCCAGCGGCGACGCCATCTGAGCGCTGACGGAGAAGGATCCCGCCGACTCGCCGAAGAGAGTCACGTTCGCGGGGTCGCCGCCGAAAGCCGCAATGTTCTTCTGGACCCATTGCAACGCTGCCACTTGGTCCATCAGGCCGTAGTTGCCCGACGAGCCGTGGCCCGATTCCTTGGCCAGCTCGGGATGGACGAAGAAGCCGAACACGCCCAGGCGGTAGTTCATGCTGACCACCACCACGCCCTTCCTGGCCAGGTTCTCGCCCTCCTGTCGCGGTTCGGACGTCGCGCCCGCCGCGTAGCCGCCGCCATAGATCCACACCATCACCGGAAGCTTCTCCTGGGCGGAAGCTGCCGGCGTCCACACGTTCAGGTTCAGGCAGTCCTCGCTCGGCCCGGGATCGCGAAAGATCATGTCGGTGTAAATGTGCCCCTGCATGCAGCGAGAGCCGAACTCAGTCGCTTTGCGGACGCCGGTCCAGCTCGCGGCGGGCTGCGGCGCCTTCCACCGCAGCGCTCCCACGGGCGGCGCGGCATAGGGAATGCCTTTGAAGATGCGAATCTTGGAATCCGCGCTGGCAGTTCCCTCGACCACGCCCTTATCGGTCGCGACCTGATCGGCCGCCGCCAGCGGCAGCGCCAGCAGGATTGCGAAAACGAATCGCCTCACGGTGCCTCCTTGTGAACTCTTTGTAGAGTAGCGCGGGGGGAAGTGTGGCGCACGCTTCAGCGCGGGAATCCAGCGCGGAGCCGGAACCGCCCACCACCCGAAGTATACTGGCACCAAAGGCCATGCGTCTCCCACTGCTGTTCCCGTTTCTGCTGGTTGCCACCGCCGTCGCCCAAACCCAACCGGGCGACGTCGCCGGCTTCGTAACCGTCAACACACCGGTCTTCGTCCTCGAGCACGTCCGCGTCATCGATGGAACCGGCGCACCGGCGAAAGACGACCAGTCGATCGTCATCGCGAACGGGAAAATCCAATCTATCGGCCCCGCCGCGTCCGCCCAGATTCCGCAGGGTGCGCAACGTATGGACCGCTCCGGATACACGGTCATCCCCGGTCTGGTGGGAATGCACGACCACCTCTTCTACACCGCCTCCTTCGCGGTGCAGGCGGCCGACGGAAAAATCGGCGAGCCCGGCCTGTTGGTCGCCGAGATCGCTTTCACAGCGCCACGCCTCTATCTGGCGTGTGGCGTAACCACCATGCGCACCACCGGCAGCGTGGAGCCATACGGCGACCTGAAGGTCAAGCACCGCATCGATGCGAACCTCATGCCCGGCCCGGCCATCGACGTCACCGCACCCTACCTCGAAGGCGCGCCCACGCGCTTTGCGCAGATGCACGAACTCGCCGGACCGGACGACGCGAAACGCATGGTGGACTACTGGGCCGCGGAAGGCATGACCTCCTTCAAGGCCTACATGAACATCACGCGTGAAGAGCTCGCCGCCGCGATCGAGCGGGCGCACGCGCACAAGCTGAAACTGACCGGGCATCTCTGTTCGGTGACCTGGCCGGAAGCGATCGCGCTGGGCATCGACGATTTCGAGCACGGTCCGGTCTTTGCCGACACCGAATTCGTAGCGGACAAGAAACCGGACGTTTGCCCGGCAACAGGCCTCGCGAGCTGGGCAACACAGGATGTGAATGGACCCGCGGTGCAGGAGCTGATTCGAAGCCTGGTGTCGCACCACGTCGCGGTAACTTCGACATTGCCCGTCTTTGAGGCCGGCGTGCCGGGCCGCCCCGCGCTCGCACAGCGGACTCTGAATGCCATGTCCGCCGAATCGGCGCAAAGCTACCTGACCATGCGCGCGAAGGTGCCCCTGGACTCGCCCCGAGGGGCGCAGATGCGCAAAGAGATGGATTTCGAGGTCGCGTTCGTCAAAGCCGGAGGCCTGCTGCTAGCCGGCCCCGATCCAACCGGGAACGGCGGCGTGCTGCCGGGCTTCGGCGATCAACGTGAAGTCGAGCTGCTGGTGGAAGCCGGTTTCACTCCCGTCGAGGCCATTCAAATCGCCACCGGGAATGGCGCCATCTACCTCGGACAGCAGGATCGGATTGGAACCCTGGCGCCGGGCAAACAGGCCGACCTCGTGTTGATCAAAGGCGATCCCTCAAAGCGAATCGACGACATCGAGAACGTCGAGACGGTGTTCAAATCCGGAACCGGCTACGACTCCAGGAAGCTGATCGACAGCGTGCAAGGACAAGTCGGAATTCGCTA
>CAZBQQ010000044.1:17060-19167 GCA_964493965.1 uncultured Solibacteraceae bacterium
GCTACGACTCCAGGAAGCTGATCGACAGCGTGCAAGGACAAGTCGGAATTCGCTAGGAGCCGGCCACAAAGCACCCCGCCCGGGGCCGGCGAGAAGCGGGTCTGGAGACCCGCTGCAGGCGTGGACGCCTGCCCCACAAGAACTGGAGGCTAGAAGTGTCCGGTCAGTTCCGCGAACCTCTCCAGCACCAGCAGCCGCCCGGTGCCGTTGCGGATCTCCTCGGTCTCCAGCGTCCAGGTGCGCGCGTGCGGGATGTAGACCGCCCCCAGGCCGATCTCGAGCGCCGGGTTGATGTCGGACCGCGGCGAGTTGCCCACCATCCAGGTCCGCTCGAGAGCCAGCCCGCATTCCCTGACCAGCGCGCGGAACGACTCCGCGTCCTTCTCTTTCACGATCGCCGTGTGCCGGAAATGCGGAGCCAGACCGGAGACCTCGATCTTATAAGCCTGCTCTTCCGGATGGCCCTTGGTGAACAGGATCAGCTCGTGCCGCGCCGCCAGGAACGCGATCGTTTCCGCCACGTCCTCGATCAACTCCAGCGGCTGTTCCAGGATGCGCTCGGCGAAGGACATCACCTGGTCCAGGTCCGCCGCCGAGATTTCGCGCTCGGCCAGGCGCTGGTAGCACTGGCGCAAATTGTGCCCGAAATTCCGCGCGCCATAGCCGTGGATCTCGCGGTTTACCAGCTCGATCTCATCCAGAACGTTGCGCACCTCGGCCGGCGCTAACCTCGAATGCGCCAGGAACGCGACGAACTCGTCGAAGGCCTGCTCGAAGTAGACGTTGTTCTCCCACAACGTGTCGTCGGCGTCGAAGATGAGGTACTGCCTCTCGGGCATGCTACCATTATGGCTTCGCGCGCATGATCCTTAAGCTGGTACGAACACCCGGCATATACCTGGTCGGCTTCATGGGCAGCGGGAAGACGACCGTGGGCCATCTTCTCGCCGATCGCCTGGGCTGGGACTTCATCGACCTGGACGCGGAGATCGAAGGCGAGCAGAAGATCTCGATCGCCGACATTTTCGATCAGTGCGGCGAAGACCACTTCCGCGAGCTCGAGACGCAAGCCATCCGCAAACGCGTCCACAGAGTGCGCGCCGGCAGCCCCACGGTGATGGCTCTAGGCGGCGGCGCCTTGCTGCGCGCCGAGAACTTCGACCTGCTCGAGGACCATGGCGTGACGGTGTGGCTCGATTGCCCGCTCGAGCGCGCCCGCCAGCGGGTCGAAAGCGCGACGCACCGTCCGCTGGCCCGCGATCCCAAAACGTTCGCCGCCCTGTACGAGGCGCGCAGGCCAGGGTATGGCCGGGCCAGTTACCGGGTCGAGATTCACTCCGACGACCCGCTCGAGACGGTCGCGGCGATCGAGGCCCTGCCGATCTTCCGATGACCAGGCTGGTAGTGGCCCGACGAGAGGCCCGAGCTATTTTTCGCGCCGCGCTCCAGGCTGCCGATCCGGTCGCGGCCGTGCGGCGCCACCTGCGGCTCATCGGCGAAACGCTGGTGGCTGGGGGACGGCAGTACTCGCTCCGTTCGTTCGATCGCATCTGGGTGGTGGGAGCCGGCAAGGCGAGCGCGGCCATGGCCTCGGCCGTGGAGGGGCTGCTTGGAAAGCGCATCGCCGGCGGCCTGGTGAACGTCAAATACGGCCACAGCGCGCGCCTGCGCCGCATCGAGGTCAACGAGTGCGGCCATCCGGTGCCTGACGAGCGAGGCGTCCGCGGCGCCACCCGCATCGCCGCAATCGTCGAGCAGGCGGGCCGCCGCGACCTCGTCATCTGCCTGATCTCGGGCGGCGCTTCCGCGCTCCTGCCGCTGCCCGCGCCGCCGATCACGCTCGAAGAGAAGCAGGCCGTGACCCAGATGCTGCTGGCCTCGGGCGCGAGCATCCACGAAATGAACGCGGTGCGCAAGCACATTTCGGCCATCAAGGGCGGCCAACTGGCGCGGCTGGCCCGGCCCGCCAAGATGATTTCCCTGCTGCTTTCCGACGTGGTGGGCGACCAACTGGATGTGATCGGCTCGGGGCCCACGGCGCCCGATGCCTCTACGTTTGCCGACGCCCGGTCCGTGCTCGCGAAGTACGGTCTGAGCGATCGCGTGC
>CAZBQQ010000044.1:19267-34202 GCA_964493965.1 uncultured Solibacteraceae bacterium
ACGTTTGCCGACGCCCGGTCCGTGCTCGCGAAGTACGGTCTGAGCGATCGCGTGCCCGCCTCGGTGCGGCATCGAATTGCGGCCGGCGTGCGCGGAAGCCTTCCCGAGACTCCCAAGGCGGCCGACCCCGCCTTTCGCCGCACCCGCAATTTCATCGTGGGCAGCAACCGGTTGGCGGTGGACGCGGCGGAGGCCAAAGCGCGCCAGCTCGGATACGAGCCGGTGGTCCTTTCCACCACCATGGTGGGAGAAACACGGGAGGTGGCGCAGGTCCACGCCGCCATCGCCCGCGAGGTCGCCGCTTCCGGCCGCCCCGCCAGGCGCCCGGCCTGCCTCATCTCCGGCGGCGAGACCACGGTTACGCTGCGCGGAGGCGGCCTGGGAGGACGCAACCAGGAGTTCGTGCTCGCCGCGGCCATCGATCTGGCGGGCTGCCCCGGGATGGTCGTCCTGAGTGGCGGCACCGACGGCACCGACGGGCCCACCGATGCCGCGGGCGCCATTGCCGACGGCTCGACCGTCGCCGCGGCAGCCGCCAAGGGCCTGGAAGCGCAACGCTACCTGGACGAAAACGATTCGTACCACTTCTTCCAAGCAACCGGCGGCCTGCTCATGACCGGTCCCACGCGCACCAACGTGATGGACGTGCGCCTGGTGCTGGTGCTGTAACATGTGGACATAAAGCGAACGCATCTTCTGGTTGACCCAGATTTGCTCGATGAGCTCGCCGGCCCCGTGGAGAGCCACCGTCGAGCGTTGCGCCAGGGGCCAGGGTCAGCCGGGCTAGAATGATGGGCATCACCCCGCACTAGGAGGCCTTTCGTGCCAGCCAACGCACAACCCGCAAAGGCGTTCGATGTCGCCGCCGCCCTGCTGAACAGCTTCGCGACCAATGACCGCATCAACCACTACCTGGTCCGCAACCTGGCGGCTGAAGTGTGGAAGATGCCACCGCCGGGAGGAAAGGGCCGGAGCATTTCGGCCATCTTCGCACACATGCACAACGTGCGCCTGATGTGGCTGAAGGCCGCGGGCTACCAAGGCGCCATGCCCGACAAGTTGGAGAAGGACGGCGCTCAGGAGCAAGTCATCGCCGCCCTGGAAACCAGTTGCGCCGCTTTGAGCACGGTCATCGCCGAGGCCCTTGCCGGCGACGGCCGCGTCAAAGGATTCAAGCCGGATGTCGCGGGCTTCCTCGGCTACCTGATCGCGCACGACGCGCACCATCGCGGCCAGGCCTCCATGCTGGCGCGCCAGTTGGGGTTCCCGCTTTCCAAGAGCGCCACCTTCGGCATGTGGGAATGGGGCGTCCGCTAGCACCATGGCGATCACCCTCGACGACCTGCGGCGCTTCGCCGTCGCCCGCAGCCTCTTCGCGCCCACCACGCTGAAGCGCGCCCTTGACCGGTTGGGCTTCGTGCAGGCCGATCCGATCCGCGCGCCGGCCCGCGCTCAGGACCTGATGTTGCGCCATCGCGTCAAGGACTACCGCGCCGGCGACCTCGAACGCCGCTACGCGAAGCTCGGCATCGCGGAAGACGTCTTCATCAACTACGGTTTCGTGACCAGCTCCCTACAGGCCCTGATGCATCCGCGTTCGGAGGCCGACGTACCCGCCATGGGCGTTATGCCATGGCCCGCCGGGCGCAGGAAACAGGCGGAGCTCTTGCTGGACTTCGTGCGCGAACGCGGCGCCGTGCACCCGCGCGAGGTGGACGACTATTTCTCGCACGGCAGGGTGACGAACTACTGGGGCGGCTCGTCGAACGCCACAACGCATCTGCTCGATGCCATGCATTACCGCGGCCTGCTGCGCGTGGTGCGGCGCGAGGCCGGAATTCGCATCTATGCCGCGCACCAGCACGATCCCTGTCCGTCCGACCCAGCCGAGTGCCGCGCCCGGCTCGACGCGCTGGCCGACGCCGCCGTCCACATCTACGCGCCTCTGCCCGGCGCCTGTCTGTCGTTCCTCCTGCGCCGGCTGCGCCTTGCAGCGCCGCAGTGGCAAGGCGAGTTGAAGGGCACCCTGCAAAGGGCCAAACAGCGGCTCTCCCATGCGCGCGTCGGTGCCCTCGACTGGTATTGGCCCGCTGATGAAAAAGTGCCGGGCCGCGCGCCGCAGGACATGTTGCGATTGCTCGCACCCTTCGACCCGGTGGTGTGGGACCGCGACCGTTTCGAACTCCTCTGGGGCTGGGTGTACCGTTTCGAAGCCTACACGCCGGCTCCCAAACGCAAGCGCGGCTACTACGCGCTGCCGCTGCTGTGGCGCGACCGCGTGATCGGCTGGGGCAACCTCTCGGTCAACGACGGCGAACTGAAGGCCGAACTCGGCTACATCGAATCGCCGCCGCGCGATCGCGCCTTCAAGCGGGAACTGGAGGCGGAGTTGGATCGCTTGCGGGTGTTTCTCGGGCTGGGCTAGGTCCTTGACGCCAGATCGATCTGGTTCGCATGTGGGGCAGCTTGCCAAGCTGCGCGCCGGTTGCGAACCGGCGCCGTGGCGGGTTGCCAACCCGCCGCAGGCTACCAGCCTGCCCCACAAGGCGAAGAACAGCTTCACATGGTCGAAGGCCTGGTGATCTGCGGTTCGGTGCTTAGCACCAGCCTAGAACTTCTTGAGCTCGGCCACCAGCGCGGCCAGGCCACGCTTGCGGTAGAGATCGGCCAAGCGCTGCTCTTCGGGCGAAGGCGCCAGCACGGCGCGGAAGCGAGGAGCATCGAGAGTCGCGCGGCTGGGAATCCAGAGCGTGCCGTCGGCAAACTCCACCTGCGTGACGAACGCCGTCATGCTCTCGATATCCACCGCCTGCCCGGCAGCTCGTGTGAACCGCAGCGCGGCGCCTTCCGCCACCTGGTTCGTGGCCCCTGGCGCCAGCTTCAAGCCGGAATCCGCCGCCGGCACGGAGCCGGCCAGAAACTCGTGACCCTGGCGGTCCTTGATGATCCATCCGATTTCGAAGTAGCTGACCGCCCGGCTGGAGCGGTTCACCACATCGATCCTCGGCGCGCGTGCCTCGCCTCCCACCACGCGCGCCAGGCCGCTGATCGGCTCCACCGGCGCATCCGGAAGGTGCAGGCAGACGAACTCGATTGGCCGTTCCTGTGCGCTGGCCACCGTCGTGGTGCGCCCGCGCGGAATCACCTGCACGTCGAGCTGAGGCCGGTCCGCCAGCCGCGCCAGCGTCCCCAGCGCCTCCTGGCGTAAGCCCTCCGGCCCGCGCGCCTCCAGAACGGACTTGAAATACCGCCGGTCCCGCCGCGCCTCCAGCTCCCACACCGTCATCGCCCGCCGCGAGTTCAAACGGTTCGGACCGTAGAACGAGAGATCGTCGAACAGCACTCCATCGAGCGTGATCTCGGCCAGAGGGCCGCCGCCGAACATGGGGCGCAGCAGCCGCAGGTCGACGCGGATGGGAAAGGTGTCCCCCGGCCCGATGTCCATGCTGGGCACCGTCACCGAGGCCTTGCCGCCGGGGGTGACTTCCTGCGCCTGAACCAGCAAGGTGACACCGCGGATGCGCGCCTGCCCGGTATTGCGCAGCGAAAGCGACGTGTGCAGATCGAGCAGCAGCGCACCGCCGCGCGCCTCGGTCCTCGATTCCCCCCAATCGGCGGAGACCAGCGCCACCGGCGAATCGTTCGGGAAGTTGACCTTCACGGAACTCGCCGGCCGCGGCGCCTGGCCCCAGGCCGCCGCGATGCCGATCAATGCCAATAGGGAGCTATTGCGCATACACATGACTGATGGTTACCTGCCCCGTCGCGTCGTCCACATACCGGGAGCGGACGGAATCGCCTCGCACCGAGACCTCTACGTTCTCAGCTGCCGCCGGCCGCAGAAGCTGGAAGCCGTGGCCATCCCGCTCCACGCCGATTCCCGCCGGTCCAGCATCGAGCACCACGCCCGCCTGCTCCGGCGCCGATGCGCGGTGAACGGGCTGCGGAAGGCTTTCGAGAATCACGCCTGCCAGGACCACCAGCAGAACCGGAAGCGCCAGCGCCGGCCGCCACGGACTCCGCCTGGGCTCGGGCGCCTCGGCCACGCACTCGCCCGCGGCCAGACCCAACCGGATGTTGGCCCGCATGGCGGCGGCGGCTTCGCCCCACTCCAGGCCCGGAGGCATTTCCTCGCGCTCCGCCTGCAACGCTTCGCACACGCCGCGGAACGCCTCCACCTGCCGGCGGCAGGAGCCGCACTCCTGCACATGGCGCGCGATTCCCCACCGCGTCCACCAGCCGAGGTCGCCCCCGGCATAAAGCGCGAGCGCCGTTTCCGCCGGGTGTCTCACGCTTTCCTCCTGCTCAGATAGCGGCGGAACTTCACACGCGCATTGGCGATGTGCGACCGCACAGTCGCCTTCGAACACGAAAGGTGGCGGGCCACCTCTTCCGCCGAAAGGCCCTCCACATCCCGCAGCAACAACGCGGCACGCTCCCGCGCCGTGAGGGTTTCGAGACCGCCTTCGAGAATCGCCTGCCGCTCCGCGCGCAGCAACCGCGCCTCCGGGCTTTCCAGTGGCGAGCTGCCGGCCCGCTCCGGCATGTCGTCCAGCTCGCAAAAGGCGATGCGGTTATGGCGGCGCAGGAAGTCGATGGCCGTGTTGGTGGCGATGCGCGAAAGCCAGTGCGCGGCTTTCTCTTCGTCCTTGAGCTGGTCGCGCCGCTGCAGCGCCTTGACGAAGACCTCCTGGGTCAGGTCCTGGGCATCGGCGACGTTCCCCACCATCCGGTAGACCAGCAGGAAGATGCGGCGCAAGTTGTCGGAAATGAAGCGGTTCTGGCGCTCCAGCGAGTCCTCGAGTACCGGCTCGACCGCTTCGTTCATGATCGCCCACGCCAAGCTAGACATGCGCCTACAACCTTATGACGCACAAGGAGGCTGGAGCGTGGAGAACCCCAGCAAAGAGCGGGTCCGGGGGGACCCGCGCGGACCTGGGGGTCCGCCCCACACGGACAGTCCTGTACCATCAGCTTCCCCGGCATGGTGGCGCGCTATCCTGATTGTAGTATGAGACCAGTCGCTGTCATCGGTCTCGGCAAAACCCCTTTCGGCGCTTTCCCCGATCGCGATCTCCGCTCGCTGGCCGTCGAGGCCGGTAGCAAGTGCCTTGAAAACGGGCAGGTGAAGGCATCGCAAGTGGAAGCGTTCTACCTGGGAAACTTTGCCGGACCCGCCTTTGTGGGCCAGAACCATCTGGCGCCCTACATCGGACAGGGCTTGGGATTCGACGGAATCCCGGCCACCCGCTTCGAGGCCGCCTGCGCCTCGGGCGGAACCGCGTTCTTCCACGCCTGGGCGGCGGTGGCGGCGGGCATCTACGACCTCGTCCTGGTGACCGGCGTCGAGAAGATGACCTCGCAGACGACCCCGCGCGTGGCTGAGATTCTGGCTTCGGCCGGCGACGTCGCCGGAGAGATGAAGGCCGGCGCGACCTTCCCCGCCCTGTTCGCCATGATCGCGCGCCGCCACATGCACGACTTCGGCACGCGGCGCGAGGACCTGGCGGCGGTGGCGGTAAAGAACCACGCCAACGGCGCCCGAAACCCGTACGCGCACATGCGCAAGGTGATCACGATCCAGCAGGCTCTGGCCGGCAAGCCCGTGGCCGACCCACTGACCGTCTACGATTGTTCGCTGGTAAGCGATGGCGCCGCAGCCGTCCTTCTGGCTCCGCTCGAGCGCGCGGCGGAGTTCACTTCGAAGCCGGTGCGCATCGCCGCCGTGGCGCAGACCTCCGACCGCTTCGCGCTCGATCAGAAGGACGACATCACCACCTTCCCGGCGGTGCGCCGCGCGGCCGAACAGGCCTACAAGATGGCGGGCGTCGGCCCGCGCGACATCGAGTTCGCCGAGCTGCACGACTGCTTCACCATCGCCGAAATCGTGGCCCTGGAGGACCTGGGATTCGCGCCTCGCGGCCAGGGCGGCCGCTACACCTCCGAAGGATGCACGCTGCCCTCCGGCCCGCTGCCCGTGAACGCGAGCGGCGGCCTCAAAGCCAAGGGGCATCCGGTAGGCGCGACGGGCGTGGGACAGATTTGCGACCTGGCCTTGCAGATCCGCGGCGAGGCGGGCGAAATGCAGCTCCCGCGGCACGAGCTCGGCCTGGCGGAGAACCTGGGCGGCTCCGGCGCCAGCGCCGTGGTGACCATACTGAGGGCGGCATGAAAGTCTACACCGAAACGGTTGTCCACTCGGCCCCCGAGGCCTACGTGAACGAGGCGCCTTATCAGATCGCGATCGTGGTTCGCGATGACGGCTCACGCGTCACGGGGCGAGTCCTGGGGGAGCGCGTTGTAATCGACGACCAAGTCGAGCTTGCCGAAACCCGCGGCGGCGTTCCGTACTTCACAAAGAGGAACCAATGAGGCAAGCGGAACGGATGAGCCGCATCGCGGTCGAAACGGCGTTCGATGTGTTAGTGCAGGCGCGCAAGCTCGAAGCCGAAGGACGGAACATCGTCCACCTGGAACTCGGCGAGCCCGATTTCCCCACGCCCCGCCACATTGTCGAGGCGGCGCAGAAGGCGCTCGACGACGGCTGGACGCACTACGGCCCCCCCCAAGGTTTCCCCGACGTGCGCGAGGCCATCGCGGCCTACGTCTCGCGGACGCGCCGTATTTCCACCGGCCCCGAGAACGTGTGCATCGTGCCCGGTGGCAAGCCGATCATCTTCTTCTCCATCCTGGCCTTGGTGGACCACGGCGACGAGGTGATTTATCCCAACCCCGGCTTCTCCATCTACGAATCCATGATCCGTTTCGCCGGCGGCGTGCCGGTGCCGATCCCGCTGATCGAAAAGCGCGGCTTCTCGGTGGATCTGGACCTGCTGCGCTCGAAGATCAACGCACGCACGCGCCTGCTGATTCTCAATTCGCCGCAGAATCCGACCGGCGGCGTGATCCCGGCCGATGACGTTCGCGCGATTGCGAACCTGGTGCGCGGCCGCGACCTGATGGTCCTCTCGGACGAGATCTACCAGCGCATCTGGTACGACGCGGAGCCGGTTTCCATCTCGAGCTTCCCCGAGATGAAAGAGCAGACCATCATTCTCGATGGCTTCTCGAAGAGTTACGCGATGACCGGTTGGCGCCTGGGCTACGGCGTGATGCCGGAGTGGCTGGTGGAATCGGTCAACAAGCTGATGGTGAACTCGAACTCCTGCACCGCCAGTTTCTCGCAGCGCGCGGCCCTCGCGGCGCTCAACGGACCGCAGGACGACGTCGAGCGCATGGTCGCCGAATTCCGCCGCCGCCGCGACGCCTTCTGCGCGGGCCTCAACTCGATTCCCGGCATCCGTTGCACGTTGCCCGGCGGGGCGTTCTACGCATTTCCGAACATCACGGGGACCGGCCTCACCTCGCGCGAGATGGCTCACCGCCTCCTGCACGAAGCGGGCGTGGCGTGCCTGAGCGGCTCGGCCTTCGGAGAGTACGGCGACGGCTACGTCCGCTTCAGCTACGCGTCGTCGTACGAGAACCTGATGGAGGCGGTGCGGCGCATCGGCGAGTTCGTGGGGCGCCTGCCCTCGAAGGCGGCGCGGCAGGAAATGCCGGTCAGGTAACCCATGGCGCGAGTTCCCGTTCTTGCAGGGCTGGCGCTGCTCCTCACTGTCGGCGCGCGAGCCACCGAACCGGCCGATGCGGATCCACGCCGTCCCGCGTGCACGAGTGCTCACTGCCAGCGAATCAAGTCGTTCGTCCACGCTCATTATTGCGGCGCAGCTCCGTTCGGCAACGGACCCGACGATAGCTGCGACATCAAAGAGCCAAGTCCCGCGACAAGCCGCATCGATGTCATCGCGCATTTTCGTTGTGAACGGAATGTGTGTCAGCAGTATGGACAGCCCCCCTCCGACGTCCGCGCGGCTCTCGTACGCAAACTGCGGCAGCTCGGCTTGCCCGCCGCCGAAGATGGCCGGACGTACTTCACAGTTTGGAAATCAAAGTCATCGGGATGGTCTCTGGCGGAAGGCTATTATGAACGCCTAGCAGGGTCGAGTGTCACGCTTTGCCAGGCGATCGTGGTAATCGAGGGAGATTCACAGGTAGCTGTTCTGCGGGAGGTACCATTCCAGAATACCGACGCCGAGGCGGCTCCGGTCACGACATGGTCGCTCCTTGATCTGACTGACGTAGACGGCGACGGGAGGCCGGATGTCGTTCTGCGAGGCGACGCGTATGAGGACCACTGGATCGAGGTCCACCGCGTCCAGGACGGCTCACACCGCATCATCTTCAGCGGGCTCGGCTATTACCTGTAGCGCCTGTCAGTTGTCAAAACGGAACCGTGGGTTCTTGGCCGGCGGCCAGGCGACCGTAGCCTTCTTGACGAACGTCTTGTCGAGGGGCGGAATGTCGGAGTAGTCAATATCGGCATCCCGCATGCGGTCAATCCTCGCCAAGTCGCTCTTGATGGGTTTCTTGCTCACGGTCTTGTTCAGCTCGCCTTTCGATTCAACGTCCGGTTCACATGATCGGGATCGCGGGCAATCAATGTCAGATAGGCGCGGGTGGGCTGGTCCGGTTCCGCGCGGCCCTGCTCCCAGTCCCGCAGCGTGCCAAGGGGAATGTGGTAGCGCGCGGCAAATTCCTCTTGCGTCAGTTCCAAGGCACGCCGAATGATTTTCACCTGGGGCGTGCGGCGCATCCGCCTGAAGTCCGCTTCGGTGAGCGGCTGTGCATCGCGATCCGCTCGAGCGGCTTGCTCCACGGCCTCCGGAGTCATCGGCCGTGGCGGACTAGCTGTTCTGCCGGAAGTATTCGTCTTGTTCATTTTGCGTTGCTCTCCGCGCTGAGATAATGCGCATGCGGCCCTCGCGCTCGCTGCAGGCTACAAACAGTACCACACCACCCGCAGCCATGCCGATAATGACGAACCGTTCTTCGCCATAGTCTTCGCGATCGTCGAGGCGCTCAATGGCAAAGGGGTCCTTGAAGACTGTCTTCGCCAACTCAAAGCTCACGCCGTGAGCCCTCAGGTTGGCCTCAGCCTTGGCGTCGTCCCACTCAAATTCCAACTTCATCATACTACGGGATTCCAGTACCCTGCACCGTCCCCCTACTTCGCCGGACTCACCTTATACAACCCCGACCCGTGCGGCTCAACCCGAAACGCATACCCGCCCTCGATGGTCCCCACATCCTTCCGCTCCCACAGATCCCGCAGCACGCACCTCCCGGGCAGCCCGAGCGCACGCCAATCCACGCGGATGTCGATCGCCCCTCCTTCGCCCCAGTTGAAGACCGCCACGTACTTCGCGTCCGACCCCACAGCGTCGGCCGTCCACACAACGCTCGGGCCGCCCTCCGCAAACGCGCGGCCGTGCGCGCCCCGCTGATCGACAGCCAGCACCTCGTCGTTACTAATGAGCGAAAGTGTGAACTCGTCGTTGCTCGGCAAATCGCCTCCGAACATCAGGGGCGATTGCGCGATCGACCACAAGCTCATCAGCGTGCGCTGCTCCACGCGCGTGAAGCGGGTCATGCGATCCTCGCCGCGCTCCGCGCTGATGCCGATGCGCCCCAGCGGCAGCATGTCGGCATCCGGCCACGCGCCCGGCCGCCCCATGCCGCTCCAGATCGACATCAGGATGAAGTTCAGCCGCAGCAGCTTCCAGTCGTCCCAGAAATCGTCGGAGATGCGCCACATGTTGGCGTTCTCCCCAAGGAACGCCGCGTCCTTCACCATCGCCGGCCCCGGCGAGAGGCTCAGCACGATGGGCCGCCCCGTCTTCAGGATGGCGCGATGCAGCGCGGCGATCTCCTCGCGATGCGCCGGCCGCGCGATGTCGTCGGCCTTGATGTAATCGACGCCCCATCCCGCATACATCTTCAAGATCGAATCGTAGTAGTCCTGAGCGCCGGCGCGGCTCATATCGACCCCGTACATATCGCTGTTCCACGGGCACAGCGAGTATGGATCGGCGATGTCGCCCGCGCGCACCTTGCTCCCGGAGACAGGCAGGTTCGCCTTCACCGCCCGCCGCGGAATGCCGCGCATGATGTGTATGCCGAACCGCAGGCCCAGCGAGTGGACGTAGTCCGCCAGCGGCTTGAAGCCCTGCCCGCCCGCCGACGAAGGGAAGCGGTTCACCGCGGGGATGAGCCGCCCGTACTCGTCCATCGCCAGCTCGGCGTCCGCCCGGTAGCCGTGCGCCTGCGCGTGCGGCTCGGACCACTGTATATCGACCACCACGTACTGCCACCCGTGCTGCTTCAGGTGCTTCGCCATGTAGTCGGCGTTGGCCTTCACCTGCGCCTCGGTGACGGCGGTGCCGTAGCAGTCCCAACTGTTCCAGCCCATCGGCGGCGTAGCGGCCACGGTGTCCGGCCCGGCGGCCCAGGCGGCTGCGGCCAGGAGCAAAGCGAGTGCGGCGATGGAGAGTCTCATCGCGGCTATTTTCCCAAACCGTGGAACTTCCTGCCCGGTTGTGGCATTACAGGTATGAACAGGCGCGCGCAGCCACCGTCAGGAAAGTATGACCAGCGATGAGGCCCTGATGCTCGAATTCCAACGCGGATCGCGGGACGCCTTCGAAGAGTTGTTCGCGCGCTACCGCGACCCGCTCTACGGCTTCTTCCGGCGGCGCCTCGATGGGAATGAGCGCGCGGAGGACCTCACGCAGGAAACGTTCCTCGCGGCGATCCGCGCCAGGTCGCGCTACGAGCCACGGGCTTTGGTCCGGACTTACTTCTACGGCATCGCCTTGAAGCTCCTGGCGGCCGAGCGGCGGAGCCAGGCCAAAAACGCGCCGCCAGCCGCCGCGGTCCCGGAGCCCGGCAAGGACGACGCCACCGAAGAGGTGCTGTGGCTGCGCCAGGCGATCGGCAGGCTCGACCCGCAGGAGCGCGAGATTCTGATGCTCCGCGAATACGAGCAGCTCAGCTACGCGGAGATCGCCGGCCTGCTGCGGCTCCCGGTCAACACGGTCCGTTCCAGGCTGTTCCGCTCACGGATGGCGCTGAAAGATCAACTACTGCCCGTCGCAGCCAAGCCGGCTCCGGAGGAGGTGTGAGATGGCCAAGACCAACCATCCCGTCGAACCGGAAGAGCTCATGGCCTACCTGGACGGTGAGCTTCCGCCCGGCCGCGCTGTCTCGACCGCGGCCCACCTGGAGGGCTGTCCGGAATGCCAGAGGCTGGCCGGCGATCTCCAGGGAGTGTCCCACAAGCTGCTGGCGTGGGAGGTTCCGCCAGCCGATGCGGCGATCCCTCCCCGCTTCGCCGCCGCCCTCCAGGAACGCGCTCGCCCGCGTTGGGAAGTCCGTGGCGTGCCTCTATGGGCTTGGGGGCTCGCGACCGCTCTGGTGCTGGTTGCGGTTTTCGCGATTCCCCAACGACGGATGGCCGCACCGCCACGGAGTTTCTACGCGGCTGACTCTCCCGCCCGGATGCCGTCAGCGCTGTCGCGGGATATCGGCCATGCGCTGGAGCCAATCGGCCCCTTGGTCGCCGGCACCGGCAGGGTCACCGCGCCGTCAGCGCCACCGCAGCCTATCCAACAGGCGCAGCCCCCCGCCGCTCCCATGATCGCCCGTACCGCGGCCCTCACCCTCGTCGCCGCCGATTTCGACCAGGCCCGCTCCGCCGTCGAGTCCATCCTGAGCCGCCACCATGGCTACTTCGCCGATTTGAACGTCAGCGCACCGTCCGGCGTTGGCCGCACCATCACCCTCACTCTGCGCGTGCCTTCGGATCAACTGGAGACCGCCCTCGCCGAGCTCCGCAAACTCGGCCGCGTCGAAACCGAATCGCAAAACGGAGAGGAAGTCACGGCACAGTACGTGGACCTCGAGGCCCGCCTGGCGAACGCCCGCAATACCGCCCAGCGGCTGACCGACCTTCTCCGCGAGCGCACCGGCAAGCTCGCCGACGTCCTCGCCGTCGAGACCGAACTCGATCGCGTCCGCGGCGAAATCGAAAGCATGGAAGCGCAGAGGAAGAGCCTGTCCAGCCGCGTCGCCTTCGCCTCGGTGAACCTGACCGTTCGAGAAGACTTCAAGGCTCAGCTTCAGCCGCTTCCCGATTCAACCTGGAACCGCTTTCGTAACGCCGCCATCCAAGGCTACCGCAGCATGGCCGACAGCCTCATCGACCTGCTCCTGTTCCTGATCTCCGCCGCCCCGACCCTGCTCCTGTGGGGCTGTCTGCTGTTCTTCCCGGCGCGCTTCGTCTGGAAGAAGTGGCGATCGGGCCGTCCCGCCTGATGGCCGACCACGGAGGGCGACCCTCAGCCCGCGCGGAACTTCAGTGCCGCCGCCCAGCGGTACGGGAGCGGACCGCCGCCGCGCCGGTGCAAACTAGTAGGGAATGGCCGAGGCCCCGCAACTCCTCCCGCTCGTAGCCGTCGTTGGTCCCACCGGGTCCGGCAAGAGCGCGCTCGCATTGCGCCTGGCCCGGAGCTTCCGCGGCGAAATCGTGAATTGCGATTCGCTACAGCTCTACCGCTATCTCGACATCGGTACCGCCAAGCCTCTGCCCGCCGAGCGCGGCGGCGTCCCTCACCATCTGTTCGACCTGCTCGATCCGGACCAGGTGTTCACCGCGGGCGAATACGAACGCGCCGCCCGGGCGCTACTCCCCCAGATCGCCGCCCGCGGAAACCTGCCCATCGTCGCCGGAGGCACCGGCTTCTACCTGCGCGCTCTGCTCGAAGGCCTCTGCCCCAGCCCGCCGCGTAGCGACCACCTCAGAGCGCGCCTCGCGCGCCGCGAATCCTTGCATCCCGGTTGGCTTCACGCGACCCTGGGGCGTTTCGACCGTGCCTCGGCTGCCCGGATTCATCCCGCCGACGTCCAGAAGCTCATTCGCGCGGTGGAGGTGCTGCTCTCGACCCGCGAGCCCCTCTCGGCGTGGTTCGAGCGCGGCCGCGATCCCATCGCCGGCTTCCGGACGCTCAAACTTGGCCTCGACCCGCCGCGCGATGCCCTCTACGCCAGACTCGACGCGCGTCTCGACGACATGTTCTCGGGCGGCCTGCTCGATGAGGTCCGCAACGTGCTCTCGCTCGGCTTCGCCAGCACCAGCAAGGCTCTCGAGGCCCACGGCTACAAGCAGGCGATCCAGGTATTGAGGGCTGAAATTGGATTGCAGGAAGCCGTAATTCTAGCCAAGAGGAATACCCGTCGCTACGCCAAGCGGCAGTGGACCTGGTTTCGACGCGACCATGAAGTACTCTGGATTCAAGGGTTTGGAGACGAGCCCGCGACACAGCAGGCCGCGCTGGCCGCGACCGCCACGTTTCTTTCCCCTAGCACTTAATCTGCCAAATTAAATCGGCTTTCTCTCGGAACAATTCTTAGCGGTCCTCGTCTTAATGAGCGACACGCAGCACAACAACCAAGGAGCGATCAATGACCAAGATGTTACTGACTTCGTTTCTTTTGGCGGCACTCGGAATTGCCAGCGCCAAAACATACGATGTGAACTTCAACCAGGCGGTGACCGTCGCGGGTACCGAACTGAAGGCCGGCGGCTACAGGCTGGATTTGGCGGGCGACAAAGTCGTCATCACCAACGGCAAGCAGTCCGTTGAGAGCCCGGTGAAGGTGGAGCAGGGCGACAAGAAGTTCGGCTCGACGTTGGTCCAACTCACGAACGCGGCGAGTGGCAAGTTCACGATCCAGGAGATTGACCTGGGAGGCACCAAGACCAAGCTGGTCTTCAGCGACTAACGGTCGCAGGCCGTGTTAAGTAGTTCTTTGCCTGTGGGGCAGGCTGGCAGCCTGCGGGCGGGTTGTCAACCCGCCTTCAACGCCGGTTGCCAACCTGGTTGCCAACCGGCGCGCCGCTTGACAAGCCGCCCCACATGCGAACCAGATCTCCGCGCGTTCTTCAGCATCCGCCGCCCATGGGGCGCTTGCGGTACAGTAGTGTTATGCAGAACAACGTGCCCGCCGCCTCCCGGCCCGGGCTCTTCGGCTCCGACTAAGTCCCCCCTGCGTTACCCGCCCGTTTTCGTTTCTTAAAACAATTTGAAAGGTAGGAGGGTTCTATGCAGGCGAAAGGTGAATCCGTCCGCGCCGATCTCCCCGAGATGCGCACTTCTCTGCCCGGCCCGCGCGCGCGAGCCGTAATCGAGAGGGACCATGCGGTCCTCTCGCCGTCGTATACGCGCAGCTATCCGCTGGTCGCGGACACGGCCGAGGGCGCCATCGTCGAAGACGTGGACGGCAATCGTTTCCTGGATTTCAGTGCCGGGATCGCAGTGGTCTCTACCGGGCACTGCCACCCGCGCGTTGTCGCGGCCATTCAGAAGCAAGCCGCCCGGCTGGTGCATATGTCGGGCACCGATTTCTATTACGAGAACATGGTGACACTGGCCGAGCGGCTGGCCGCCACGTTGCCCGGCGAGCGCAAGGTTTACTTCGGCAACTCCGGCGCGGAGGCGGTCGAGTCGGCCATGAAGCTGGCCCGCCATGCCACGCACCGTTCCCGGTTCATCGCGTTTCTGGGCGCCTTCCACGGGCGCACGCTGGGCGCGTTGTCCCTCACCGCCAGCAAGGCCGTCCAACGGCGCGGCTTTGGACCGCTGATTCCGGGCGTCCATCACGTGCCCTATCCAGACACCTACCGCCACGGCGATGCGGCGGCTCGTCTGTCGCTCGAAGCCATCGACCGGCTCTTCCACACCATCGTTCCGCCGGAGGAAGTGGCGGCCATCTTTGTCGAGCCGGTGCAGGGCGAGGGCGGCTACCTGGTGCCGCCGAAGGGTTTCCTCGAAGACCTGGCACGCATCGCGAAGGCGCACGGCATCCTGCTGGTGTTTGACGAGGTGCAGTGCGGCATGGGCCGGACCGGCAAGCTCTGGGCCTGGCAGCATTCCGGAGTCGCACCCGACATTCTGACCACCGCCAAGGGCATCGCCAGCGGCCTGCCGCTGAGCGCCATGATCGCCCGCGCGGACCTGATGCAGTGGAAGCCCGGCGC